>JAPDPX010000004.1:300000-570680 GCA_034506255.1 candidate division KSB1 bacterium | reverse complement strand
CCCTCGATGTTTTCCTCCCCGCCGGCCACATTGATGCGGGCGCGGCCGAGAATAATCACACCACCCCACAGCCCGCGGGCATCGAGCGGCAGATCGTCGAAGCGGGTGACATCATCGGCCTCGGCGGTGAAAATGATGGGGTTGGTGGCGGTGCCGTTCGCGAAAATCTTGCCGCCACGTGCGATGATCAAGGCACTGGCATTTTCACCCTGGCCGGGCTTGCCTTTGATTACCGTGCCGGCTTCGATGGTGAGGGTCGCGCCCTCTTCAACAAAAACGAAGCCGTTCAGGAGATAGACGTTATCCGCCGTCCAGGTCACGCTCTGCCCCGGACCAATGCTGGCATCCGTGACATTGACAATCGGGCGGTTTTGGGCAAAGATCAAGATTGGCAAACTCAGTAACAATGGTACAACCTTGCGGTACATGAAGGACCTCCCTTGCGAGTTTGGAGAGATGGTTTGTTGGACAACATTCGCAGCCGCGCTCATCGGAACGGAGGCGATACCGCTTGCAAGGCGGTCTGCAGATGCCGGAGGATGGCGGCGGAAAGCTGCTCACGACCACGCATGGCTTTGATCGGCGCCGGCACGAACAACAAGTCTTCGGTCCGCTGTGCCAACCACAGGCTGTCATTCCGGCTGCGGCCGGAAAATTGCCGGAGAAATTCCTCTTCCACCGCGGGCGTTTCGCTCACGACCACTTTTGTGATCGTGCCGCTGGCATCGACACCAACATACAGGCTCAGATGGATGCCTTCGAAGGGGATGGTTCGCTGCAGCACCAGGCCGAGGAATTTTTCCTCGCCCGGGGCATAGCCGCCGTCCCACGCCTCTGCCACCCAGGTGCTGTCCACCAGCCTCACTGCCCGGCAGGCGTCGGCATTTTCAAACAGCCGTTTGCAATCCGACAATTGGGGTTGTGCCATCACTGGCGTCAAAAGCGCCGAGGTGAGAAGCAGGCAAAATGCTTTCATGCTTTATGCTCCTTATATATCACTGTCATCGGCTGCCTTGACGGCTGCCCGATCGTTCACTTTGCATGGATGCGAGCGGCGGGCTCGCGTCGGAAACCCAAACCCTCAGGGCGGAATCTGCGGGCGCGATGCGAGACCAGGGCTTGCGGGTGGGTTGGCCCGCAAGCACACTGGTCTCTCGCTTCATGATGAAAAGGAAACTCGCAACCTCTTGTCCTGCGCTGCTGCAAAACCGCCGCGTCTCAGAGGGGAATCACCGGCCGGGTGCTTGCTGCCAGCCGTCCGGCGGCGTGCCTCATTCCACGCTGTACGTCAGGCCCAGGGTGAAAGTCCGCCCCAATTTGTGTTCTCGGGAAACATAATCCACGCCTTTGAAATGATGCACCTTGCGTACGCTGCTGTCGAGCAGGTTTTTGCCGCCGGCTTTGACGGTTATCCCGCCCCAAACGCGCTGTGAAATTGTCAGGTCGAGCGTGCCGCGTGGTTGCTCATAGATGTTGGGTGTGCCGCCCAGACTGACTTCCGAAAGACGTTCGCCGAAGACGTTGTAGTACAAACCCGCCACCGTCCCGGTCACTACGTTGTCGTATGACACATCGAGATTGAGAATGTATGGCGATTGGCCCTGCAGCTCGCGTGTGCCGCGGGCTTCGGGATCGAGCTGCAGGATGGTCAGCAGTTCTTTGGTTGGGATGTCCACGGTGGAACGCACCAGCGTGAGATTGCCTCCCAGTTGGAAGTTGCGCAGCATGGGGGAGATCACATCCAGACGCTGGCGCACTTCGAGTTCCGCGCCGTATACCACCGCCTCGGCCACGTTCTGGAACTGGCCCTGGTTGTTGTTGGAGACGATGGCGCGCTCGATGGGATTCGTGAAGCGTTTGTAGAAGCCGCTGAGCGCGTAGATTTCACCCGGACGGGCAAACCATTCCCAGCGCAAGTCATAGTTGTCCACCAGCGTGCGCTTGAGTTCCGGGTTCCCCACGAAAATGAAATCACCGACAAAATCGAACGAAGCAAAGGGGGCCAGCTCGCGGAAGGTGGGCCGGGCCAGGGTCCGGCCATAGGCGGCCCGCAGATTCATATTCGCTTGCAACTCGTAAACGAAATTGGCGGAGGGCAGCCAGTCTTTGGTGACCAGCTTGCCGGTGGCCTTCAGGGGATCCTGACTGGCGACGAAAATGTCGGTGGTCTCAAAGCGCGCCCCGCCAATGAAGCGCAGCCGGGCAAACAGCGGCAGATCGATCATTGCGAAAAATGCACTGATCTGCTGGTCGCCGTCGTAGTTGTTCGCCAACTGGCTGGCATCGACGATGTAGTTGCCGAAACGATAGCGCCCGTTGCTGCTGTCAACAATGCCGACCATTTGCGGCGAGAAGAAGACGGCAGGGTCGCCCTGATAGCGCGCCAGCGAAGTTTGGTGAAACTCGAAACGGCGCTCACGGAAGACGCGCTCCTTGCGGCTGTGCAAACCGCCGATCTTGAGGTTGGCCGTCAGCCCTTCCCACTGCTTGAATGACAAGGTGGTGTTGAGATTCGACTCCCACTGCTCTTCATCGAGATTGCGATAGTAGTGCACCGGCCGGGAGTAGTTGGAGGGCGCGATCGAATAGATCACGCGGCTGTCGGTCGGCGTGTAATCATTGCTGAAGTAGCGCAGGTCCGGTTCGTCCTGCGATGAACTGGTCAGCGAGCTGGTCCATTCCACCCGCAGGTTGGCCAGGCTGGCGAGATAATGCGAGCCGCTGAACTGGGCGGAGCCGAGCGCGCGCTCGGTGTATTGCAGCACGCGCGTCTCATAAAAGGTACCCATCCCCAAGTCGCGGGGCAGGGTACCGTTTTGATAACGCGCCAGCGATTCACCGCTGCGATTGTAGATGAGGTTGCTGGAAAGTTCGTGATTCTTGGAAAATTTGTAGGACAGGCTCACCAATCCACCCCACAACACTTCGTCGGTGCTGCGGCGGTCGTTCAACAGATAGAGATTGTTGAGTTCGTTGACTTCGCTCACCTTGCCGGTGAGTTGGTATTGACCGGTGATGCCGTTACGGTAGGAGGAGAGGCTGCGACTGTAGCTCAAGCTGCCCAGGATACCGAGCGGCCGGTCGAAAAGTGTCAGTTGATTGCCCACCGTCAGGGCATAGCTTTGATCGATGGGCGCCTGCTTGAACGTCGGCGCCATCTGCGAGGAAAAAGCCTTGGAAGCGCGATCGAGGGCGTATGCCTGCCGCGGATCGCTGAAGGCCGCGCCAATGCTCGGAATTACGCTGGCTGAACCATTCACCACGGCCGGCAGATCCCGCGTGCCGTCATCATAGCCGAGCCAGTCCTTGCTGCCGCCGCGGTCGCTCAGGAAATCATCTTTGAAAGTGGTTTGCGTGTTGAACGAGGTTGCCGTCGAAACGGTCAGTGAGAATTTTTCGGGATAGGAGCGGGTGACGATGTCGACTGTTCCGCCGGTGAAGTTGCCGGGCTTGTCCGGCGTGAACGTTTTCACGGTCACGATGTTGTCGAGCAATTTGCCGGGAAAGAGATCAAGTGAAACCGTGTTGCGATCGGGGTTGGCGCTGGGCAGCGATACGCCATTGAGTTGGGTGTTCATATAGCGGTCACCCAGGCCCCGCACATAGACGTATTTGCCGTCAACCACCGAAGCGCCGGTAACTTGTTCCATGGCGTCGGCGGCGCTGCTGCTGACAGAGCGCGAGATTGCTTCGGCGCTGATGGCATCACTCACCGCAGCGGCTTTCTGCCGGTTTTTGAGCAATGAGGCTTCAGTATTTTTCAACGCCACGGCTTCGATCACCACTTCATCCGCCTGCAGCGCCTCGGGTTGAACCGAAAAATCCAAATTGGTGATCCCGCCTTCCTGCACCTCGACCTCCGTCACACGCAGCCTGGCATATCCG
The DNA here is from genome assembly GCA_034506255.1 of candidate division KSB1 bacterium. Lineage (NCBI taxonomy): Bacteria > Pseudomonadati > Candidatus Zhuqueibacterales > Candidatus Zhuqueibacteraceae > Candidatus Coneutiohabitans > Candidatus Coneutiohabitans thermophilus. The sequence continues at coordinate 566,795 of JAPDPX010000004.1, read as the reverse complement.
ATGATCGAGGCTACTACGACATGTTTGCCGGCAGCGACGCCGGAGATGACATACATGCCCTCGATATCTGTGGCGGCACCCATGGTCGTGCCTTCGATCACCACATTGACCCCCGGCAGGGCCTCACCGGTTTGTGCATCAACCACCCGGCCTTTGATTTTACCGCCGACCGGCGCTGCGGTCAGCGTGCCGGCCAGCACCAGCGCCGCACCCAGCAGCGCCGCGCCGGTTGACAAAAGCTTTTTTGTGATCATACTCTCTCCTTTTCTTCATGAGGCGAAATGATACATTTTTGAAGCAACCCGCGGGCAGTATACCGCACGAAAGTTAAACTGGAATGATTGACAGATTAAAAATCGGTTAATGCCTGGACCGGGGGGCTGTGCAGGAGGGAGTTCAGAGATTCTGCAGGCGCGGGTCAATGTGCGCATTTGCGCCCCTGCAGCAGCGTCATGACGTGGACAAGCAATGACGCCCCGCTGCTGGTGTGATCGACAACGGCATCGGCAGTCCAGGAGCGAAAGTCATGTGCCAGATCAGAAGGGGGGGCAGCGAGGATAATGGGCAGGTGCGGGGTCCGCGCCGCGATCTGACTGATGAGATCGAGGCCGTGCATGTCGGGCAAAACTGTATCAACGATCACCAGGTCGAAGGGCATCCATTGCATGAGCTGCAGCGCCTCGGTGGCAAGATGGGCGCAGATCACATAGTAGCCCTGCGATTCGAGTTCCAGTTTGCGGGCCAGGCCCTGTTGCGGGTCGCTGCTCACCAGCAGCAGGCAGGCCAGGGTCAAATCATCTGCAATGGCAATGGCGTCGTCGTCGCTCCCGGCATGGTCATACAGATCGCAGAGTTGGCTCACAACAGATCGTCCTCGGAAAACAGGTTCTGGCTTCAATCCGCCCAGAGGAACAGATCGAGCAGCTTCATATCGAGCAATGTTGCAAAAATATTCTCGTGAATGCCCACAATCCGCACTGCCGCGCCGTTCCGGCGACGGGCACTGGCAAAACGCGCGAGATGACGCAGACCTGCGAAACTCAGCAGCTCCAGCCCCTTCATGTCGAGGCGCCAGCTTGCTACCGGTGCGGCGGTGATATTTTCGAAGAAACTCTTCAGCGCGGAAACGCTTTTTCCGGTGATGGCACCCTGCAAGATGATTTGGCCGCGGACATGCGACCCGGCTGCCGTGATTTTGAAGGAAACGCTGGGTGAGGAAGACGAAGGAGACTGGCTGGCGTCCAGCCGGGAGCATTTCGCGATCGCGGTATGGGACATACCTGGAACTCTCCTCTGGCGTGGGGGTGTGACCTTGAAAAACTGGAAGATCGAGCAGGTGGCGAGGTGTGCGAGACCAGCATCTGACTGCTTCAGGAGGTGACGGGATGGTCGGGCGGCAACCTGTCCCATTGAAATTCCTGTATAAAGATATTCGCTGCAGATCATGGCGGAATAAAAGACAGATGAAAAAAGCGTTAACTGCCGGGCATGGGCTGCCTCGCTTTCGTGTCCGACGGGGCGGGCTCTTTCCGGATTCTCGCGGCCAGGGAGAGTCCGCAGGCGGGAGAGGACTTTTCATCTACAATTAACTTTTTCTTCATTCTTTTTTCATTTGAACTTTATAAATGATCATGGCGGGGCGTGCTATTTGCCGGCTCTGTTGTCCCAGTGCAGTTGCTGCACATTCCCGCGGTTGAGTTGTTGGAGCAGGCGACTCGCCGGCTCGCAATGGTGTGCACCTTGCGGAATATTTCATTTGATGAAAAAAATCATTAAACTGGCCCGTCCAGCAGCCGGGGCCATGCCGGTGCAGTTGACCGGTGCAGTTGAAAAGCAGGGGGAGCCCCGCACGATGCCGCCTGCCCTTTGTGCAGGGTCCGGGTCATTTTAATGAACCATGCCAGCATGCGAGGACAACTGTTGAAATTCGCAGCCATCGACATCGGCTCCAACGCGGTGCGTCTGCTCTTTGCGAACGTGGTTGCCGACAGCGCCAAGCCGGTGGTGCAAAAGGATTCCCTCATTCGCGTGCCGTTGCGCCTGGGCACGGAGGTGTTTGCCCACGGCCGTCTGCCGGAAGAGAAGGCCAATGATTTGCTGAAGACCATGATCGCGTTCAAATACCTGCTCGAAACGCAACGGCCGCTGGCCTACCGCGCCTGTGCCACCTCGGCAATCCGCGAGGCGGCCAACGGCCGCGAAATTTGTGATCGCATACGGGCAGAAACCGGCATTGCCGTGGAGATCATAACGGGCAAGCGGGAAGCCGAGGTGATTTATTCCAACCATGTGGCGGAAAGACTGCAGGGGGGCACTTCTTATCTCTATATCGATGTGGGCGGCGGCAGCACGGAATTGACGCTGTTCTCGGAAAATTGCGTCGTGGCGTCGGCCTCTTTCGACATCGGCACGGTGCGCCTGCTCGGTAATTTGGTGTCGCCCTCCGCCTGGCAGGCGCTGAAAGTCTGGGTGAAAACGGTATCCGCGGGGCACCGGCCGCTGGCGGCCATCGGCACCGGCGGCAACATCAACAAGTATTTCAGCCTCGCCGAGCAGCGCGAGGGCAAGCCGCTCACCTACAAGAAGCTGCGCGCGCTGTACGCCCTGCTGAAGTCACACACGCTCGCAGAGCGCATCGAACAATTGCGGCTGAAGCCTGATCGCGCCGACGTCATCGTCCCGGCCGGCCGCATTTACCTGACGATTATGAAATGGGCCGACATCGCGGAAATCCACGTGCCGCAAGTGGGCTTGTCCGACGGCCTGATTCACATTCTGTATGACGAATATCGTCGCGGCATCCACCAATGAAACGAGGGCATCATCATGCCGAAAAAAATCCTGATTGTCGATGATGAACAGGACATTCTCGATTTGATCAAATACAATCTTGAGACCGAGGGGTACACCACGCTGCAGGCGCGTGACGGCGTGCAGGCGCTCAACCTGGCGCACTCTGCCCTGCCCGATTTGATCATCCTGGACGTCATGCTGCCCGGCAAGGACGGCTGGCAGGTGATGCGCGAGCTGCGCCAAAGTCCGGAGACGCAGCACATCCCGGTGATCTTCCTGACCGCGCGCGCCAGCGAAATCGACGAGGTGGTGGGCATCGAATTGGGCGCGGATGACTACATTGTCAAGCCCATCAGTATCCGCAAGCTGCTGGCACGCGTCAAGATGACGTTGCGCCGCGCGCTGCCGCCCGCTGCCGGACGGCCGGAAGTGCTGAATTTCGGCGAGGTGCAGATCAACACGCTCAACTATTCCGTGCGTGTCGGCGGCCGCGAGGTGCCCTTCACCAAAAAGGAGTTCGAAGTGCTGGTGTTCCTCGCGGAGCGACCGGGCCGTGTCATCACGCGGGAGACCCTGCTCAACGAAATCTGGGGGGACAACGTGGTGGTGATCGACCGCACCATCGATGTGCACATTCGCAAGATTCGCGAGAAGCTCGGCGAACAGAACATGCACTTGATTGAAACCATCAAGGGTGTCGGCTATCGCATGAAGGCGGAGAATTGAGGCGGCCGGGTGCAGGCGCCCGCTTCGCTGCGTCATGACTTTTCCCCGGCCGTCCGGCTGCGTATGAAGATTCCCCTGCGCAAAAAGCTGTTTCTCACACACCTTGCCCTGCTGGCGCTGATCACCGCTGCCGCCAGTGTGATCACCGACTTCGAATTGCAAAGGTACTACAAGGATCGTCTGTTTCAGCAGTTGAAAATTCAACTGGATGAAATCGAGTTCTTGCTGGCCAATGGCGCCTTCACCGCGCCATCCGGCGAGCTGGACTACGGCAAGCTGGTCGAGTATGCCGGCGCGGGTGCCATCCGCCTCACCCTGATCGATTCCAGCGGCGTGTTGCGTTTTGATTCGCACGTGCCGCGCGATTCGCTTGACCGCCTGACCAACCATTTTGACCGCCCGGAAGTGGTGCAGGCGCGTGCCACGGGCATGGGCCGCGCAGAGCGACAGAGCGACACGGTTCCCACCCGCTTGTTTTATGTCGCCAAGCTGGTCGCGCCGGCACGGGCCGGCACGGGATTGCTCAAACAGGTAACCTGCCTGCGCCTGGCGGTGCCGCTCACCGAGATTGAAGCAGCGGTGCGGGAGCTGCGCTGGCAGATCCTTGCCGGCGGCAGCCTGGCCCTGTTGCTCACCGCAGTGGCGGGGTATTGGGTGGCACGGCGCCTGACCGACCCCATCCACAGGCTGGCGGAAGTCGTCGATGCAGTGAGGATGGGCAACCTGGACGCCCACTTCCAGCGCAGCTCCAATGATGAAATCGGCGACCTGGCGGATTTGCTCAATGAAATGCTGGCCAAACTGCGCGACGATTTGAAGCAGATGCACAAACTCGAAAACATGCGCACGCAGTTTCTCGGCAATGTGTCGCATGAGCTGCGCACCCCGATTTTCGCGCTGCAGGGCTATCTCGAAACCCTGCTGTATGGCAGTGTCAACGAGCCGCAAACGCAGCGCATGTTCCTGGAAAAAGCCTATCGCCAGGCCGGCCGGCTGAACAATCTGCTCACCGATCTGATTGACATCTCGCGTATCGAATCCGGCGAGATGAAAATGAGCTTCCGCTATTTTGATGTAGCGGAATGGCTGGCGCGCCAAATCCCCGATTTGCAAAACCAGGCCAACCAATACGAGGTCACCGTCAGTTTGAAAAATGGCGCCGATCTCGGCTCAGTAATTGCGCTGGGTGACCGTGAACGCCTGACACAGGTGATCACCAACCTCGCCAGCAATGCCATCAAGTATAACGTGCCTGGCGGCCGGGTCGAACTCGGCTATCAAATCAATAAGAAGGAGGTCGAGATCTACGTAGCGGATACCGGCCGCGGCATCCCCGCCGAGCATTTGCCCCGTATTTTCGAACGCTTCTATCGCGTAGATCGTGAGCGCTCACGCGATGTGGGCGGCACGGGCCTGGGCCTCGCCATCGTCAAACACATCGTGGAAGCACACGGCAGCCACGTCAAGGTTAAGAGCGAAGTGGGCAAAGGTTCAGTATTCAGCTTTTCGCTGAAACGCAATCTCATCAAAGATTGAGACAGATCCTTTCTCTGTGAGATCCCCGCGCCTGCGGCCGGAGGTGCTGCGTTGGCGCGCAACTGTCCATCCCGGTGTTCCCCCTCCTTATTTGTGATTTGCCATGCCGCTTACGGCACTCTTCCACAATGAAAATTGTACCCCCCTTTGTGGGGCATCCATGCAGTCGGCACTTTTTAGTGCCATGAGTCATGCCTGACTGAAAAAGACTGCATTTGAACAGCACCACACAAGCCACCTTTGTGACAGTTTCCTCTTGTTTTGGCTTACCTGCCTGCTTTTCTGTTACGTTCCTCGCTGGAAAATATTGCTGCAGCAAGGAGGCCAGGCAATTCTTAACATACTCTTAATCTACCAATAACATTATATTATTCTTTTCTTAATAATTTGTTGAAAATTTTTTAACCTGACTGAGTGGTTGTCGCTTTTTGTCCAGGCTTTGGCTCACTACACCCACTGCGGCTGCGGGATTCCGGCTGATGGAATAAAACATCCCGCCGAAAATTCCGCAACTCACAATGCATTCAGCAAGCGTGCCCAACAGCTTGTTGATTTGAGGAGAGGAGGAATTTATGCAGCAACGCCCCGGTGCTTGCCTGGCAGCCGGATTATGCGTTTTGCTTTCTGCCACTTCCAATTTCTCTCAAGAAGTCAAATCACGCCATGCGGAATCGTGGGAGCTCGCCGGTTCCATTCAACTGCAACACCTCTACAACCCTGATTTCACCGGCGACAGCCGGGTGACCGACAATGGGTTCCGCATGCGGCGTGGCCGATTATCGGCACGGGGACGGCTCAATGCCTTCGTCGACGCCACGATGCAGATCGAGGTGCGAGACAACAGCCCGCGCCTCAAGGACGCCGAAGGCAGAATCAAACTGGCCAACAGTTTTTACCTGCGTTTTGGCCAGTTCAAAGTGCCGGTGTGGCGCGAGGAGCTGCGGTCCTCCACTAATCTGCTGCTGATCGAACGCAGCGCAGCGGCAGAGTTTCTGGTGGTCAACAATTTTTCCGCCCGCCAAATTGGCCTGGAATTCGGCCGGCGGCCGGAGCGCGGGCTGCAGATTGCGCTGAATATTTCCAATGGCGCGGGGGAGGGCATTCGCGAAGATGCCGGCCGGCCGAAGAGCGACTTTGTGAACAATGGCAAGTTGCTCACCGGCCGCCTCAACCTGCCCCTCGGTGAGCGCGTGCACATCGGCGTTTCGGCGGCGGCCAATCGCGTGACCCGCCTCACACAAACAGCGGGGGGCAACGTGACTGTCGCCGGCATGCAGACGCTGCTCGCCCCGGATGTCGGACTTTATCTTCACCACGACAAGAAGACACAATTCGACCTTGAAGGCGGGGTGGGGGTCGGCAAACTTGCGCGCGAGGTGGCAGGCGGCAGCGCGGCCAAGTTTCTTTTGGCGGATCTCAGTGGGCGCTGGCTGGCCAGACTGAGTCATCCCCTCGCCGGCCTGGGTGGTCTGGATGCCCTGGAGCTGGCGGCGAGTGTTTGTTATCTCGAACCTGATGACCGCCAGGACAATGAATTTATCGGAGTGCGCTTCGGACCGGCAATCCACTTCGGCAGGAGCAGCCGGTTGCAGATCAATGGCGAGTGGGACAAGCCGCTGCAGACAGGGGGGCAGTCGGTTTTGCAGGTGCGCTCACAGATCAATTTCATTTTTTAACTTGCTCTTAACGGAGCATTCACGCCACGCTAATCTGTGATCGTTACTATTTTTCGTAAATCGGCGGTATCCTGGACGGCTGTGGCAAGCCCAAGCGCCGGTGCACTCGGCGGGCGCGCGAGTACGTGTCATGCAAAAGTCAGTCTTGCACCATAATTTTGAAGAGTTGGCCGGTCTGCCGAGCGAATTGCTGTATCTCGCGTCGCTGGCGGAAAAGGCGGTGGAGTTGTCGATTCAAGCCCTGCAACAGCGCGATGCCGCGCTGGCTCAAAAAGTCATCACTGATGATTTGCAGCTCGACCGGCGCGAGCTGGCGATCGAAGAGCTGTGCGTCACTCTGCTCGCGCGCCAGCGCCTGACAGCCGGCGAACTGCGGACGGTGGTATCGGCGCTCAAAATCAACAACGATCTCGAACGCATCGGTGATCATGCCGTCAACATCGCCGGCAACACCCTGACGCTGTTGCAGGAGCCGGTGCTGGAGTTGCCGCCGGAAATTCCGCGGCTGGCGGGCCTGGCGCAGCTCATGGTGCGCGATGCCATCGATGCTTTCGTGCATCGCGAAGCGACGGTGGCGGTCTCCGTGTGCCGGCGCGACGACGAGGCGGATGCCCTCAACCAGCACATCCTGCGCGTGCTGATCGACTACATGACCGGCGAGGCACGCCGCATTGCCGGCGGGTTGTCACTGATTCTGGTCAGCAGGAATCTCGAACGAATTGCAGATTTGTCCACCAACATCGCAGAAGAGGTCGTTTACATGGTGGAGGCACGCACCATCAAGCACCGCCACCGCTGAGCGCTGTGGCGCCCGCAAACAGGAGCTTTCCGCATCACCTTCTCCGAGCCCCGGGCCGCTCCCGGAAGGGGCTTGACTCTTTGACGGATTTTTCACATATACCTCGCCGATTTGGACAGAGGCTGCGGCGTGAGCTGCAACCGGTGTCTCCCCGGCGGACGACACCCGCAGCCGCCGGCACGTTTGACCTTACGGCCATTCCACCGTCCGGGCACAAGGAGAAGCGGAGATGAATTCCCATTATGAAATCAGCCTGCAACGTGATATGGATTTGATCCGCCGCAAAGTGATCGAGATGTCCACGCTTGCGGAGAACGCGCTCAAGGCGAGTCTGCAGGCGCTGGTCGAGCACAATCGGCAAATCGCCTATTCGGTGATCCTGCGCGACCAATACATCGATGAGATGGAAAAGGAGCTCGACCGACTGTGCCTGGAGTTTTTGGTGCGGCAACAACCGGTCGCCGGGCAACTGCGTTTCGTCTATGCGGTGATCAAGATCAACAACGAACTGGAGCGCATCGGCGATTATGCCGAGAGCATCGCGCGGCAGTTTCTAAGCATCAGCGCGCTGACCCTGCAGCCCTCCTACAGCCGCTTCCTGGAAATAGCCAACCTCGCCATTCCGATGTTGCGCAATGCCATGCAGGCCTTCATCGATCAGAACCAGGAACTGGCGTTGGCCACGCTGGAAATGGAAGACCGGGTCGACGCCATCCGCAATGCCATCAATGCCGAGCTGGTGCATCTGCGCGAGAACGGCGAGTTGCCGCTGGAGGCGCTTGCCCCCCTGATGTTGATTGCCAGCCGCTTCGAGCGGGTGGCCGATCAAGCCTGCAACATCTGCGAAGAAGTGCTGTACATGTGCACCGGCAAATACATCAAGCACAAGGGCGGGGAAGTCTTTCGCGTGCTGTTCGTGGATGAGAACAATGCCAGTTTGAGCCAGATGGCGGAGGCGATCGGCAACCACCTGGGCATTTCCAAGTTCATCTTCAGCAGCGCCGGCATCATGCCCAAACCTCTCGCGGAAGCCACGCTTCAGTTCATGGCCACAAAAGGCTTCGATCTGTCACGACACAGCTCGAAGTACGTCAATCAAATCGTCAATCTCGAGCACTATCAAGTGATCGTGGCACTCACCGCAGCCGCGCAGGTGGCGTTTCCACCCCCCCCGACCAAAACGGTGAGCATCTTGTGGGAGGTGCAGGACCCGGCGACGGTGCAGGGCTCGCCCGCTGAGGTGCAGCAGGCTCATGAGAAGGCCTATCAGTATTTGGAAACACACATCCGCGATCTTGTGCACGCCATCCTGGGCGACGAAAAAAGCTGAGCGGCCGCGGCGCGGGCAGGGACAACACACCCGGCAGCATTGGTTGCAAAAGTTAACCACGTGAAAGGGAGGAGTGCAGCATGAAAAATTGTTCTGTCAACTGGCGGTTTGCGGTGGTGATCGCCGCGGCGATGGGCTGGGCGCTGCCCGGTTGTGGCGGAGGCGGCAAAAAAGTCGAAAAATTGACCATCCAAAACGCCGGTTCCGACACCATGGTGAATCTGGCACAACACTGGGCGGAAGTGTACGCCACGGTCGACACCACCGTTTCCGTTGAAGTTTCCGGCGGCGGCTCCGGCACCGGCATCGCCGCGCTCATCAACGGCACGGTGGATCTGGCGAACAGCAGCCGCAAGATTCATGCGGATGAGAGCGAGCGTGCCCGCGCCAACACGGGCAGGGAGCCGGTGGAATACATCGTCGGTTATGATGCCCTGGCGGTCTATGTGCACAAGGACAATCCCCTGGAAGAGATCACTCTGGAACAATTGGCCGAAATTTACGGGGCTGGCGGCACGATCACCAAATGGTCGCAACTGGGCGTGACGAATCCCGGCTGTCCCAAGGATGAGATCATTCGCGTCAGTCGGCAATCCAATTCCGGCACCTACGAGTATTTCCGCGAGGCGATCAGTCACGCCAAAGGCCAGACACTGGATTTTAAACTGGGCTCGGTGGACATGAACGGCTCCAAAGATGTGGTCGAGCTGGTGGGCAAGACACCCTGTGCCATCGGCTACAGTGGCATGGGGTACGCCACCCCCGAGGTAAAAATGTTGCGCGTGGCGCGTGCCGCTGGTGAAACCGCATATCCCCCGACGGTCGCCAACACGCAAAATCAGACCTATCCCATCGCGCGGCCGTTGTACATGTATGCCTCCGGTTCCCCCGCTCCGCATGTGCAGCGCTATTTGGACTGGATTCACTCGGAGGCCGGGCAGAAACTCGTGGAGGAATCTGGCTATGTGCCGATTCCGCACAAGACGGGCGCCGGCAGTGAAAGTGCAGGAAATCCCTGAATGATGAACCGCCGCCGTTTCGAAACGCTGATTGAACGCTTCATCGAAGCGTTAATTTGGTTTTGCGGCATCAGCGCCATCATCTTTGTCGCCTCGATTTTCGTTTTCGTGTTCCGCGAGGGCGCAGGTTATCTCTTCACCGGGCTGGATTTGAGGGAATTTCTCACCAGCGCGGAATGGTATCCGACCTCGGCCGCCAACAAGCGTTATGGCGTTCTGGCATTGATGGCCGGCACCTTCAGTGTCACGGCTCTGGCCATGCTCATCGCCGTACCCTTCGGTTTGGGGGCGGCGATTTTCATTTCGGAGTTCTGCGGCCCCGGGGCCAAAGAAACACTCAAAATCGTCATTGAGCTGCTGGCGGCCATCCCTTCGGTGGTGTGGGGTTTTATCGGCCTGACCGTGATGAACCCGCTCATCATCAAACTCTTTGATGCACCCATTGGCTTGAACGTGCTGAACGGCGGCATTATCCTGGCCCTGATGAGCGTGCCCATCATTGTCTCCATCGGCGAAGATTCCCTGAAAGCAGTGCCGGATTCGTATCGCGAGGCGGCGCAGGCCCTGGGTGCAACCCGCTGGCAGGTGGTCTTTCGCGTGCTGTTGCCGGCCGCGAAGAACGGACTGCTGGCGGCCGTCCTGCTCGGCATCGGCCGTGGTGTCGGCGAAACCATGGCCGTGCTCATGGCCACCGGCCACGCTGTCAATATCCCTCACAGCCTGCTCGATTCTGTGCGAACCCTGACCGCCACCATCGCGGCGGAGCTGGGCGAAGCGCCGGTGGGCTCCGAGCATTACCAGGTGTTGTTCATCATCGGCATCCTGCTGTTCACGATTACCTTTATTGTGAATCTGGTCGCTGACCTGGTGGTGCGCGGGATTCGGGGAAGGTGAGATTGGAAGCAAATCACTCGTGGGTGGACCGGGCCGCTGCAGCAGCAGGCGGCCGGCCTGCGCTGGGCGAAATGAATGATCCTCTGCGGCGTTGCAACCACAATGATCGTTGCGATCCCCTGCTCGAGACTGCAGGCCGGACGCGGTATCCGAGCGCGCGACAATCTCAGCACGGCCTTTGATGCCGCAATTTTCAGCTTGAGGGGCTACATGATTCCCGCCGATACGCTGCTGGCGTGCGGCCAGGCATGACAAGGCTGGCCGATTGCTTGTTTTCGCAGATGGCCTCTCTCAATTTGGAAAGATCATGAATCCTCAACCGCACTCTGCCTCCAACCGCACTGCCGCCGCCGGGATTCACCTGCCGTCCGGTTCGGCCAGCGAGCGGCCGGCTGCGCCGGTACCGGACCCGCGTCATACTTTTGCCGCCACCGCCATGGTGCGCAAGAACCAGCGCGCCGAGCTGCTGGCCAAGTCTGTCTTTCTGGTCATGACGCTGCTGATGATCACGCCGTTGTTGATGATTGTCGGCTATCTGTTCTCTCAGGCGGCGCCGATTTTGTCGATCGACTTTTTGCTTTCCAATCCGGTGCGCGGCATGCGGGCGGGCGGCATTTGGGCGCCGCTGTTGGGCACCATCTATCTCGTCGGGATTTCGCTGCTGATCGCGGCCCCCATAGGCGTGCTGGCGGCGGTTTATCTCAACGAGTATGCGCGTGACAACTGGCTCAACCGCATCGTCAATCTCGCGGTGGTCAATCTCGCCGGTGTGCCGAGCATCGTGCATGCGCTGTTCGGCCTCGGCGCGTTCGTTTTGTTTGCGGGCATGGGGCGGTCGATCCTGGCGGCCTCGTTGACGCTGGCCATCATGACGCTGCCGGTGATCATCGCCAGCACCAAGGAGGCGCTGGCATCGGTGCCCCAGGCCTTCCGGGAGGCCTGCTGGAACGTGGGCGCCACGCGCTGGCAAACCATCCGGCACATCGTGCTGCCCAATTCGATCAGCGGCATTCTCACCGGCATCATTCTGCAGGTTTCACGCGCCGCCGGGGAGACCGCACCCATCATGTTCACCGGCGCCGTCTTCTTCAAAGCCATTCCCGAGGGCGATCTTTTCGCCTACAATTTGTTCGACCAATGCATGGCCCTGTCGATGCACCTGTTCACCATCTCCACCCAGGTGCCGGATGTGCCGAAAGCATTGCCCTACGGCACGGCCGTGGTGTTGCTGTTGACCGTGCTGCTGGTCAATGCCCTGGCCATTGGGCTGCGCGTTTATCTTCGTTCCCGCAAGAAATGGTGAAAACCGTCCACCGGCCTTCCCGCACCGGGCAACGGGCCCGGCCCTCGCGCTGTGAGTCCGGCGGCCACAATGAAGTTCTGACTTGCTGCATGCCCGCAGAAGTTGCGGCCTTGTGAGAGGAATCGCCGTGCAAGAGTCGAAACCCAAGGAGATCGAAATCTCCAATCTCGTCGTGAAATATGGCCAGACGGTGGCGCTGCGCGGCATTTCACTGGACGTTTTTCGCAACGAGATTCTCGCGGTTATCGGTCCGGCGCAGTCGGGCAAGAGCACGCTGTTGAAGGTGATCAATCGCACCATCGACTTCGTCGCCGGCAGCCAGGTGCTGGGCGAGGTGAAGATCAACGGCACGGACATCCGCCGGATCAAAAACGTGTTCGAACTGCGGCGCAAGGTGGGCATGGTGTTTCCCCTGCCGGTTGGCCTGCCGCTGTCGATCTATGACAATGTCGCGTTTGCACCGCGCATGGCGGGCGTGCGCAACAAGGCCGAGCTGGACGAGATCGTCGAGCGCTGCCTGCGGCAGGCGGCCTTGTGGGACGAAGTCAAGGACCGGCTGCAGAGCCTGGGCACCAAACTTTCGGGCGGGCAGCAGCAGCGCCTGACCATCGCCCGCGCCCTCTCCCATCAGCCGGAAATCCTCTGTTTGGATGAGTTTTCCATCGCGGTCGATCCGGTGACCACCATGCGCATTGAAGACGTGCTCAAAGAGCTGCGCTCGCAGATCACCATCATCCTGGTCACCAACCTCGTGCAACAGGCACGCCGCCTGGCCGATCGCACCGCCTTCCTGCTCAACGGCGAACTGGTGGAGATCGACCGCAATGAGGTGATCTTCTCCGACACACCGGCGAGCCAAAAGACATATGATTATGTCAACGGAATCTTCGGATGAGTGAAACTGCAGCCTACAGCATCGTCACCACCAACCTCAGCCTGTGGTATGGCAACTTTCAGGCGCTCAACAACATCAACCTGAAGGTCAAAAGCGGGTTGATCACCGCTTTGATCGGGCCTTCCGGCTGCGGCAAGACCACGCTGCTGCGCTGTTTCAACCGCGTCAACGAGCGCTACGGCAACGTTACCACCACCGGCGAGATCAGACTGCTCGGCAAAAACATCTACGACCCGGATGTCTCCCTGCCCGAGCTGCGCAAAGCCATCGGCATGGTGTTTCAACGGCCCAATCCCCTGCCGATCTCGGTGTACGAAAACATCGTGTTTGGCCTGCGTCTTCATTCCCGCCGCCGGGAGCTGGAGAAATCCCGGCTCGATGCCGCGGTGGAGCAGGCACTGCAGGATGTCTCGCTGTGGAGGGATTTGAAGGACAAGCTTCATGTGCGGGCGACGAACCTGCAATTGGAGCAGCAACAAAAGCTGTGCATTGCCCGCCTGCTGCCGCTCAAACCAGAAATCATCCTGATGGACGAGCCGTGTTCCGCGCTCGACGCCGAAGCCACCCGCGGCATCGAAGATTTGATGTTCGAGTTGGCGGGACGCTATACCATCGTCATCGTCACCCACAACATGGCACAGGCGCGCCGGGTGAGCGATGAATGCATTTTCATGCTGCTCGGCGAGCTGATCGAGCACAGCCGGACCGAAGATCTGTTTCTCACTCCCCGGGATCCGCGCACGGCGGAATATATTGAAGGGCGCTATGGTTGAGCCCCTGCACGCGCAGCCGTCTTTGCCACCCTCCGCCCGACATTTCGCTTGACTTTTGAAGCCTCAATCCCTATTTTGGCGCCCGTCAATTAAAAAACATGGGCGATTAGCTCAGCTGGTCAGAGCGCTGGTCTCACATACCAGAGGTCGGTGGTTCGATCCCACTATCGCCCACTGCTTCCCTGCCATATGTCCACGCAAGCTTTATCCGCATCCGGCTGTCAGAGCCATCCTGCGCAGGTATTCATTCGTCCACATATCAACCCCGCAAGGAAATTCGGCTTGACAATCCCAAGCCGGAATGGTATATTTGCCGCCAGTTTTTAGAACCCAGGAAGGGACAGCATGCGGAAAATGGCTGTCCTTCTTTTTTTAAACTTGAATTTCAGGACTCATGGACACCGCGAAAACCACCGAAGAGCAACTAACAGGACGTGGCGAACGCATTACCAAACGATCTGAAGACTACTCCCGTTGGTATACTGATGTCATCGCCGCCGCCGAACTGGCCGACTACTCGCCGGTAAAGGGCTGCATGGTCATCCGGCCGAATGGCTACGCCATTTGGGAAAAAATTCAGGCCGGCCTGGACAAGCTGTTCAAGGATACCGGCCACGTAAATGCCTATTTTCCCCTGTTCATACCCGAGAGCTTTTTGCAGAAGGAAGCCGAACATGTGGAGGGTTTTGCACCGGAGTGTGCCGTGGTCACGCATGGCGGCGGCAAAAAGCTGGAGGAACCGCTGGTGGTACGCCCGACCTCGGAGACGATCATTTGGTCGATGTACCGCAAGTGGATTCAATCCTATCGGGATCTGCCGATTCTGATCAATCAATGGGCCAACGTCGTGCGCTGGGAGATGCGCACACGGCTGTTCCTGCGCACCACGGAATTCCTCTGGCAGGAAGGCCACACCGCACATGCCACCTTTGAGGAGGCAGAGCGGGAAACGTTGCAGATGCTGGAAGTTTACCGGACGTTTGCCGAAGAGTATATGGCAATACCGGTAATCGCCGGCATCAAGACCGAGAAGGAGAAGTTTGCGGGGGCATTGCGTACCTACTGCATCGAGGCCATGATGCAGGATGGCAGGGCCCTGCAGGCTGGCACCTCGCATCATCTCGGGCAAAACTTCGCCAAGGCCTTTGATGTCAGGTATCTCAATGAACAGGGTACGCTCGAATATGTATGGGCGACGAGCTGGGGTGTCTCCACCCGCCTGATTGGCGCGCTGATCATGACGCACAGCGATGACAACGGCCTGGTGCTGCCGCCCAGGCTGGCGCCGTTGTCCGTGGTGCTGGTGCCGATCTGGCGCAAGGAGGAGGAAAAGGCGCTGGTGCTGCAGCGCGCCCAACAGTTGACCGCCGAGTGGAAGGACCGGTTCAGCTTCAAGATCGACGACCGCGACAACTACCGGCCGGGTTACAAATTCAATGAATGGGAGAAACGCGGCGTGCCGTTGCGCGTCGAGCTCGGGCCGAAAGACGTGCAGCAGGGCACGGTGGTGCTCGTGCGCCGCGACCTGGGGGAGAAACGTGTGGTGCCGCAAACCGTGCTGGCCGAGGAGATCCCGCGCGAGCTGGCGGCGATGCAACAGGCACTCTTCGAGCGCGCGCTGGCCTTTCGGGAACGCAACACCTATGTGATTGATGACTACGAGCAGTTCAAGCAGGCCATTGAGGAACACGGTGGTTTTTATTGGGCGCATTGGTGCGGTGAGCGCGAGGCGGAAGAGCGCCTGCAGGAGGAAACCAAGGCCACCATTCGTTGCATCCCGCTCGCGGGCAAAAAGGAGGCCGGGCGCTGCCTGATCACCGGCAAGCCCTCCTCCCAGCGCGTGTTGATGGCAAAGGCTTATTGATCACCTGTCTTATGAGCAGTGAACCAAGCTTAGCGGAGGAGCGGTGAAGAGGTCTCTCTTTGTGACTGTCATGATGACGATTCTGTGTGGTTTGCTGTGGATTATTTCGATTTCCGCGTCCACGCCGCAGGCGGCAGTCGCGGCGCGCAAGCACCCCCCGTCGCTGAAAGAGGGTGTCCTGGCCGCACCCGCCCGCCATTTTCCGAAGTGACAGTTGGTGGTCGTGAGCTTGGACCTAAAGGCAACTGGCAAACTCGCTCAACCCGAATCGTGTCCGCAACGAACAGATGCGGAAGGTATGAAAGCCCTCCCGTGACGAGGCCGTGGTCATGCGTGGCGGTTTTCGACCGCAGAGTTTCGCGGCAGTGACTTGTTCACTGCAACACACAGTCAGCATGTTCGAGACGCCGTCCGCGGCGTCTCGGCTTTTTGGGACGAAACCGGCAATAAAAATTTATCACGGCTCTCGGCGAATAAACATTCTGTGGGTACAAAGATAAACGTAGCGCCGTTTCAAAACGCGCCCATCTCACAGGATGTTCGCAGCGTCTACGTTTGCAGGTGACTAGCCACGGTCGGCGGGTCGTATCGCGTCATGGACGTTCAACTTTAGTTTCCGTCTTCGTCCCATGAGTGTGAAAACAGCAGCAGCGTGGCAGGCCAAAGAGTCGCTGGCACCCTCCGGCAATGGCAGAAATTCCGAGAGCATGAAATCATCCGAAGCAGTCGCCGCCTCCGCCGGTGCCGGCGAGCAGGTTCCCTTTCGCGCCGGCTATGTGGCGATCATCGGCCAACCCAACGTCGGCAAATCCACCTTGCTGAACGCCCTGCTCCAATTCAAACTGTCCATCGTCTCCCCCAAACCGCAAACCACCCGCAGACGCATTCTCGGCATTCTCAACCGGCCGCACAGCCAGATGATCTTTTTTGACACGCCCGGCATTCTGGAGCCCAGTTACCAGTTGCAGCATGCCCTGGTGCGTGCGGCATACACGGCGATGCGTGAAGCGGATGTGCAGCTCATGCTGATCGAGCCGGACCCCGTGCTCTCCGCCATGGATGCCAAGATTCTCGACCGCCTGGCCGACACCAACCGCCCCATCATCGTCGCGATCAACAAGATCGACAAGATCAACAAGGAGCTGCTGCTGCCCATCATTGCCGGTCTGCGTGACCGCCCGGGCGTCAAAGAAATCGTGCCGATCTCGGCGCTGCAAAGAGACGGCATCGACCGGCTCGCCGGCGTTTTGGAAAACTGGCTCGCCGAGCATGAGGCCTTTTACCCCACCGACCAAATCACCGACCATCCCGAGCGCTTCCTGGCTGCGGAAATCGTGCGCGAGAAAATCTTCCTGCGCTACGGCGAGGAAATACCCTATTCCACCAGTGTGGTGGTCGAGGAATTCATCGAGCGGCCCAATCACAAGGATTTCATCCGGGCCGTCATCTACGTCGAGCGCGAATCGCAAAAAGGCATCATGATCGGCAAGCGCGGCAGTGCCTTGAAGGAAGTGGGCAAGCTCGCACGCGAAGAGCTGGAAGCGTTGATCGGCAAGCCCGTTTACCTGGAACTGTTTGTCGCCGTCAAGGAAAAATGGCGCGACCGCGAAAATGAATTGCGCAACCTCGGCTACCTGTAAAGCCGTTACGTGACCGTATGGTCGAAGCTGCAAGTTCGCAGACAGACATCGCTCAACGCGGCGTGAACCGCGAGACTTGGAAACGCCCGAATGCCCGTCCACGACCGCCCGGCCCGCGCCTGTCACAGGCGCGGGATTCGGCGCCAAAGACAGTGTGTTCGCAATACCTCTTGAGAAGGCTGCATGAACCCCTCTGTGCAATCCCCGTTTTCCAACCGGTTGTTGCCCCTGGCCGTCGTACTGCTGCTCGGGCTGCTGATTTGGGTCAGTGATTATGCCCCATGGGCCATGCGGCTCACCATGGGGACGTTGTTCTGTTCCATCATTTACTTCCGCGAGGAATCCAGCCTCGAACGCTGGATCGCCATCAGCATCATCGCCCTGGGTACCTTGCTGTCGCTGCTCCTGCCCGCAGACTTCCTCTCACTGCGTTGAACAGTTCGTGTCTTTAAACATCAAAAGTTCGTCACGCCACACCTGCCGGGACTGACAGCCCTGTCGGCCCTGTAAAACTGTAGAACCAGTTTTGGGCAAATCCGCAGGGCTCCACCCGGTGAATTTTGGGCCGGCACTGCGTTTCCGCTTTTCTTGACAGCCGTGGCTGGACAAGCCAAACAGTGTCACGCCAAAAACGTTTCAACCTCGACAGTGCCGGGGTTTTGCAACCGTATGCCCCCGGGATTCTTCTGCAACGACCAAGCGGTCGCAGAAACACTTCATCAAAAAAAGTTGGCGTTCGGGGACAGACGCCCAAAATTCCGTTGGGAAAATCCAGCCGTAGCGCGGCAAGAGGCACTGTATATGGCAGAGTTGCAGCCCGCAGACACGTTATCCTCGCGGGTGGAAATGGTTTCCGGACCGTTTTCACACGTTCACGGCGGTTTGGCTTGCTTGACTTTTACGGCAATTTTTCCTATCATCAAGCCTTCAAATGCCAACAAGTTAACGGAGTCGCCGTGCCCCGCAGCTTTCAAAACTATATCGCCGGCTCCTGGTGTGATGCCGCTTCCGGAGAGCGTTTTGATAACCACAATCCGGCTCACTGGGATGAGATCATTGGCACGTTTCCCGCTTCCAATCACAACGACGTTGACCGGGCGGTGGCGGCAGCACAAGCGGCATTTGCAGAATGGCGGTTGACGCCGGCGCCCAAGCGGGGAGAGATCATCAAACGTGCGGGTGATCTGCTGGTGCGCCACAAGGAGGAACTGGCGCGCCTGATGACCACAGAAATGGGCAAAGTCCTGAGCGAGACCCGCGGCGATGTGCAGGAGGGCATCGACACGGCCTACTATGCTGCAAGTGAGGGCCGCCGGCTCTTCGGCTTCACCACCCCTTCGGAATTGCCTGACAAGTTCTGCATGACCGTACGCCTGCCGGTGGGTGTGGCAGGCATCATCACACCCTGGAATTTCCCGCTGGCAATTCCCACGTGGAAGATTTTCCCCGCGCTCGTTTGCGGCAACACCGTGGTGTTCAAACCGGCGAGCGACACCCCCGCCACGGCAACCCGCTTCGTTGAATTGCTGCTGGAGGCCGGTCTGCCTGCGGGTGTGATACAATTGGTGCATGGTTCCGGCAGCCAGGCGGGCATGGCACTGGTTGAGCACGCGCAGATTAATCTGATCTCCTTCACCGGCTCCACCGCGGTCGGCAAGCAAATTGCGGTGGCGGCGGGTCGCAGTCTCAAGCGAGTCTCGCTGGAATTGGGAGGCAAGAATGCCCAAATCGTGCTGCCTGATGCTGATTTGGATCTGGCGTTGCAGGGCGTGTTGTGGGGCGCCTTTGGCACCACCGGCCAGCGCTGCACCGCCACCAGCCGCCTGATTCTGCATGAAGCGATTCACGAGGAATTTCTGAGACGCCTGGTGCGGGAGACGGAGAAGTTGCGTCTGGGCAACGGCCTCGAGCCGGATACGCAGGTGGGGCCGCTCATCAATTTTCAGCAGCGCGAAACGGTGGCCGGTTATGTCGCGATTGGCAGGGCCGAGGGGGCGAAGCTGGAGACGGGCGGGGAAATTTACACGGCGGGGGCGTGCCGTCATGGCGCCTTTTATCGCCCGACAATTTTCAGCGGTGTCACACCGGGCATGCGCATTGCGC
Source organism: candidate division KSB1 bacterium (assembly GCA_034506255.1). Lineage (NCBI taxonomy): Bacteria > Pseudomonadati > Candidatus Zhuqueibacterales > Candidatus Zhuqueibacteraceae > Candidatus Coneutiohabitans > Candidatus Coneutiohabitans thermophilus. The sequence goes on along the minus strand of JAPDPX010000004.1, from coordinate 547,444 downwards.
AGGAGGAAATTTTCGGACCGGTGCTGGCGGTGATCAAAATTCGTGAGCTGTCCGAGGCCGTCGAGGTCTTGAATGGCACGCCCTACGGCCTGAGCTCTTCGATCTACACGCGCGACGTGAATGCCGCCTTTCGGGCGATGCGTGATTTGCAGGCGGGCCTCACTTACATCAACGGTCCGACCATTGGTGCGGAGGCGCATTTGCCTTTCGGTGGCGTGAAGCAGACGGGCAACGGTCATCGCGAAGGCGGCTGGCCTGTTTACGATTTTTTCAGCGAAACCAAGACGATCTATGTCGATTATTCCGGCAAGCTGCAGCGCGCGCAGATTGACAATCAGTAAGGTTGCGCGTCACCCCTGCCCCTCGCGGCCATGATTGCCGTGCAAAGACAACCGGCCATGCCGGGCTCGGGGCGCGCGGCCTTCGCCGGAGAGGCCGGCGCAGTCGGGAAGTTGTTTCTGGTCGCCACCCCGATCGGCAATCTGCAGGATATCACACTGCGCGCGCTGGAAACCTTGCGCGCGGTGGATGTGATCGCGGCGGAGGATACGCGCCGCGCAGCCATTCTGCTGCAGCGTCACGACATTCACAAGCCGACGGTCAGTTTCCACAGCTTCAACGAACGGAAGGCCGCCCCGCGTCTGATTGCCGCACTCGCCGCCGGCAAGAACGTGGCGCTCATCACCGATGCCGGAACACCGGGAATTTCCGATCCTGCGTTTTATCTCGTGCGTCAGGCGCTTGACCATGCGCTGCCCATCGAAGCGATTCCCGGCCCGACGGCATTCGTGGCAGCATTGATCCTTTCCGGTTTGCCCACCCATCGCTTCGTTTTTGAAGGATTTCCGCCGGTGAAAAAAGGCCGCCAGACCTTTTTCGAGGCGCTCAAGCACGAACCCCGAACCATCGTGTTGTACGAAGCCCCGCAGCGTGTCGTACGCACGCTGACCACCATTCAGGAGGTTTGGGGCGACCGGCGTGCGGCGCTGGCCCGGGAACTGACCAAGCTGCATGAAGAAGTGATGCGCGGCCGTATCTCCGAGTTGCTCGACCGGCTCGCCTCCCGCACGCTCAAAGGCGAATGTGTGCTGGTAATCGCGGGTGCGGAGAAGGCCGCAGCCGGCCGTGAACGCCGGCCACCTGCGGAAAATTTTTGAGGCCGGGGACAGCCATGCCGCAGGAACGCAGGAAGCTGCCCCACGCCGCAGGCGGGGAGCAACACCTCACGAGGCCGGGCGGCGAAGCAGGCTCGCGCCCCCGGCCGGACAAGGTAGAAGGGAGTTTATTCACCAAGAGAGGGATGGAACACTGCTGTGAAAATCAACATCTTACCGGACGGCCTGAAGAACTGGTATCTCAGGCTCATCACCCCGATCGTCGATTATTTTATCTCCCACCATCTCAATCCCAACTGGTTTACGACCATCGGCTTTGTGTTGAGCGTGGGCACCACCTACCTGTTTGCCATTGGCGAGCTGCGGCTGGCAGGCCTCGCCGTGCTGCTGGCGGGAACGTTCGACATCATCGACGGCCGGGTGGCGCGGGCCACCAATCGTGTGACCAAATTCGGCGCCCTCTACGATTCGGCGCTCGACCGCTACTCTGAAGTGTTCATGTTTTTTGGCCTGGCTTATTTCTATGTCAACATCGATCCGCGCGCGCTCTGGCGGCCGGTGGCGGTCGCGGTGGCGCTCGGGGGCTCAATGATGGTCAGCTACATTCGTGCCCGTGCGGAAGGCCTGGGGCTGGAATGCAAGGTTGGCATCATGCAGCGGCCGGAGCGGGTGGTCTCGCTCGGTTTTGGCGCGCTCCTGGGCGAACACGTGCTGACCTGGGTGATCATCGCCATCGCGATTCTCGCCAATTTCACTGCGATTCAACGGCTCTATCACATCTGGGCGATGGAAAACGGCTCGAAAAACGAACTCTTGCCCGTCACCCAAAAGTGAGTGCCACCCCGGCCTTTACCCGGGTCTGGCCCGGCTGCGCGGCGCTGTGGGGCCGTGCGGTTGCAATGGTTAAATCATGACAGGCTGTACAACAATTTGTTTTCAGGAAATGGAGGCAGTTTTGACTAATTCCCCAGTAAAAATCAAGGCCCCCACCGGCAAGCTCGGTGTCTTGATCCCCGGCATGGGCGCCGTCACCACCACGTTTATTGCCGGTGTCGAGGCCGTGCGCCGCGGGCTGGCGCAACCTTTTGGCTCACTCACGCAAATGGGCACCATCCGGCTCGGCAAGCGCACCGAAAAGCGCACACCCTTGATCAAAGATTTTGTGCCGCTCGCCAATCTCAATGACCTGGTCTTTGGCGGCTGGGACATTTTTGAAGATGATTGCTATGTCGCCGCCAGGAAAGCCGGCGTGCTCGACCGCAAGGATCTCGACCCCATCAAAGATGCACTCAGCGCCATCAAGCCGTGGAAGGCAGTGTTTCATAATGATTACGTTCGCCGCCTTTCCGGCACCCACGTCAAGCAGGCCGACACCAAGTGGGAGCTGGCGCAGATGGTGCGCGATGACATCCTCGACTTCAAAGCCCGGCACAATCTCGACCGTCTGGTGATGTTGTGGTGTGGCAGCACGGAAATCTATCTGCAGCCCGAGCCGGTGCATCAGTCGCTGGCGGCGTTCGAGCAGGGGCTGCGCGAAAATCATCCCGCCATCGCGCCGAGCATGATTTATGCCTATGCCGCCATCAAAGAGGGCATTCCCTATGGCAACGGCGCGCCCAATCTCACCGCCGACATCCCGGCGCTCGTGGAGCTGGCCCGGCAAACCGAAACGCCGATCTGCGGCAAGGATTTCAAAACCGGGCAAACGCTGATGAAAACCATCCTCGCGCCCGGTTTGAAAGCGCGGCTGCTCGGCCTCTCCGGCTGGTTTTCCACCAACATTTTGGGCAACCGCGACGGCGAAGTCCTGGATGATCCCTACTCCTTCAAGACCAAAGAAGAGAGCAAGCTCTCGGTGCTGGAATACATCCTGCAGCCGGAGGTCTACCCGCAGCTCTACAAGGATTTCTATCACAAAGTGCGGATCAATTACTATCCGCCGCGCGGCGACAACAAGGAAAGCTGGGACAACATCGACATCTTCGGCTGGCTGGGCTATCCCATGCAGATCAAAATCGATTTCCTGTGCCGCGACAGTATTCTGGCCGCGCCCATAGTGCTCGATCTCGTGCTCTTTCTCGATCTGGCGAAGCGTGCCGGCATGAAGGGCATTCAGGAGTGGCTGTCCTTCTATTTCAAAAGCCCGCAGACCGCGCCCAATCTCTATCCCGAGCACGATCTCTTCATCCAGCTCATGAAGCTGAAGAACACCTTGCGCCATCTGCAGGGCGAAGAGCTCATTACGCATCTGGGGCTAGAGTATTACGATTGATCGCCCCGCTGCGCAGCCCTCACTGCCATGTTGGAGGAGCTTCGTGCCGCGCTTAAACCCTGTGGTGTCGCGGTTCACGCTGCACCGGCTGCTGCGTCGAAACCGGGACCGGCTTTCCCCGGACGGCCGCCCCACGGACAAAGCCGAAGTCTCGCCGCTCGCCAACCTGCTCAAAACCTCGCTGCCGGCCGTGGTGGATCTCGCCTCGCAAACCATCACCTGGACGATCGAGTCGATCTTCATCGGCCGGATCAGCGCGGCGGCCTTCGCCGGTTTTGGCATGGCGATTCAGGTCATCGTGTTGTGCATGACGGTGCTGCTCACCTTTGTGGTGGGCAGCTCCCTCATCATCAACCGCAACCTGGGCGCCGGCGAGCGCCACGAGGCCAACCACATCTTCGGCCAGACCATGATCATCGGCTCGATGATCGCCATCGGCCTGGCGTTGTTCTGGTTCTTCGGGGCGACGCAAATTTTCAAGCTGATCAGGGAGGGCGGACAGCAGGCCGAACACGCCGGCGTGAGCTACCTGCGCACCATCGCGGTTTTCTCGCCCTTCATCATCACCAACTTCATCGCCCTGGGTGTGATCCGCGGCATCGGCGAGACCAAGTTTTCCATGCTGATCAACCTCTGCCAGAACGCCCTCAATCTGGTGCTTTCCCCGCTGTTGATTTTTGGCTGGCTCGGCCTGCCGCGCCTGGAGGTGCAGGGCGCCGCGCTCGCCGCCGGCGTGTCCCACACCCTGGGCTTGATGGCCACATGCCATTTGCTGCGCAGCCGCAAAAGTGTGCTTTTTCTTTCCTGGCGTGAAATGGCGCAGCCCAACCTCACCACCCTCAAGCGGCTGTTCAAGGCGGGCTTCCCCACCACCATCGAGCAGTTGGTGTGGGCCTTCGGCCAGCTTGTGGTCACCAGTTTTGTCGCGGTGCTGGGCATTCCGCTGCTGGCGGCGCATCAGGCCTTCATGCGCATTCAGGCCATTCTGTCGATGTTCTACATGGGCTTTGGCCTGGGGGCCATGACCTTGATGGGCCGCAACCTGGGCGCAGAGCGGCGGCAACTCGCCGAGCGCACCGCCGAAGTCTCCGGCTGGGTGATGTATGCCTTTGTCATGGTCGTTGTGCTGCTGCTGTTTGTGTTCTCCCAGCCGATTTTGAGCATCTTTACCGCCGATCCCACGGTGATTCAGGTGGGGTTGTTTCCGCTGAAAGTGTTTGCCCTCGCCCAGCTCCCCAAGGCGGTCAATGGTGTGTTGATGGGCAATTTGCGCGGGGCCGGCGATCTCGAATGGCTGATGTGGCTCAGCATCGCCGCCGTGATCTTTCTCGAAATCGGCGCCAATATCGCGGTGGCCTTTTTGTTCGGGTGGGGATTGTGGGGCGTGTGGTTGGTGCACATGTTCGATGAAACCATCCGCTTCGCCGCCAATTTCTGGCGCTTCAGCCGCGGGAAATGGCAGTTCCTGCACCTGTAACCGCCCTGCCGGCCACCGCCCCCCACGCGGTGAAAGTTTGTGACTGTGAATTGTTCGAGCCTGACTGATGAGTGGCCTTTTCATCTCCTTTGAAGGCATCGATGGCTCCGGCAAAAGCGAGCAGAGCCGCCGCCTGGTTGACCGGCTGCGCCAGGCGGGATACTCCGGGGTCGAATTCGTGCGCGAGCCCGGTGGCGTTGAGATTGCCGAAGCCATCCGCCGCATCCTGCTCGACACCCGCCACCACGGCCTGCATGACCGCACCGAGCTCCTGCTGTACTCTGCGGCCCGCGCCCAAATCACCAGCGAACGCATCCTGCCGGCACTGGCCGCCGGCCGCATCGTGGTGGCCGACCGTTACGTCGATTCCACCACCGTCTATCAGGGCCACGGGCGCGGTCTCGATCCCGACTTCGTCCGTGCGGTAAATCACTTTGCCACGCAGGGCCTGCTGCCACATCTGACCTTTCTCCTGGATGTGCCGGTGGAAGTGGCGCAGGCCCGCCAGCAGCACAATGGCCTCACCAAAGACCGGCTGGAAAGCGAGAATGAGGCATTCCACCGCCGCGTACGCCAGGCCTATCTGCAGCTCGCTGCCGCCGAAGCACAACGCTTTGTCATCATTGATGGGGCGCAAAGCCTGGCCGCCATCAGCGCCGAAGTGGCTCAGCACTTACGCCAGCGCCTGGACTTGCGAGTATAAACTCCCGCTTGCGGCTGCCGGGCAAGATCCAGCGGTTAAAGCCCGCTTTGCGGCCGATCACACAGACAGCGAAGGGCAAGAACCATGTTTGGTTCGGTAATCCTGGAGATTGCGATTGGTTTGATTTTGGTGTATCTTCTGCTCGGCCTGATCTGCACGGCCATCAATGAAGTGGTGGCGCAGGCGTTGCAGTGGCGCGCCCGCACCCTGGCGGACGGCATTCGCAATCTGCTCGCCGATCCCAACTATGAAGGTCTGGCGAGGCAGGTTTATAACCATCATCTCATCAAGGCTTTTAGCCGGCGCGACGCGAAACCGTCCTATCTGCCGCCCCATTCGTTTGCCCTGGCCCTGCTCGATGTCGTCATGCGTGACCACAGCGGCCAGTTGCAGGATCTCAAAACCGCGGTCGACAAGCTGCCCAATGAAAAAGTGCGGCAGGTGCTGCGCGTCTTCGTGGACCAGACGGCGGGCAATGTGCTCGCCGTGCAGAAGCAGATCGAGCAGTGGTTCAATGATGCCGCCGACCGCATGTCGGGCTGGTACAAACGCCGCATGCAAAAGATCACGCTGTTCTTTGCCTGCTTGGTGACGGTGTTGACCAACGCCGACACCATCATGATTGCCAACAATCTGGCGCAGGATGCGGTGTTGCGCGCCGCAGTGGTGGCGCAGGCCGAAGGCTACTTGCGGGAGTCTGTTGCTGCCGACAGCGCAGGCACGGCGCGCGCCATCAAGAATCTCCAGGCGGTCAGGAGGATCGGTCTGGTGATCGGCTGGGAGCATGACCGCACACAGGACTGGCAGTGGATCACCAAAATCATTGGTCTGGTGTTGACGTCGCTGGCGGCCTCGCTCGGTGCACCTTTTTGGTTCGACTTGCTGAATCGCGTCGTGAATTTGCGCGGCGCCGGCAAACCGCCGGCCATGGAACCCCCGAAACCGGCATCGAGCTGAATGCAGGTTGGCGGGAGGACGATCTGCAATCGCACCCGACCTGTGGTTTACAACTGTCTATGGCTGCAGTTGCGCGGGCTGGCCGGGCCGTTGCAAATCCGGCGGGAGGAATTGTTGCCCGCCGGGCGGGGGGTGCGGCCCCGGCAAATAACGCAGGCCTGCAACTCAGCAGGCGCGAAGGCGTTGTCATTTGAATTTTTGGAAGAAGGACTCGCAAAATATCATTCCGGTGGATATTGTGAAACACCAGGCAATATGCCGGGATCTGCACAAAATTCCCGCCCAATGACACGGGAGGGAGGCGTTTTTGCGACGGTTGCATGGTGGCTGAAACAGTAATGTTGCAATTGGCGGTTTCAGCGGGAGATGCAATTACGCCACTTCTTCTTTTATTGGTGCCTGTTCGCAAACGTTGCCACTCCGGCTGAGCCGGGATGTCTGAAACAGCCAGCCTCAGAAAAAAGCTGCAGCGTTTGAAGCAACAGCCAAGCCGTTGCCGGAACCGTTGTTGCAACGTCAGTGATTTCGGACGGACACTTATTACACTTTTCTTCACCTGTCCGTCTGCCGGGAAGGCGTGCCGTGGCAGAGGCGCCGCTGGCAGAAGGGCAAGTGGCGCCGTTGTTCGTGGTTTCCACCCCCGCGGGCGGTGCCATCTTTTCGCAATCTGCCCGCCGCGGGCAGTTGAATCAGCAAGGAGTCATGCGCATGAGGTTCAAGAAGCAAACCGCCGCCCTGGTGGTCATGCTTGCCGCCGGTCTCACGGTGGTGGGCTGGTTTCTCAACTGGGGCGTGGGCGTGGGCGTGGGTGCCGATTATGTTCACGAAATCCGCAAGAACATCGAAATCTTCGGGCTGGTCTATCAGGAGATTTCGAAGAAATATGTCGAGCCGGTGGATCCGGACAAGTTCATGAAAGCCGGCATCAATGGCATGCTGGAGACGCTCGACCCCTACACCACCCTGATCGAGGACGAATCCAACTCGCATCTGCAAATCATCACCACCGGCAAATACGGCGGCCTGGGCATGCGCATCGGCGCGCAACAGGGCTGGCCCACCGTGGTCGAACAGCCCTTCGAAGATGATCCGGCGGGCAAGGCCGGCATCCGCGAGGGTGACCGCATCATCATGATCGACGGGCAGAGCACCAAGGGCCTGTCCATCAACGAAGTGGCCAAACGGCTGCGCGGGGAGATCGGCACGCCGGTAACACTCAAGATCGAGCGGGAAGGCGAGCCGGAGCCGCTGGAATTCCGGCTGATTCGCGCGGAGATCACCATCCTGGACGTCAGTTACTCCGGCATCATTCGCGACGGGGTGGGTTACATCAAGCTTTCGGGTTTTTCCAAGAATGCCGGTTATGAGATTCGCCAGGCGATTCGCGAGCTGCAGCCCAAGGGCATGAAGAGCCTGATTCTCGATCTGCGCAACAATCCCGGCGGCCTGCTCGAGGCAGCGGTCTCCGTCACCGAGAATTTCATCAGGAAGGGCGAGCTGGTGGTCTCGACCCGCGGCCGCATTGAAGAAAGTGTGAAGGAGTACCGTTCCGATGTCGATCCGATTGCCGGCGATCTGCCGCTGGTGGTGCTGGTGAATGAATTCAGCGCCTCGGCGTCCGAGATTGTCGCGGGCGCCATTCAGGATCATGATCGCGGCGTGGTCATCGGCCAGCCGACCTTCGGCAAAGGGCTGGTGCAAACGGTGGTGCCGATCACGCGCGACGCGGCGCTGAAGATCACCACCGCCAAATACTACATCCCCAGCGGCCGTTTGATTCAACGGGTCGACCGGCTGCGCGGGCCGCATACGCCGGAGGCGGCGCGGGAGGAGGGCGAAGGCGAGGGGGAGGAGGGCACGAGCGGCACGGCCACCATTGCCGCAGAACTCAATCACGACAGCACGCACGTTTACTACACCCTCAAAAACCGGCGCGAGATGCGCGGTGGCGGCGGCATCCAGCCCGATCTGCGGGTCGAGGTGCCGCCCCTCAACCGTTATCAGTATGAACTGCGCCGCAAGTCGCTGTTCTTCCATTTTGCCCTGACCTATGCCAGCCAGCACCGTGATCTCCCGCGCAATTTCACCGTGGATGACAACCTGCTGGCGCAATTCCGCGCCTTCCTCGCAGAGAAGGGCTTCACTTACGTTTCGGAAAGCGAAGACCGGCTGGCGGATTTGAAGAAAGCAGCCGCGGAGGAGGGCTATGGCGGCACGCTTTCGCCTGAAATCAACCGGCTGGAAAGCGCCCTGCAAACGTTGAAAGCCGATGATTTCAACCGCAACCGCGACTACATTGCGCGCGAGCTGGAAAGGGAAATTGCCGCCAAGCTGTTTGGCACACGCGCGAAAGTCGAAGCCACCTTCGATGACGATCCCTATCTTGCCGAAGCGATCAAGGTCTTGCAGAACCAGGAACGCTATCTCGCCATTCTGGGTGCCAGCGTCCGGCAAAAGGGATGAGACGGAAGGGCCGGCAGAGCCACCACCAACTGTTCACATATTCCTATTAGGAGGACCATTTCATGGCGTTAGCCAAAACCAAACGGAAAATGCTTCCCAAAGACGGTTCCGCGCAACTCGATCGCATGAAGCTGAAGAAATTGGCAAGCAAGCGCAATGGCCAGGCTCGGAACAAGTATGTGTACACCTTCGGCGCCGGCAAGGCGGAAGGGGATGCGAGCATGAAGAATCTGCTGGGCGGCAAGGGTGCCAATCTCGCGGAAATGGCGAGCATTGGTTTGCCGGTGCCGGCGGGCTTCACCATCACCACCGAAGTCTGCACCGCGTTTTATCAGAACAACCGCCGTTACCCCAGGGGCCTGGAAAAGCAGGTCGAGGCCGCCCTGGCGCAGGTCGAAAAAATCATGGGCGCGAAATTCGGCAGCCGGGAAAACCCGCTGCTGGTGTCGGTGCGCTCCGGCGCGCGCGTTTCCATGCCGGGCATGATGGACACCGTGCTCAATCTCGGCTTGAACGATGAAACCGTGCAGGGCCTGATCGCCCGCACCGGCAATGAACGCTTCGCCTACGATTGCTACCGCCGCTTCGTGCAGATGTACGGCGACGTCGTGCTCGGCCTGAAGCCGCAGAACAAAGACGACATCGATCCCTTCGAAGAGATTCTTCACCGCAAGAAGGAGGCGCAGGGCGTGAAGTTCGACAACGAACTGGGCGCCGCGGCACTGCGCGAACTGGTGCAGGAATTTAAGACGGCCATCAAGCAACGCACTGGCCATGATTTCCCCGAAGATCCCCGGGCGCAGCTTTGGGGCGCGATCGGTGCGGTGTTCGGTTCCTGGATGAACGAGCGCGCCATCGCCTATCGCAAACTCTATGAGATTCCGGAAGACTGGGGCACGGCCGTGAACGTGCAGGCGATGGTGTTCGGCAACATGGGCGATGATTGCGGCACGGGCGTGGCCTTCACCCGCGATCCCGCCACCGGCGAGAACGTGTTCTACGGCGAATATTTGATCAACGCCCAGGGCGAAGACGTGGTCGCCGGCATTCGCACGCCGCAGCCGATCGCGCGCCTGGAGCAGCAAATGCCCGGGGTCTACGCGCAGTTGCTGAAGATCCGCCGCACGCTCGAACGCCACTACAAAGAAATGCAGGACATCGAGTTCACCGTGCAAAACGGCCGGCTGTGGATGCTGCAAACCCGCAACGGCAAGCGCACCGCGTTTGCCGCCTTCAAGATTGCCCATGACATGGTGGCGGAAAAGTTGATCAAAAAGGAGGACGCGCTCGTCCGCCTCGATCCCAATGCCCTCAACCAACTGTTGCGCCCGATTTTCGACGCCCGCGAAAAACAGGCCGCCATCGCCAGCGGCAATCTGCTGGCCAAAGGCTTGAATGCCGGCCCGGGCGCCGCCGCCGGCAAAATCGTCTTCAATGCCGAAGATGCGGTGGCGTGGAGCAAGCGTGGCGAAAAGGTCATTCTCGTCCGCATCGAAACCTCGCCGGAAGACATTAAAGGCATGGATGCCGCCGAAGGCATTCTGACGGCGCGCGGCGGCATGACCAGTCATGCCGCACTGGTGGCGCGCCAGATGGGCAAAGTCTGTGTCGCCGGCTGCGAAGCACTCGAAATCGATTACCGCAGCCGCACCCTGCAGGTCAGGGGTCGCACGCTGCGCGAGGGCGACTGGCTCTCAATCGACGGCACCACCGGTGAAGTGATTGCCGGCGCGATCAAAACCCGGCCTTCCGAGATTCTGCAGGTCCTGCTCGAAAAGACCATGCCGCCGGAGCAGTCCGAAACCTATCGCATCTATGCCGACATCATGGCCTGGGCGGACAAATATCGCAAGCTCAACATCCGCACCAATGCCGATCAACCCGATCAAGCGGCGAATGCCGTCGCGTTTGGCGCGGAGGGCATCGGCCTGTGCCGCACCGAGCACATGTTCTTTGGCGGCGACCGCATCGATGCCGTGCGCGAGATGATTCTCGCCGACGATGAAGCCGGACGCCGCGTTGCGCTCGCCAAGCTGCTGCCCTTCCAGCGCCAGGATTTCATCGGCCTCTTCGAGGTGATGGACGGCCTGCCAGTGACCATTCGCACGCTCGATCCGCCGCTGCACGAATTTCTGCCGCACACCGAACGCGAGCAGGCGGATCTGGCCGCCAAGCTCGGGGTGAGTGCGGAAAAGATCAAAGCCAAGGTGGCAGCGCTGCATGAGTTCAACCCCATGCTCGGCCACCGCGGCTGCCGCCTGGGCGTGGTTTATCCCGAAATCACCGAGATGCAGGCGCGCGCCATTTTCGAAGCAGCCTGCACGGTGGCCCGTCAGGGCAAGCGCGTGCTCCCCGAAATCATGATTCCGCTGGTCGGGCACGTCAACGAGCTCAAGGCACAGGCGAAAATCGTGCGTGAAACCGCGGCCCGTGTGTTTGCCGAGCAGGGCATCAAGGTTGATTATCTCGTTGGCACGATGATCGAATTGCCGCGTGCCGCGGTGGTGGCGGATCAAATCGCGCAGGAGGCCGAGTTCTTCAGCTACGGCACCAACGACCTCACCCAGACCACCTTCGGGCTGTCGCGCGATGATGCCGGCAAGTTCCTGCCCTACTACATCGAGCATGAAATTCTGCCGTCCGATCCCTTCGAAACCATCGATGTCGAAGGCGTGGGCGAGTTGATGAAATGGGGCGTGCAGCGCGGCCGCAACACGCGCCCAAAGCTCAAAGTCGGCATCTGTGGCGAGCATGGCGGCGACCCGGCCACCGTGAAGTTCTGCCACCAGATCGGCCTGAACTACGTGAGCTGTTCGCCCTTCCGCGTGCCGATTGCCCGTCTGGCGGCGGCGCAAGCAGCGCTCACAGAAGCGGAAAAGGATTGAACACGGAAATTCACCGCGTTTGCATGACAACAAAAAACGCCCGCGGGTAGGAACAACCCGCGGGCGTTTTTTTGCAGAGGAGAGTTTTGGAAACGGTCGGGGTTGAGCGGCTCCTGGATTTGTGGGATTACTCCTGCCTTATCTTACCCCTTACCAACCCTTATTTTACTCCTACTCCTACTCCTACTCGCCTCTGCATCATCACTAAGGGCGAGTAGGAGTAAGAGTGGGGAGATGATCGAGGCGCGATTCTCTAAACATACTCGTAAACTCCCCGTCCGACTTTTTTCCCCAACCGGCCGGCTTTCACATATTTCACCAGCAACGGGCAGGGCCGGAATTTCTCGCCCAGCGTTTGGTGCAAAAAGTTGAGAATGTTCAGGCGCACATCGAGCCCCACCAGATCGACCAACTCGAATGGCCCCATGGGATGATTCAGCCCGAGCTTCAACGCTTTGTCGATTTCGCGGGCACTGGCCACGCCCTCCTGCAGCAGGTAGAAGGCTTCGTTGCCGATCAGGGCGTTGATGCGCGTGGTGATGAAGCCCGGCGATTCGTTGATGCTCACCGTCTCCTTGCCCATCTGCTGCGCAACTTCCTGCGTGAGCGCGATGGCCGCTTCCGAGGATTCCAGACCGCGAATGATCTCCACCAGTTTCATCACCGGCACGGGGTTGAAAAAGTGCATGCCGACCACCTGGCCGGGCCGCTGCGTGGCCCCCGCCATCTCGGTGATGGAGAGCGAGGAGGTGTTGGTTGCGAAGATGGCTGATGCGGGCGCCAGTTTGTCCAACCGGGCGAACAGATCAAGCTTGAGATCGATCCGTTCGGGGATGGCTTCGATGATGAAATCGGCGTCCTGCGCGGCGAGGGCGAGGTCGGTGGTGGTTTGCAGGCGGGCAAAACCCTTGGCTGCGATCTCCTCGGTGATGATCTTTTTGTCGACCGCCTTGCGAAAATCCGCCAGGATGGCGGTGCCCGCCTGATGGAGAATTTCCGCGGCCACGTCATACAGCCTGGTGGCGAAACCGGCGAGACACGAGGCATAGGCAATACCGCGCCCCATGGTGCCGGCGCCGATCACCGCCAGGCGCTGGATGGTTGAAGGCATCAGCCCAATCTCCCGAAAATGAGTTCGAAACACAGCCGGTGAGGCAGGATCATTTGACGGGGTGAGGGTATCCGCGCGGCGGGCGCACAGCATGCCTGTCCGCGCACCGGATCACCTCCTGCTCGGTGATGATCATGTCGACGCGTTGATCATGCGCCGCCACGGGAATGCCCGCCACAATTTGACAGTGAAACGCCAGAGCGATTTTGAGCCCCGTTGTCTCAGCGAGAAAACGGTCATAATAGCCCCGGCCATAGCCCAGGCGGTTGCCGCGCCGGTCGAAGCCCAGACCGGGTACGAGGATCACTTCGAAATCGGCGGGAGCCGGAACCGGTATGGCGCCGTGCTCGGGCGAGGGTTCGAGAATGCCGAGCACACCCGGCTGCAGCGCCGCAAAATGAGGAATAAAGAAATGTGCCAGCCGCTTCTCCTTCCGGATCACTTTCGGCACAGCCACCGGCGCGCCCGCCGCCAGCCGGGCGTGGATCAAATCATGCGTGCCGACTTCCTCGCCGAAGGAAACGTAGGTGTGCACCACTTTGGCCTGTTGCAACGACGGCAACATGCGCATGTGCTCGAGGATGGCAGCGGTGGCGCTTGCCCGGGTGGTCTCGGGAATAAGCGCGCGCTGTCGGCGCAGAAGTTCGCGCAACTCAGCCTTGCGGGCGGAGAGCAACGGCTGCCCGTCCCGGTCGCCGCAGCCGTGGAAATTTTTCACGCCGGCTGCTCCTTGAGCCTGGCGAGAATGCCTTTGGCAAAGTTGCGGTCGAGAAGCGCGAACATGGCGACCTCGCTGCGGCCCCAATACCTTCCCCATTCCGCTTTGGTGCCAACTATCACATGCGGAACCGCGACGGTGTGATGCAGAACCCGGCGCCTGGCGGCGGCGGCATCTCCGGCAAACACCACCAGCACGGCCTGGCGGGTGTTGATCGCGCGCCGCACGGCATCAAAACCAATCACGATTTTGCCGGCGCGCTGCGCCAGGCCAAGAAGCGGTAGAATGTCATCCGGAAGCATTGTGATCCCCGCAAAGACAAAGAGTGCCGGCCTGCCGGGAAAAGCGCCGCGGTTTATTTTGCCCGACCCTGGTTGGCCACTGCTGCCATGGCCTGTTTCACGGTCTCCGCATCGCCGAGATAATAGCTCCTGATCGGTTTGAGATCGTGATCCAGCTCATACACCAGCGGCACACCGGTGGGGATGTTCAACTCGACAATGTCGGCATCGGACACGTTGTCGAGATATTTTACCAGCGCGCGCAGGCTGTTGCCGTGCGCCGCAATGATCACGCGTCGGCCGGCGCGAATGGCCGGTGCGATCTTCTCATGCCAGTCGGGCAGAAAACGCGCCACGGTGTCTTTCAAACACTCGGTCAGCGGTATTTCATGCTCCTGCAAATGGCGATAGCGCGGATCATGGCCGGGGTAGCGCGGATCACTTTTTTCCAGCGCCGGCGGCTGCACATCATAGCTGCGGCGCCAGATTTTCACCTGCTCCTCGCCGAATTTGGCCGCCGTTTCCGCCTTGTTCAGACCCTGCAGTGCGCCATAGTGGCGCTCGTTCAACCGCCAGGAGCGGTGCACCGGAATCCACATGAGATCCATTTCATCGAGCACGAGCCACAACGTGCGGATGGCGCGTTTGAGCACCGAGGTGTAGGCCACATCGAAAACATAGCCGTTCTCTTTCAACACCCTGCCGGCAGCATGCGCCTCCGCGAGGCCTCGTTCGGACAAATCCACATCGGTCCAGCCGGTGAAGCGGTTCTCCTTGTTCCACACACTTTCGCCGTGACGCAAGAGCACCAGTTTGGTCATGAGTCAAACTCCTTTGGGTTTCCTGAAATCAGGCGGGCCGGCGGGGTGGCATCACAAAACAATCCTGTATCAATCGCCGGTGTGCCCGTTGTTTTACAAGACTCATCATGCCTGACAGGAAAGCCGGCCGCCATGAAATTCGCATCGATTCGAAAACGTTCCGCCTGCGACTGAGCCGGGGGGCGCTGCAACGCCGGCAGCGTGCCCGCACCTGAAAAGATGTCCGCCGCATGACAGGCGATAACCCTGTTCAGTAGAAAAAAATGCCGATGTGTCGCGCACCGCTTCCATCATTGATGCCGCCCGCACTTCTCGCAGGCAATCTCATTGGCCGGGCGCACTGGTGTGTGCGCCTGCCGCAGTCCACTGCACCGGCGGCATCATGCCGCGACAGCGGCGCGCGGTTCTGTCGCTGACCAGGTGACCGGCATAAGCTAAAAGATTTTTCCACAAATGCCAGTTCCTCCTGCCGCCCGGCCGCAATAGAAAACCCTCTGCACAGCGGAAGGCTGCACAGAGGGGTTTTTGCTTCCCGGACAGGACGGGCGCAGAGAGCGCGGGCACGCCGGCTCAGAAACTCACGGCCAGCGAAAAACGCTGCACGTTTTCCAGCAGGCCGAAATCGGCGTAGGCATAATCGATTTTCAAGATCGTGCTGCTGCCCCACAGGCGATAGTGCAGACCACCGCCCAGCGTGAGGCCCTCTTCGCTCGCCGAGCGGAACAGCGTGGAATAGCCGCCGCGCAGGAAGAGCATTTCATTGAACACCACTTCGGCACCGGTGTTGACGCTCTCGGTGTTGTCGTTGGGATGAAGCGCATCCAGGCCGACCGTTACCCGCATGTTGTCGTTCTGGTAAATCTCCGTCGCCACCCCGACACGAAAGCCCAGCGGCAACGGGAACTTGTCGGTTTCATACATCGCATTGACAAATTCGACATTGCCTTCATTGAACGGATCGGGATCATTGCTGAAGCGGATGTCACGGCCATCGAGGCGAAGATCACTGCCGAAATTGCTGATACACGCACCCAATCGGATGTTGCGAAAGGGGGTGGTGAACAGGGCACCGATATCGAGCGCCACGGCATTCGCACTCATGTGCCAGATGTTCTGGCGGATGAACTTGGCGGTGCTGCCGATGGCAAAACGGTCAGTCAGCCGGCGTGCGAAGGTCAGGCCCAACGCCAAATCGCTGGCGGTGAACAATTCGCCGGTGCCTTCCGGCTGTTCAACGGTGCGGACAAAATCCTCCGGCGTGCTCAAGCTCGTCACGCTCAAACCCAGCGTGCCCAGCCCCCGCACTTCGAAACCCACGGCGGCATAATTGAAATTCATGCCGGCCAGCCATTCGTTGTGCACGAACATCGCCCCCAAACCCTGATAATGCCCCAGCCCCGCGGGGTTCCAATACATCGCGCTCAAGTCGCCGGCCATCGCGGCGAAGGCGCCGCCCATGGCCGTGCCGCGTGCATCCACGCCGATCTTCAGAAACTGCGCGACGGTGGTGCCGGTCTTAGTGATGGTTTGTGTGTTATCCACCTGTGCCTGCACGGCCGCTGCCGTCGCCAAAAGCAGGGTCAGACTGCGGAACCATCTTCTCATGTTTTCGCTCCAGAAAGTTGTGCGGCAGGTGACCTCGGCGGCGGAAACCGCCCGCCGGCCGGCCCTGACGCTGCCCGCCGTGTGCTCACTTGATCACTGCGAACCGCCCGATCTTTTGTCCGAGCGGACCGGCATCCACATGATACAGGTAAATGCCGTAGGCCAGCGGGAAATTATCGCGCGTGGTCAGGTTCCAGAAGGCCTGGCCATTGTCGATGGTGGAGTGATGCTCGAGGATGTCCACCAGCTCGCCGGTGACCGTGAAAATCCGGATGGTGCAATCCTTGGGCAGCAAATCGAAATAGAGCCGGCGTTCGCCGCGGTCGCGCGGATTCTGCCGGTCGAGTGGCTCGATAATATTGGTGACGACATAGGGATTGGGCACGACACGGATGCGGTCGAGCGAATTGGCGGCGAGTGCCTCATCCACGTGCGCAGCTTTGGTTTTGAAACTGTAGACGTCTTCCGCGGTGAACGGCCGGCTGGTGGCGATGAAATACACATCCCCGGCCGCGGGCGCAACGGGATTGCTGGACGGCGGCTGGAAGGTGAACTCCCAGGTCTGCACCAGGCCCTGATCGCCCAGCAGGATCACGGCGCGCTCATTCGGCGTCCACAGGCTGTCAACCTTCACCGTTTCCAGATAGACCATGCGCTGCTTCTTGGGGATGCGGCCGCGGGTCACCTCCCACACTTCGATTTTGGACTTGATGAAGCCGAAGCCCGGCCGGGCACTACTGTCCACAATGGTGTTGAAGAAGCGGATCTCATAATCCGCCGGATACTTGTTGCGATCGACACCATTGAACGGTTTGACACTGGCGAGATAATTGGATTTGCTCGTGGACGTCCAGCCGCTGCGGCTGGCATCGAGATTGAGCGGCACATCCTGCACGAACAGCCGCATGCCGTCGAAAAACGGATTGGCCTCTTCAAAATTGAGCAACCGGCTGTCCTTGATGGCGAAATAACGAAACACCGCACGCAGAGCCTGGCTCTCGCTGATGGCGCCGCCCGGCAGCACCCGCACGAATCCGGCCTCCGGCTGCAGCTCATAGTCCGTGCCGCGCGTGAACAAGCGCCGGCCATCGGCGGTGGTAAGCACGAAGGTGGTGTCATTGACATTGAGATGCGGCATGCGCACGAATTGATTCACCCGCGCGTTGAAGGTGTGAATCACCGGCTTCATGTCCTCCACACTGTAGCGCACAGGGTTGGTGGCAAAGCGCACGTGAAACTCGTTGTTATCCTCCACCGCCCGCGGATCGACGATTTCGATCTTCAGCGTGCCGGTGGCCACACCGCTGCGGTGTGTGATGCGATGGGTTTCGCCATTGTCTTCCAGGGCACTGACCACATAGCCGGCGCTCGGTGCGCGCGGCACCACCCGCACGGTATTGACGTCCAGAATCAATTCGTTGCTCTCAGGATTCAGCGTGATGTTCTTCGAACATTCGGTCGGCGCGATTTTCTGCGCGACATCGCCGTGATCATAGGCAACCACCGCATAGTAGTAAGTCTGGCCGTTGATCACGTTGTTGGAGTCGATGAAGGCATGGCGCAAGCCGGAGTTGTTGCCGAGATAATAGGACACCCCCCGTCCCGGGTAGGGCACGGTGCTCAGCCCGCTGTACTCGTTGACCAGATCAAAGCGCGCGGGCGCACCGGTGACCGTTTTCAATGGCTCGAACAGAAAGCGCGTGCCGTTGGCATCGGTGATCACCTGCTGGTCGAGAAAATTCGGATCCGTGCTGCGATAGATGACGTAGCCCTCGAAGTCGAACTTTTCGGAAACCGGATCAAACGAGGACTCCGCCACGTTGTCCCAATACAACGTGACTTTGCGGTCGCCCGGCACCGCCGTCACCGTCGGTTTCTCCGGCGGCTTGGCAAACTGGTAGTTGATTTCGTAAATCTGCTGCGCGGTCTGCGCGTTAAGCAGCAAATCCTCCAAATCCTGTCCCACCAGCAGCGCGATCGAAAAGCGGCGAATCGCCTTGGCGGGGAGCTCGATCGGGCCGGAGCCATAGAGAAACACATAATCGCCCGCCTGTGTGGCATTGGCAGAATCGAATTTGCCCGCTGTCATGTAGTTGCGGAAGATGTACTCATCCGCGGAGATCACATTCTGCCCGCCAAAGGGCGGCGCCGCAAAACTGGTCAGGCCGATCTGATCGGATTCATCCAGATCGGTGAATTCGAAATTCGGTTCGCCCGGTTCGCGAATATCGAAGGGGTCGCCGGCGGTGGGCACGCCGTCGCCTTCGCCGCGATCGCCGGTGTTGGGCACGCCGTCCACGCCGACATCGTGCTTGTCCGCCACCCAGTCGCCATCGTTGTCGAGGCCGTCGGTCTGGCTTTCATCAATGTAACCGTCGTTGTCATTGTCGATGCCGTCCAGCGGATTGCCGGGGCTTTCCAGAAATTTGTAACCGAAATAACCCGGCGCGCGGCCGGCCACGTCGCTTTTGCCGTCCTCGTCCCAGGAGTAAACCATGTTGAGCGAGCGATCAAAGAAGGAAAGATCATCCTGCCAGTTGCTCGGCCCGCCAATGTGGGGATCACCCCACATGCCGAAATAGACATTGTGCAGGTCCTTGTCGCTCTTGTTGGTGATTTTGTAGATCAGAAAGATGATGTCTTCGGCGAGCGGATTCGACCATTGATAATAGCGAAATTCCACTTCCAGACCGAGGCCGCGGCGGGTCGAATCATTCACAAAGGGGTAGTACTGGAACTCCTTGTTGCGGCGGTCATCGCACACGAAGAACGATTCCATGTCGGCATTGCTCGCGCCCTGGCGCAGCGCGCCCGGCCAGACGTAACGCTTCAAATTCGGGTTGTACCAGCCGTCCGGCCAACTGTCGGGCTTGCCGTCGCCATCGCGGTCCAGATCATTCACCGTCGGGATGCGGTTGCTTTGCGGATTGGCATAGGGGATGCGGCCGTCATCGCTGGAGGCGAGCGGCTCCCAGCCCCAGAATTCCTTGCCGTCGGGTGAGACCTCGCCGCCGTTGGAAATCAAACCATCGCTGATGCAAATCGCCACCCACATGGTGTCGCCGTTGGGTTTGATCACCGGATTGCCGGCGGCATCGCGTTTGATGTAGGCATCGCGATGGCTGCGCGGCGGCACCTCGATTTCCGCGGCAATGAACGGTGCAAATTCATAGCCGTAGCCCAAACCCTCCCACACGATGTCGGTCGTCCGGTTCCCGGGGCTGGAGATCGAGCCGTAGTTCCAGATTTCCGTGGTGATCTTGTTGCCGTTGATAATCGCGCGCTGGCGCGGCGCCAGATTGTCGTTGCTGCCGGCGGCTTTGCGCAGCATTTTTTCACGCACCCGTTCGCGCCAGCGATAGTAATCTTCGTGGTCGGCCGCACTCCAATTTTTCTGCGGACCGTTGCGATACCATTCCAACGAGCCGCGACGAGGCCGCTCCTGCGCACTCGCGGCCGTGGCAACGAGGAACAGCAGCAGAAGAAGCAAACTTTCTTTCATTCTGAAATTCATGAATCCCTCACGGTTGGTCACAAGCTGGATGCTGGATACTGGATGCTGGATACTGGATAGATCGATTAGATTGTCACTTCTTGCTTAGGTGCTGCCGTTCGACGGATTGGATGAAGGAATTGATTTTCTTTCCCAACAACTGCAGCCGCTGGTGGAGATCATGATAAAGATCAGTATCTGTGAGTGAACCCGTCTCGAACAGCGTTTCGAGGTGATCGGTGGTTTCATCATTTGAGGCCAGCGAGCATATCAACAAACGGAGAGAGTCTTGTTTGTATGCCCGCCTGCCGAAGCCTTCCACGATCATCGATTTTACGGATTTTATCGAACGGCGTATCTGGCCTCCTTCTTCATACATTTCAAACTTTGGCAGCTTCTCAAGAGTCATTCTGTGAATATCAATGACCAACTGTCGGGCAAGCTGCCAAATCTCCAGATTTCGATAATTCATACGCCCCCCTTGCTCAGATAGCCTGCCTTTAAATGCCACTGATCAGTGGTCAGCGATCAGTAATCATCATCCCTCTTCAAAGATTCATCATCCATCTTCCAGCATCGAGTATCGAGTATCCAGATATCGAGCATCCAGCATCCAGCATCCAGCTCAAAATTCCACCGCCACGCCCACCTGCGCGGAACGCGGCGCGCTGTAAAAGTTCGGTCGGACTTGATACTCCGACCAGGTGTGCACCCCGGGCTCGCCGTAATGTCGCACGAACGCCTCCGTCTCCTGCAGCGTGCGGTTGACAAAGGTGTAGCCGGCACGCCCGGTGTCATCGAACACGAAGCGTTCGTTGCGGGTGTCGAACACATTGAAGACCTTGGCAAAAAGTACAAAATCGAAGTGGCGCAGCTTCACGTTTTTGAACACGCGCAGATCGAGATTCTTCTGCCAGGGTTTGTTGCCGCTGTTGGCGGTGGGCACATAGTTGGCGAAGGGAATGTTGGGCGTGTGCGGCCAGCCACTGCCAATTTTGGCAATGAAGCTGAGGCCCCAGTTCCCCGGCTCGCTGAAGGTCACAGTGGTGTTGAGCAGATGGCGCTGATCCCAGGCCAGCGGCACCACTTGCTTTTCCTCCTCCAGACCGGAGAGCGCGCTGAAGAAGAAAGCCCCGCTGCTCACGTCATTGCCCTCCGCCTTTTGAAAAGTGTAGTCGATCCACGCCGAGAGTTTGGTCCCGGGATCATGCCGTTTGGTGAGGCTCAGGGTGAACCCCTTCACCTGGCCATAGTCCTTGTTCAAATAGATGCTGTAGCTGCGCGGACCGAACTGCTGTGATTGATAGTTGATCGTTTGCAGCGCGAGCAAATCGCGAATATCCTTGGAGAACAGACTCATCTCCAGCGCCAGCACCTCGCCGAGCTGCTGTTGCAGGCCGAATTCGTAGTTCACGGTTTTCTCCGGCTTGAGATTGGCGTAGCCGAAGTCGGTGAAGCCGGCCGCGCCGTAGACATTGCTGCCATAGAGGCGGCGCAATTCCGGCATCTGATAGAAGTGGCCGTAGGAGAAATGCAGGATGCCGCGATCGGTGATCGGGAACGCCACGCCCAGCCGCGGCGAGACCCGGTGCTTGGGTTTCGCCTCGGTGCGTGCGCCCTCGGGATCGAGCAGGCTCATGATGTAATCACTGTTGGGGTCGAAATAGTCGTAGCGCACGCCGGCATTGATGATCATGTCGCTGTATTCGATCTTGTCCTGCAGGTAGGCGGAGAAAAAGGTCGCGGTCTTGTCGTAGTAGGTGTGGCTCGGTGTTTCGTTTTCCGGTACCACCGTGGGCCGGCGGTAGAAATCGTTGTCATAAAGAATCGTGATGTTGCGCTCGCGCAACTCGTCACGCCGCAGGCTGATGCCGGTTTTGATTTCGTGGCGTGCGGTCACCTGGCCGGTGAAGTCGAGTTTGCCGCCCAGAGTTTTGGAGGCGCGGTGAAGGTGCCCCATCTGCATGCCGCCGAAGACGAAGGTGGCGCTGGAGGGCGCGCCCTGGATGCGGGTGGTGGGCACGTAGCGCGGGTCGGTGGGATCTTCATACACGAATTGCTTGAAATCCGTGGTGGCGTGGAAGAAATTGGCTTCGTAGAAGCTGCGCGTGAAGGCGTGATTGAGCTTGAGTGAATAGTTGTAGTTGTTGTCACGATAGTTGTAGATGCCGTCGGGATTGTAGCGATAGTCATGCACATAGCTTTTCCAGCGCGTGCGATCGTAAAGAAGCTGGGATGACAGTTTCAGGCGCGCGCCCAGACGATAGGTCAGTTTGCCGAGGAAGTTGAAATCACGGCTGGGATTCATGGGCACAAACGCACCGTCGCCGCCGCGCTCGAGGTACCAGTTGTTGTCATCCTTGAAATTGGCGGAGTCACCCGGCAAATGTTCGCGGATGCCGTAGAGATAGCCCTCATCCCGGTCATAACGAGCGCTGATGTTGAAGGTGAATTTGTCCCCGAAAAAAGGCACCGGACCGTTGAGGCTGCCGTCGAACACATAGCTGGCCAGCGGGTCGATATCGTCGATGTTGAAGAAAATGTCCCGTGCGTTGGAGAGATAATCACCGGTATAGGCGGAGAGATTGCCGCGGTACTCGGAACCGCCCTCCTTCACCTGAATGTTGACAATGCCGCTCATGGCGTTGCCATACTCCGCGTTGAACGCACCGCTGATCACGCGCAATTCTTCGATCGCCTGGTTGGAAACACCGTTGGTGAGCGCGTTGGTGAAAAACGGATTGACCACCGGCACGCCGTCGATGTAGTAGCCGATTTCATTCGAGCGGCCGCCGCGGATGTGCAGGGCGCCGTCGGCGCCGGTGTTGACGCCGGCCTGGGTGGTGAGCACGCCCACGAAAGTCTCCACCGGCAGTGCCTTGATCTCGTCTGCTGTGGCCACCTGCTGCGAGGCGGTCAGATCCTTTTGCACCAGCGGCCGTTCCGCCACCACCACCACTTCCTCCCCCTCTATGGCTTCCGGTGAGAGCGCGAAATCCTGCCGCGTGGTTTGATCGACGCTGACCCGCACATTTTCCAGCCGGACTTTGCCGTAGCCGATGAAGGAGACGCGCAGGGTGTATCTGCCTGAGGGCACGTTGAGAATCACGTAGTTGCCCTCGGCATCAGTGGAAGCGCCCAGGGTGGAACCTTCGATGATGATGTTGACGCCCGGCAGTGGTTCACCAGTTTGCTTATCCACCACCCGGCCGGCGATCTTGCCGCCGGTGGCGAAGGCGTTGAGGGAAAAACAAAACAATCCGCACAGCAGCCACAACCTGCGCACGTCTTTACTGCCCGAAATCATGTTGCAACCCTCCGGAAGAGTGTCAATATCGGTTACGGAAGTGGACCGTTTATTCGCCGGGGCCCAAGTTTGTCATATGCAGCAGCCCTGGGAACAATTTCAGCAGCGCGCCAATTCGTCACAACCTCCCAATAGTAACACGCTGAAGAAAAGATGGGGCCGCGAAGTTTTTTTGCACCGCGGCGTCCTTTGCGGTGCGAGTCTGGTGGCAGCTTGCCAGCCGCATTCCGCGACAACTTTTATACCCGCTGCTCCAGAAGCCGGGCGTTTTTTATGGTATTACCCTGTGAAAACTATCACAATCGCGAAGATTTTTTTGAACCGCCAAGGGCGCCAAGAACGCAAAGAGAATGACATGGCTTGCTTCATGCGCCAGAATCAACTGGAGATGGCTATGAATTATGAATATTGAGGCGATCACCGGAATAATCGTTGATACCGTCATATCAAGGTGCATCGTGCCCTTGGCCCGGGCTTACTGGAATCCGCTTCCCAACAGTGTGATGCTTATGCACTGCGCGAACGCGGCTTGCGAGTGGATGGCGAAGTATCGCCACCGACTCCCTATGGCGGCCAGCAGATTGCTGCCGGCTACCGCATTGACACGTTCGTCGAAGGTTGTATCAAAAACTGCTGCCCATACACGAGGCCCAACGACCGAACTGCTTGAAATGACACGACCGCCGCCCTACTTTTTCACCGCGTCAAGTGCCGCATTCGCTGCCCGCGACAGAAGAGGGCGCTGCACAACCGGCGGTGTGGCAACATGCCTCGGCAACAAACCAAGCCCGACCCGGGCACGCGGCCCGGGTCGGGCCCGGCCTCAGGTTACTTCAACAGGGTCATGCGTTTCGTCTTCTTGAAATTGCCGAATTCCAGCGAGTAGAGGTAGACACCGCTGGCGACACGCTGGCCCTTGTCATTTTTGCCATCCCAGCGCACGCGCTGGCGGCCGGCGTTTTGCAGCTCGTCTTTCACCAGCGTGCGCACCACCCGGCCCATCATGTCATAGATGCGCAGGCTGACTTTCTTGTTGAGCGGCAAAACATACTCGATGGTGGTTTCGGGGTTGAAAGGATTGGGATAGTTTTGCTCGAGCACATAATCCTCGGGCGTGACGAAGTCCACGGCATGCTGCTCGATGCCCGTGCCGCTCCCGACAAACTCGAGGCGCTGGAACGACCAGCTCTTCGGGTTTTTGATTTTGGTGAGCACGGAATCGTACTTGCCGGCAGTGGCATTCCACGTCAGGGTCAGCGTGCCAATGCTGTCCTGATTCGATTGGAAACTGGCGAGCAGCTCATAATTGCCATCATCGTCAAAGTCAATGCCCCGGCCGTTCCATTGCGCCTGCACTTTGGAGGCAAAGACATTGTGGATGGACTGCGTCGTGGTCACCACCCCCAGGGAATCCTTCACGACAATGTCGATGGGGTTGGTTTCGGAGCCCGTGAAGATATCCGGTTCGCCGGTGTAGATCACCTTTGTGGTATAATCAGCGGGATTGCGGGGGTTGCTGCCGGTCAGTTCGGCGCTGACGATCGTGCGGGGGAAACCGGCACCGGAGAAGATATTCACGCGGCCGTTTTTGTCAACATCGAACATGCTGGTTCCGAAAGTGGCGAAACGCGGCACAACCCTGACCACATGTGAGGCGTCAATGGAAAGCACGTCATCGCCGGGATTGTAGTCGATCACCCACAAGTCGCCGGTTTGAAAAGTCACGAAATAGGCCTCGTCATTGCCATCGCCATCGGCATCGCCTGCGGTGCCGCCAAACAGGGCAACGTAGTCACTGGGCGAGGTTGCCTGAAAATAGCGGGTGGGAGAATTGGGATCAGGCGCTTGATAGGCATTGGGACCGGTGACCGCAACATTGTAGAAATTGAAGAAATTCCAGGTGTGATTGACAATTTCCCAGTTGCCGTCGCCGTTGAGATCCGCGGGAACGGCATGATAGGGCGAGCCGCCGCCGTAATTCCCACGATCGACAAAGAACTCGGTCACCCAGCTTTCAAAGCTGCCGCCGGAGTTGTGTTCGATGTCGCCGACCACCGAAGTCACGAGCAATCCGCGCTTGCCCCCCGTCGCATTCCGGCGAATGCTGAGCAGGAGCTCCTGTTTGCCATCCTTGTCGATATCGATGACGTAGGGAATGCCTTCATGATCGGCGCGGAAGGCTTTGAAATCCGCAGCGCAGCAGGTGTCGATTTCGGTGTTGACGACGGAGGAGTACTTTGTTCCGAAATTGTCACTCCCCACGACGCCATCCCATTCATAAACATACCAGCCGGAAGGCTGTGAGGCTAGTGGGAAGATAATTTCCCATTTGTTGTCACCGTCCAAATCCCCAACCGTCACCACCCGCGGATTGGATCCCGGGTAGCGGTTCACGCCAGCCGCAGTGTCAGGCGGCGAGGACCACGCCAGTTCGAATTTGTCCGCGGCCTTGTTGTACTCGAAGAGCCGCACGCCGAGGCCGGCATAGTCGGTCAGGATCATTTCCTTGCTGCCGTCTTGATCGAGGTCGAAGCCGCCGATCACCGTGCGGCTGTTGCCCGTGTTGTCTTTCGCGTAGAGGGCATCGACATCATCGTGCATGATTTGATTGCGCTGCTCCCAGCCGTCCGCCAGCTTGTCCGCGGTGGTGGGATCATATTCCAGCACCAAAATCAGCGGCTGGCTGGGGTCGTCGGCGTAGCGGTTGGTGATCACCACTTCGCGCAGGCCGTCGCCGTCCAGATCGACCGGCGAGATGCGCAGGGGATAGTAGTAATCGACCGGATCTCCGACACTGTCGAGGATCTTTGTCCACTCGTAGCTGCTGGAATCAGCGGGCGACCCGATGCCGAGGTATTCGACACGATAAACTTTCTCCTTGTTGCCTGCCGCGACAATGATGTCGAACCGGCCGTCACGATCGATGTCGCCAATATCCCCGCCGCGCGAGAAGCGCTCGGGATCGAAAGTGCCGACGCGGCTGAAACTGGCGCCGGTGAGGGTGGCCACGTCGGCGACATCATTGAGAAAATACAACCGCCCATTGGTCATGGGGAACCACGCTTCCAGACCGGCATCGGCATCGACATTGGCGAACAGCAATTTGTGGCGATTGAAGGAGCCGGGATCATTCACCGGGAAGAGTTCATTGAGGTCAACTTGCAGGGCATAGGTGTCTTCGCCGGTGGCTTCGAAAATCGTGAAGCTGAAATTGTCCCAGGTATTGGCCCAGATTTCCTTGCGGCCATCGCCGTCGAAATCGATGACGTCGACATCGTACATGCCGCCGCCACCGAGCAGGTCTTCGCCGGCGGCGAATTCCACCTGAAACGAGGCAAAGTCGTCGAAAGTGGCGGAGGCCAGCTCGACCACCAGCATTTCGCGGCGGCCGGCCGTACGGGAGACGACGACCAGTTCGATTTTGCCATCACCATCGATGTCATCCAGTTTCAAACCGGCGGGGCGGAAGTCCAAAGCCGGATCCTTGCCGAAATCGTAAGTGAGGGTGGGGTTGGCGGGGAAGGCGCCGGTATCATCCTGCTCGAAGATGAACAGTTTGTTGGGATTGTTGATGGTGGGCACGCCGAAATAAATTTCCCATTTGCCATCGCTGTCGATGTCGCCATAAGTCAGCGCCGGAAAGGAATTCGTTGCTTCCGGCATGGTGTAGTGCCAAACGTGGGTGTAAGTGTCGTTGCCCGTGGCTTCATAAAGATAGAGGTCGAGGAAGCCGGGATCGGGGCCGCCCGGTGAGAGGGTTTCATCGGTGGCGAACAGGATCTCCCGCCGGCCGTCGCGGTCGAAATCCATGCCGACTTCGACTTTGCTGCTGCCGAAATACTGCACGTTGCGAAAATTGCCGTCGGTGCGCGGATTCAACGCCCAGGAAATTTTGAATCCCGGGCCGGTGTTGTACTGCGCCTGCACCACCTGCAGCCACGAGCCGGTGAGCAGCAGCGCCAACGTCGCACCAGCAACACACCTTGCCACTTTTCCCATCGCGTACCTCCATTTCAATGGACAAAGGCTATACTACAGTGGGTTGAACAAGAAGTAAGTATTGGCGGAAAGGAAAGCCCGGCATCACCGAACACCGGCGCCGTTTGCCGCAGGCAGAAATGTCGGCAATCACGAACGAGGAAAAATTGCAGGGATGTGGTTTAACCATGCCGGCGATCAAGACCATTCATTTGCGCAGCAAGACCGGTGATTTTGGGGATGGCAAGCTTCCTGTTCGAAGCCGCAGGCTCCACTCCGGGGGCTGGCATGCAGGCCATCGCGTGACGGTTGCGATGTCCTTGGGATTGCAGGTGCCGTGCGCGCCGTCCGGCACTTGATTGTGGGCGGGCAATATAAAAGCTTTTGGCCATGCTGTCAAGCGCCTTTTTCTCCCCTCCGACGTATCGCCGCGGTGACGAAGGGCGTGCGAGCATCTTGCTTGCTGTCAGAATGACTGCGCTACATTCCCCCCTGGGGGTGAGGCATTCCTCTGCAAATTGCACCCCTCCCTGCCGACCAGATCGTCATTCGTGACTGTCTGCAAAGGCTGTGGCGGTGCTCACACCGTGGTTTCGAAAACTGCATGCCGCGAAGCGGTTCCGATGATTTGGAGGCGGCGGTCAGGCCGTTGCAGCATCATGTTTTCAAAAGTTGCGATTGCGGACAGCCACGCACTATCTGCTCTCCAGCTTGCCGAGGTTTTCGATATAAGGCGGACGAATGACGCCGGCTTCGGTGATGATGGCGGTAATCAGCTCGTGCGGGGTGACATCAAAGGCGGGGTTGTAGACGCGGCAGCCCTGCGGCGCGGTGCGGCGGCCAAAGCCCTGTGTCACCTCCGCCGCTGCGCGTTCTTCGATGGGAATCTCTGCGCCCGAGTTTTTGCTGAAATCGATGGTGGAAATTGGCGCGGCGACATAGAAGGGAATGCCGTGACGCTGTGCATTCACCGCCAGGCTGTAGGTGCCGATCTTGTTGGCGGTGTCGCCGTTGCGCGCAATACGGTCGGCGCCGACGAGGCAGCAATCGATATGGCGGCGCTGCATGACGAAGGCGGCGGCGCTGTCACAGATGAGTGTGCAGGGAATGCCCTCGTTTTGCAGCTCCCACATGTTCAAACGCGCGCCCTGCAACAACGGCCGGGTTTCATCGACGAACACGTGCAGGCGTTTGCCCCGGCTGTGAGCGGTGAACAGCACGCCCAGGGCGGTGCCGTAATCGGCGGTGGCGAGTGCGCCGGTGTTGCAATGGGTGATGACCGTGGCCTGATCGGGCAGCAGCCCGGCGCCATGACGTCCGAGCGCGCGGCACACCACGCGGTCGCGCTCGTGAATGTCAAAGGCCTCGGCGAACAGGGCTTCCTTGATTTCAGTGACCGAGGCCTCGCGCAGTCTGAGCGCCACCGCCTGCATGCGATCAAGCGCCCAGCCGAGGTTGACGGCGGTCGGCCGCGTGCTGCGCAGATAGCGAATGGCGCGATC
Source organism: candidate division KSB1 bacterium (assembly GCA_034506255.1). Classification (NCBI taxonomy): domain Bacteria; kingdom Pseudomonadati; order Candidatus Zhuqueibacterales; family Candidatus Zhuqueibacteraceae; genus Candidatus Coneutiohabitans; species Candidatus Coneutiohabitans thermophilus. The sequence continues at coordinate 518,756 of JAPDPX010000004.1, read as the reverse complement.
CATCTCCAAAAACAGGGCTTCCCTGCCGTGCTCTTCCTTGATGCGTTGCACGCTGAGCAGAACACCGAAAGCGGCGGCAATGCCGATCGCCGGCGCACCCCGCACCCGCAGGTTTTTGATGGCCTCACCAAGATCATCCACCTCGGCGATCTCGAGATAAACCAGCTCATCAGGCAGGCGGGTTTGATCGATCAAGCGGACTTTGTGGTGGTGCCAGTCGATGGTGGTCACCGGCATAGCCCTCTCCTTGCATTGCGATTGGGTGGACGTGCGTCGTGCCGACCACAATCCGGCCGGCGGCCGCAGCGTGGTTTTGGGCCAAGAAAAGAATTTTGCTTTCAAAGTCAACCCCGGCGGCTCTCTTTTGCTGAAAGGCCGTGGCAGCTTCCAAATTTCCGGTTGACAAACGTCCGCTGAATGCTTAATATTTCGCGGCATTGCAAGCACCGCAACCACAAAATGGCGTGTTGTGCGTGACGCGAAGAAACGATATTTTCACAGCATTTTCCCGCAGGTTGAAGTGAACCACGGTGCTTGTCATCCTGCGAGAATCCGGCCCGCCGCAGAAGGCTCATGGCATGGGCTGGTTCATTCCAGCATCTGGCACAAAAGGCTGCAGCATGACAAAGGGGCAAGCACTCTTTATTTCAGGGGAAAAAACAAAAGAGGAGGCCGGCCCCCTGCCGGTTGAGAAGTGAGAGAGGGATTTGGGTTGAAGCTGAAAGACATCATTGAGCCGATCAAAGACGATCTCGAGGCCTTCGAGCAGGAGTATAAATCCCTTCTCAAATCCGACATTTTTTTGATTGATCAGATCGTTCACTATCTCATCTCCCATCGCGGCAAACGATTGCGCCCGATCATCGTGCTGTTGATCAGCCGCATGAATGGCGCGCCTCCCACCGTCAAGCGTCTGAAAGCCGCGGCCATTCTTGAACTGCTGCACACCGCCACCCTGGTGCATGACGATGTCGTCGATGATTCCTATCGCCGCCGCGGTTTCCCCTCGATCAACTCGATTTGGAAGAACAAGGTCTCGGTGTTGATGGGCGACTATTTGTTCTCCAAATCGTTGCTGGCCATGCTGCACCTGGGCGATGCCAAGGCCTTTGCCATCATATCGCGCACGGCCGAGCGCATGAGCCAGGGCGAACTTTTGCAACTCGAGCGCAGCCGCGATTATTGGATGGAGGAGGCGATTTATTTCCGCTTGATTGCCGACAAAACTGCGGCGCTGATCGCCGCTGCCTGCCAGCTCGGCGGCATGGCAAGCGAGCAATCCGACGCCGAAATCGAACTCATGGGGGAGTTCGGCGAGAAGGTGGGCATCGCGTTTCAAATCCGCGACGATTTGCTCGATTTGCTCGGCGAGGAAAGTGTGATCGGCAAGCCGTCGGGCAACGACATTCGCGAAAACAAAATCACCCTGCCGCTGCTGTATGCCCTCAAGCAGGCGGCCAAGTCTGAAGCCCGGGAAATCATCCGGCTGGTGCGGCGCGGTGCCACCTGGCGCTCGCGCCGGAGCGATTATGAACGCATTGTCGAGTTCATCAGGCGCCAGGGCGGCGTGGAGTATGCCCATCAAACTGCCAGCCGCTATTGTGATGAAGCGCTGTCCCTGTTGGCTCATTATCACAATTCGCCCTACAAGGAGGCGCTGACCAAACTGGTGCGCTTTATCACCATGCGCGAGCATTGATTGCCGGTCGTCGCATTGCAACGACGCTTCCCACAACCAACGGCTGTTTGCGCCCGCGTCCTGACCGCGGGCATGACGGCCATCCCGTTCTTTCTCAGTTGCCGCCCGGCGCCCGAGATTTACACCGTCGCACGGACGCGCGTATTGCTGGACACCGCCGTGACGATCAAGATCCATCTGCCCGACTCCAGCCGGCAGGCGGAAGCCGGCGCGGCCATCCAGGAAGCCTTTGCGGCAATCGCGCGGCTGGATTCCGCGCTGTCATCCCACCGCAACGACAGTGAAGTGGCCGCGCTCAATCGCGCCGGTGCGCAGGGCGGCAGATTCACCCTGTCCGCGGATTTGGATACGGTTCTGGCAGCTGCCCTCGAAGTCAGTCACCGCAGTCACGGCGCGTTTGACATCACGATTGCGCCAGTGCTCGCGTTGTGGCACTTCGGCACGGACTCCGCACAGGTGCCGGCGGCAGAGGCCATCCGCGCACGGCTGGCACACGTCGGGTATCAACATTTGCGTCTGACCACCGCGGGGCCGGGTGGCCATGCGCAGGTGGTGTTTATGCAACCCGGCATGGCCATCGATCTCGGCGGCTTGGCGCGCGGCTTTGCCATTGATCGTGGCATCCAGATCCTGCGCCAGCGCGGCTTTGCCGATGTCATGGTTGCCGCGGGCGGCGATGTGCGCGTGCACACTTCTGGCTTGACTGCCGGCCGGCAGCGTATTCAAATTCGCCATCCGCGCGCACCGGATCGTTTTTTCGCCCACTTCAAAGCCGGCGGCGGCGCGATGGCCACCTGCGGCGATTACGAACGCTATTTGGAACAGAGGGGCCGGCGTTATCATCACCTTCTCGATCCCCAAACCGGTTATCCGGCCCGGGCTGCCGGCACGCGGCAACAGATGTTGAGCGCCACGGTGGTGGCGCCCACCGCCATGTTCGCGGAGGCCTACGCCAACGCAATCTTCGTGCTGGGGCCGGAAGCGGGTATCGCATTGGCAGAACAAGTCGAAAGATTGGAGGCGCTGGTTATCTACATGGAGGCGGGCAAACTGCGCTGGCGGGCCACGGAAAATTTCAAGAAGCGGCTGGAGGAGGTGGCGGAGGAGTGAGGCCGTGGCCGGCGAATCTGGCGGGCAGAATCATGAACGGCTGACATTGGTGAGAGCGAGCGGTGGTGCGCAGCAATTCCTCTCAGTAACGTGTGGAGTAGCGCAGACCTCCCTCCCCGCAGACAAGATGTCTGCGCCACGTTTCCACACGTAACTGAGGCATTACGGTGCGCAGGAGGTTGCATGAGAATGTTGAATCGGGTTGCAGTGAGCGAATGTTCCAGACCCGGCAGCAGTGTTTTTTGACGCAACGGCCGGACCGTTGCCGAAACCTTTTTGCTCAAAAAGACAGAGTCGCAAGGTTGCAATTCTTCTGACAACGCTGTGTTGAACACCAAGTTTATCGCAACCCCGTTTCGTCGCCTTGCTTGCGCCGGGCGGCGCGCAGCGGCATGCAGGGCAGCATGAGCCGGATTTTGATTACTGGCGGCGCCGGGTTTCTCGGCTCGCATCTCTGTGAATTTCTCCTGCGGGAAGGACACGAGGTGATAGCCCTGGACAATCTCTCCACCGGTTCGCTGGCGAACCTCGCGCATTTGCCGGCCGGCCGGCTGCAATTCATCAAGCAAGACGTCACTGAATACCTGCACCTCTCCGGCCGGCTCGATTATGTGCTGCATTTCGCCTCGCCCGCCAGCCCGGCAGATTATTTGCAGATGCCGATTCAAACATTGAAAGCCGGCGCGCTGGGAACGCACCGGGCCCTCGGCCTGGCGAAAAACAAGGGGGCGACGTTTCTGCTGGCCTCGACTTCCGAGGTCTATGGCGATCCGCGTGAGCATCCGCAGCGGGAGGAATATTTGGGCAATGTCAATCCGGTGGGGCCGCGCGGGGTTTATGACGAGGCCAAACGTTTTGCCGAAGCACTGACCATGGCGTATCACCGCACACACGGGCTGGACACCAAGATCGCGCGCATCTTCAACACCTACGGCCCGCGCATGCGCCTGGATGACGGCCGGGTGATTCCGGCTTTCGTGCGCCAGGCGCTGCGCAACGAACCGCTCACGGTTTTCGGCGACGGCTCGCAGACGCGCAGTTTCTGCTATGTCGATGATCTCGTTGCCGGCGTGTACCGCCTGCTGTTGTCGGATTGCCATGAGCCAGTCAATCTGGGCAATCCCCATGAAATGACCATTCGTGCGCTGGCCGAGGCGGTCATTCAAGCGACCGGCAGTCGCAGCGCCATCGTGTACAAACCCTTGCCCGCGGATGACCCCAAAACCCGCCAACCCGACATCTCGCGGGCGCGCGCCTGGTTGAATTGGGAACCGCGCGTGGGGTTTGCCGAGGGGCTGGCCGCCACCATTGCGTGGTATCGCCGGCAAATGGGGCTGGCATGAGCACAGTCCGGTGGTGCGGGAAGTGCCGGTGCCCGGCCTGCGACAGAGCAGGGCACGAGCCCGAGTCGGTCACGAGCTCATCATGCAGCAAATCGTTTTGGCCGATGGGGAGTCAATCCCGACGGTGAAACGCATTTTGATCCTGCGGCTCAGCTCGATCGGCGATGTGGTGCTGGTCTCGCCCCTGGTGCGGGTGCTGCGCCGGCGTCTGCCACAGGCGGAAATCGATTTTGTCGTGAAAGCCGAGTTCGCCGAGCTGATGCGGCACAACCCGCATCTCAATGCGGTTCATGAGGTGCCCACCGCCGCACGGCTCGCAGGTTTGCAGCGCCTGCGTGAAAAACTGGCCGATCGGCGCTATGACACCGTGCTCGATCTGCACAAAAATTTTCGCACGCAGTATTTGCTTCACGGCCTGGGTGCCGGACAGGTGTTGCGCTACCGCAAGCATGTGGTGCGGCGCTGGCTGCATGTCCGCTTCAAGCTCGCCACCATGCGGAATCTGCCGCCGGTCTATCAGCGCTATCTGCAGGCGGCGGCGCCCCTGGGGGTGAGGGATGATGGCGCGGGCACGGAGCTGCACTGGCTGCCTTCGCATGAAGCGGAAGCAGCGCAAGCCCTGCCGCTGACAGCGCATGATCGCACGCTCCCCATGCTGGCCCTGGCGCCGGGCGCGGGTTATTTCACCAAACGCTGGCCGCCGGAATATTTTGCCGAGCTGGCCGGGCTCCTGCTGGCGCGCGGCCGCGATTGTTGGATTGCGGTTTTGGGTGGCGAGCAAGACCGTGCCGCCGGCCAACAAATTGCAGCCGCCGGCCACCGGGTGATCGATCTCACCGGCCGGCTTTCGCTGCTGGCGGCGGCGGCTGTGCTGGCGCGCAGCCGGTTGGTGGTGGCCAATGATTCCGGCTTGATGCACATGGCCGAGGCCGTCAAAACGCCGGTGCTGATGCTCGCCGGTTCCACCACGCGCGCGCTGGGATTTTTCCCGCAGCGCCGCGAATCCCTGGTATTGGAAAACCAGGCACTCCCCTGCCGGCCATGCAGCCATCTCGGCCATGCGGCGTGTCCCCGCCGGCACTTTCGCTGCATGCGGGACATAACCCCGGCGCAGGTGGTGGCGGCACTCGAGCGCTGGCGGCCGGACCTGCTCCGCTGACTCTCTGCCACGAGCAATCTCTCTGTGATGGAGGCAACCATCTCTACACAAACCGAATCCTCCCGTCCGCGGCCGACGGTCAATGGCCGCGACCGCCACGAGTCATTGCCCTCACGCGAGCTGGCGCTCGCCGCCGTCCGTCTGGCGCTTGAAAAAAAAGGGGGCGAGATCAAGCTGCTCGATTTGCGCAAGCTGACCAGCATCACCGACTATTTTCTGATCTGCACCGGCAACACCGACACCCATGTGCAGGCGCTCGCCGATCACATTGTCGAGCAGCTCGAATTGCGCCAGATCAAACCCTGGCACGTGGAAGGCCGTGAAAGTCTGCGCTGGGTGCTGATCGATTACGTCGATGTCGTGGTGCACATTTTTCAGCCGGAAGTGCGCGAGTTTTACGGTCTGGAGCGGCTGTGGGGTGATGCAGAAATCGAAGAATTCCATGATGAGACCGGCACCCCGCCGCAAAACCCGGCGGGGATGAACCATGCCGGCAGCAAGGATTGAAAGGCCATGAACCGCAACGCGGAAAATTATCTCGAAGAGATCATCGCCGCGGCGCTCGCACGGCTGGGCTGGCCGGCAACGGCGATTGTCATCAACCGGCCGCGCCAGGAGGGCTTTGGCGATTTTGCCACGCCTGTGGCGATGAATCTCGCCAAGATCCTGAAGAAGCCGCCCAGAGCGCTGGCCCAGGAGCTGCAGGCCGCCCTGGTTTTTGATCCAAAAATCATCGGCCGGGTCACCGTCGCTGGCCCGGGCTTTCTCAATTTTCATTTCACTCCCGGCTATTGGCAGCACGTGCTGGCGGCGGTTTTGCAGCAGCGCGAAGCGTTCGGCCGGAGCACCTGGGCAGCCGGCAAAAAAGTCAACCTGGAATTCGTCAGCGCCAATCCCACCGGCCCGTTGAACGTGGTCAATGCCCGCGCCGCCTCCATCGGCGACGTGCTGGCCAATCTGCTGCAGGCGGTGGGCGCGGAAGTGGTGCGCGAGTACTACATCAACGATGCCGGCCAGCGCGTGAAGGCGCTCGGCTATTCGATCAGCTCGCGCTACATGAATCTCTTCGGAATCGACGAGCCTTTCCCGGAGGATGGCTACCACGGCGAGTATGTGCGGGATTTGGCGGTGCAGCTCCGCGAGGAATTCGGTGACCGTTTCGTGCCGCTGTCGCTGGAGGAGCGCAGCCGGGAATTCACCACGCTCGGCCTGGCGCGCATCATCGCCGCGCAACGCCGGACCCTGGCGGAGTTCCGTGTCCACTACGACGTCTGGTTCAGCGAGCAAAGCCTGCTGGCAAGCCGGCGCGAGGAGGAGGTGCTGCGCCTGCTGCATGAGCGCGGGGCGAGTTACGAGAAGGACGGTGCGCTCTGGTTCCGCTCCTCACAATTCGGTGACGAGCAGGATCGCGTGCTGGTCAAGAAAGACGGCGAGCCCACCTATTTTCTCGGCGACATCGCCTATCACATGGACAAATTCCGGCGGGATTTCAACCAATTGTACGATCTTTGGGGGCCGGACCATCACGGGCACGTGGCGCGCATGAAGGCGGCGCTGGTCGCGCTCGGCTATCCGGCCGGCAGCTTCGAGGTGCGCATCATTCAGCAGGTGAATTTGCTGCGTGGCGGCGAACTGGTGAAGATGTCCAAGCGCAGCGGCAACCTCATCGAAATGCGCGAACTGATCGACGAAGTCGGCGTCGATGCCGCCCGCTTTTTCTTCCTGATGCGCACGCTCGATTCGCCGATGGATTTCGATCTCGATCTCGCCAAAAAGCAAAGTGACGAGAATCCGGTTTACTATGTGCAGTATGCCCACGCGCGCGTGTGCAACATCCTGGCGTATGCCGCGGAACAGGGCCATCCCCTGCGCAGCGATGGCGACCTGAGCCGGCTGCGCGAACCCGAGGAAATCGCGGTGCTGCGCAAACTCTCCGAGTTTCCCGAAACCGTTTCCAAAGCCGCGCGCTTTCTGGAGCCGCACCGCGTGACCACTTTCCTGCAGGAGCTGGCCGCGACCTTTCACCATTTCTATCAAAACCATCGCGTGGTGGGCACCGAGGCTGATCTCACCCGCGCCCGCCTGCAGTTGGTGGAGGGTGTGCGTATTGTACTGGCAAACGCACTGCGTTTGCTCAATGTGAATGCGCCCGAGCGCATGTAACGCCGGGCGCCAACGGCTGCCCGCACCAGCCATGATGGCCGGTGGCAAATGGCGGCCGCCGCGATGCGCGAGCCGGGTGCTGTGACGGCTTGCGGGCGGCAGGGCTGTTTTCGTTACTCGCAGAAAGGGTATTGCGCATGAGTCTCCTGGTCGTGGGTTCCCTTGGGCTGGATACGGTGGAGACCCCGTTTGGCAAGGCCGACAACGTCATCGGGGGGACGGCAATTTATTGCGGGGTGGCGGCGAGCTATTTCACCACGGTGCGGCTGGTGGGCGTGGTGGGGGAGGACTTTCCCCAGGCAGAGATCGATTATTTCCGGCAGCGCGGCATCGATCTCAGCGGCCTGGAGATCAAACCCGGCAGGAGTTTTAGCTGGGGCGGCCGGTATCATCACGATTTGAACATGCGCGACACGCTGTTCACACATTTGAATGTGTTCGAATCGTTTCGCCCCACCCTGCCGCCGCAATATCGCGACACCCCCTTTGTGTTTCTCGGCAACATCGGCCCGTCGTTGCAGCTCGAGGTGTTGCACCAGTTGACCACGCCGCCGCGGCTGGTGTCGCTCGACACCATGAACTACTGGATCGAGCGCACCCCGGAGGAGCTTTGCAAAGTCCTGCGCCACGTCGATGTCCTGCTGGTCAATGACTCGGAGGCACGGCAGCTCGCGCGCGAAGCCAATCTCGTCAAAGCCGCGCGCTACATTCACGACCTCGGCCCCAAAACCATCATCATCAAAAAGGGCGAACACGGCGCGCTCATGATTTCGCGCGGCCAATACTTCTGGGCGCCGGCCTATCCGTTGGAGAATGTCTTCGACCCCACCGGTGCGGGCGACACCTTTGCCGGTGGTTTCATGGGCTATCTGGCGCAGGCGGGCACCATCGAGGAACCCACGCTGCGCCAGGCGGTGATCTACGGCAGCACCTTCGCCAGCTTCGTGGTCGAGGATTTCAGCCTGCGGCGCATCCGCAACCTCAGCCAGGAGGAAATCATCCGGCGCTTCAACGAGTTTCACACCATGACGCGCTTCACCACGCCGTGGGAGTAACCCCCGCCGCAAACAAAAATCCCACAGGGAAGCGCCACCGCTTCTTCTGTGGGATTGGCATTTCGGGAGAAACGAAATTCCTCCTCCGCCCGCCGGCAGACGGGCGACGGCTTTATGGCGCGGCGGGCACGCTCGCGGTGAAATCCACCGACAGGACGCTCGGGCCCCACATGGCCTTGAGGGTGCCGTCGGTGTCATTGTGGGCGAGCACGGCGATGGTGAAGCGCTCCACCGAATCGGGATTGGTCGACATGGTCATGGGAATCATGGCCAGTTCTTCGCCAGCCGGATACTCATGCCCCCAGATGCCGGTTTTCTTGTTGAAAATCAACTCCCATTGCCCGTCCCTCACCTTTTTCATCCACAGAGAATAGCGGCCGCGCGGCACCACAGTTTCGCCAAAATGCAGGTCGGCGTCGGTGGTGATTTCCGTGGCCTCGTTCATGCCCATGCGCCAAACCATGCCGTCGGTGGCCTGCGCCAGCATGTCGCGGCCTTTCAATTGCGGCCGGCCGTAGTCGATGCTGACCTGCAGCGCGCCGAAACGGGCGCTGGCCGTGCCGCGGTCGCCCTCCGCCATGGTTTCGGCGGCCGGCTGGCCGGCACTCATGCCGGCTTCGCTTTGGGGTTCTTCCTTTTTGCTGCACATGGCAAGCGCCAGTGCCAGCGCGAACACCAGGCCGGCGCGTGCCAGTTTGAGGGATGGCTTCATGGACTGCTCTCCTCGGATTGAAGAAGGGTGGGACAAATATCAGTTGATTGACAGCCGGTTCATCCGGCGGCTTCGCCGGCTTCCACCGGCGGTTTGAAGCCGAAATCCCTGGATTTCTGATCGCCGAACAATTTGATTTCACCAAAGGCGCTCTCATATTTCTCGAGGTTCTCCTGCAGCGCGCGCACGAAAGATTTGGCGTGCTGCGGGGTCATAATGATGCGCGTCTGCACCCGCGCCTTGGGCGTGCCCGGAAAGTAACGCACAAAATCGATCACGAACTCTGCTGCGGTGTGATTGATAATCGCAAGATTCGAATAAATGCCTTCGGCTTCCTTTTCACCGAGCTCGATGTTGATTTGCTGTGGCATGCCGTTGCTCATGGGTCAATCTCCGATTTGAGGTCGGGGGAACGATACAGCTTTCACACTTGAGAGTCAAACGAAATGTCCGGTCGTTGGTAACGCCCCGGTTGTTGATAAAGCAGCGCAGGTCTCCCCCGCTTCATGCGGCCGATTTATGGAGAGGCAAAACACCTGTTTTCACCGCGAGGCGCCGAGTCTGCGAAGAACAGTCTCCTGCAACCGGAATCTTGCACCCGGATTGCTCCCTCCGCGCGAAACGCCGATTTGATCGCGACGCCCAACCACCCAAGCGGTGGGGCATAAAAAATTTTGCCGGCAAACGTGCGGTCCACTCCGGCAGGGGTGCACTTCACACGCGCCACTTCCTCCGGACAAGAGCAAGCCCGCATGCAAAATTCCGGCAGCACAACCGCGATGCAACCCTCGGTATCAGAATCAAACACAAACCATCCGCCCACGAAAACAGAAATCCCACGGAAAAAGCCATTTCGTGGCAGGCCATTTTCGTGGGAGAGAAGCCCTGACGCCTTCGGCAAACGGGTGAATTTCGCACTCAGTGCTGCTGCACATCCGAAAAAGGTTTTGCCTGACTTCGAACGGAATAACTGGCGGCGTTTTGTGAACACGTCATTTCCCCCATGCAACCGCAACCCCGCATGCAAAATTCAGGTGCAATAGAAGCGATTATCCAACTCGATTTGCCGGCCGGTCGCTGTCCCGACCAAACAAAACCGGATTCTTTTGAACTTCGTGTGCCGCGCGGCTTCGCACTTCAGGAATCATTCAGGTGAAAAAGTGAGTGCCAGTGGGCTGCCCTGCCTGCAGACAAGGGGCCGGCGCTACGCTCCGGAATTTCACGAAGGCATTACCGCCCGACGGGGATTGCAGGTTGACTTTTCAGGGATTTTGCTCTACATTCGCCGTTATGACCAGCTCCTCCAAACCGCCAGGCTCTGGCCGGCTCTTTTTGATCGACGGCCACGCCCTGGCCTACCGCTCGCATTTTGCCTTCATCAAGAATCCGCTCACCAATTCCCGCGGCGAGCCCACCAGTGCAGTCTTCGGTTTCGTGCGCACCCTGCTGCAACTGCTGGACGAGCAGAAGCCGGAGTATCTGGCGGTGGTGTTTGACACACCCGAACCGACCTTTCGTCACCAGGCCTTTCCCGCATACAAAGCCACGCGCCAGCGCATGCCGGCGGAATTGTCCGGCCAGATTCCCCACATTCGCGCGTTCAGCGAGGCGCTGGGGGCAAATTTGGTCGAGCTGCCGGGTTTCGAAGCCGATGATGTCATGGGCACCCTTGCCCGCCAGATGGCGCAGGCCGGCGTGCAGGTGTTTTTGTGCACCGGCGACAAGGATCTCATGCAGCTTGTCGATGATCACATCTTCATCTACTATACCGGCCGCAACAACGAAGCGCATATTCTCGACCGCGCAGGCGTGCGGGAAAAATTCGGTGTGGCGCCCGAACAAATGATCGACTATCTCGCGCTGGTGGGGGACAATTCCGACAATGTGCCGGGTGTGCCGAAAGTCGGTGAGAAGACGGCGCTGGAATTGCTCGATCAGTTCGGCACGCTGGAAAACCTGCTCGCACACACCGACCAGGTGAAGCGGCCGCACATTCGCGAAAATCTGCGTGTGCATGCAGAGCAGGCGCGCCTCTCCCGGCGGCTGGTGACCATCGAGACGCAGGTGCCGTTGTCGTTGACCCTGGAGGATCTCCGTTACCGCGGCGTGGATGCCGCACGGGCGGCGGCGTTGTGCCGTGCGCTGGAATTCCACAGTCTGATCCCGCGCTTTGTCGAATCCGCCGCGCCCACGGTGACAACCTATCACCTCGTCGATACACCTGCCGCAGTGCAGCGCCTGGTCGGGCAACTCGAGCAGGCGGCGATTTTTGCCTTCGACACCGAAACCACGGCCGCCGATCCGCTGCGCGCCGAGCTGGTCGGTCTCAGTTTCTCCTGGCGGGAGGGCGAAGGCTGGTACGTGCCGGTGGCGCCCTCCCCCACAGGCCGTTTGGATGATTTTTTCCTGCAGGAGCCGGATGGCCGCTGCCAGTTTTCGCTGAAACGTGTGCTCGGGCCGCTGCTGGAGGACGCCCGCCACCCCAAATGCGGGCAAAATACCAAATATGATCTGCTCGTGATGAAGCGCTACGGGGTCACGGTGCGGGGCGTGGTGCACGACACCATGGTGGCGAGTTACGTGCTCAATCCGGCGCAGCGCCAGCACAACCTCGATGCCCTGTGCCTGGAGCATTTCAACTACCGCAAGATTCCGACCCAGGCGCTGATCGGCTCCGGCAAAAAGCAGAAGAGCATGCGCGCAGTGCCGGTGGCGGAGGTGGCGAAATATGCCGGGGAGGATGCGGACTTCACCCTGCGCTTGTACCATCTTTTTGAGAAGAAGCTGCGCGCCGCGGGTCTGCATGATCTGTTCGACCGGATCGAGATGCCGCTGGTCGAAGTCCTGCTGACCATGGAATGGCACGGCGTCGGGCTGGATGTCGAGTATCTCGCCGGCATGTCACGCGAGCTGGAAGGCATGCTGGCCGCCTTGATGGCGGAGATCTATGCGGCCGCCGGCGAGCCATTCAACCTCAACTCGCCGCAGCAACTCGGCCGGATTCTGTTTGAGCGCTTGAAGCTGCCGCGCAAACGCCGCACCAAAACCGGCTACTCCACCGATGCCGAGGTGCTGGAGGAACTCTCCCAATATCATGAGCTGCCGCGCAAGATCATCGAGTATCGCGAGCTGGCCAAGCTCAAATCCACCTATGTCGACAGCCTGCCGCAACTCGTGAATCCCGCCACCGGCCGGCTGCACACCAGTTTCAATCAAACCGTGGCGGCCACCGGCCGGCTGTCCTCCAGCGATCCCAATTTGCAAAACATCCCGATCCGCACGGAGATCGGCCGGCGCATCCGCCGCGCCTTCATCGCACCGGAGCCCGGCTGGCTGCTGCTCGATGCCGACTATTCCCAAATCGAGCTGCGCATCATGGCGCATCTTTCCAAAGACCAGGCGATGATCGCGGCCTTCCGCCGGGAGGAGGACATTCACGCCGCCACTGCCAGCCGCGTGTTCAACGTTCCGCCCGCGGCGATGACGCCGGAGCTTCGCCGGCGCGCCAAGGAGATCAATTTCGGCATACTCTACGGCATGGGCGCCTACGGCTTGAGCCGCCGCCTGGGCATTTCGGTGGAGGAGGCGCAGCATTTCATCACCAGCTACTTCGTGCAATACCCCGGCGTCAATGAGTTCATCATGGGCACCATCGCCGAGGCCCGCCGCAAAGGCTATGTCACCACCCTGCTCAACCGCCGGCGCGATTTGCCCGACCTCAACAGCGACAATCCGCGCGTGGCGGAAACCGCCGAACGCATGGCGATCAACACGCCGATCCAGGGCACGGCCGCGGATCTCATCAAGATTGCGATGATCAATCTTCATCGCCGGCTCGCGCGCGAGGGGCTGCAGGCCCGCATGATCCTGCAGGTGCACGACGAGCTGGTGTTCGAAGCACCCGAGGCTGAGATCACGCCGCTCCGGCAGATCGTGATCGAGGAAATGAGCGGCGCGGTGCAGCTTGACGTGCCGGTCAAGATCGAAGTCGGCGTCGGCAGAAACTGGCTGGAGGCGCACTGATTGGCGGCCCGCCGTCGGCAGTTGAAAAAAAAAATCCCGGGATCTCTGCAATCATGTCCACAGCACTCGCACAAGTTGCCTCCGCGCCCGGCACGGCACCGGGCAGCGAGCTGGAGCAGTTGCAGGCCAAAGTGGCCAACCTCTCCAGCCTGATCGAGGTGAGCATCATCGTCAACAGCACGCTCGATCTCGACAGTGTGTTGAGCCTGGTGATGGAAAAGGCGCAGACGGTGATGCAGGCGGAGGCCAGCTCGGTGATGTTGATCAACGAGGCCACCAACATGCTGGAGTGGGAGGTGGCGCTGGGCGAGGTCGGCGACCAGGTGAAGGACAAGATCCATCTGCGCGTGGGCGAGGGCATTGCCGGCTGGGTGGCGCAAACCGGCGAGCCGCTGATCGTGCCGGACGTCAGCTGCGACGCGCGCTTCTCGCGCAAGAGCGACGAAGTCACCGGCTTCAAAACGCGTTCGATATTGGCGGCGCCGCTGAAGGTGCGCAACCGCATCATCGGCGTGGCGGAGGTGATCAACCCGGTCGGCGGCCGGAATTTTACCAACGATGACCTGGAGCTGTTCTCGACCTTTTGCCGGCAGGTCGCGCTCGCCATCGAAAACGCGCGCAACCACCGCGCCATGCTCGAAAAGCAGAAGCTCGATCAACAACTCGAAGCGGCGCGCACCATTCAAGAGAGCTTTTTGCCGCAGACTTTTCCCACCGACCCGCACAACCGCTTCAGCGTCGCGGCCCGGTCGGTGCCCGCCATTCAAATCGGCGGCGACTTCTACGATTTCGTCAACTGCAGCGCTGACGCGCTGGGCGTGGTGATGGGCGACGTCTCGGGCAAGGGCATGCCGGCGGCGCTTTACATGGCGCATCTGATGAGCGACTTTCGCATTTACTCGCAAACCGCGGCACACCCGGCAGCCGTGCTGGAAACCATCAATCGCATTCTGGTGGAACGCGGCCGGCGCGGCATGTTCGTGACGCTGCAATACCTGCTGCTCGATCTCACCAGCGGCCGGGTGGAGTACGCCACCGGCGGGCACCTGCCGTTCCTGTGGTTGCGGCAGCGCGGCCGCAAATGTGAATTCGTCGGCAAGGGCGGCGGCGCACCGCTCGGCATTCTGGCGGAATCGCGCTTTGTGCAAAAATCCCTGCAACTCGCCCCCGGCGACTATCTCGTCATCTTCACCGACGGTGTCGTGGAAGCCAAAAACCGCGAAGCCAGGCAGTATTCCATGGAGCGTCTGCACGCCACCTTGAAACGGTCGTGGCCCTCGCCGCAGGCGCTGGTGGATCATTTGCTGCAGGATGTGCAACGCTTCACGGAGGGCACCGCGCAGCACGACGATCAAACCGTAGTGGCCCTGCGCTGGGGATGAGACCGGCTGCCTGTGGCGGCCACCCGCGGCACGCGGCACAAGCCCTCACCAGACTGGTGTTGGCCTCCGCTTGGGTTCTGCCCCGAAACTTTACTGTCCCGGCTGAGCCGGGGGTTTTTCGAAGCCGGATATCGTGCAAACACCGGGGATTTTGAGGCGGCGGCCAAACCACCACGGGAACCGCCATTGAACAGGCAGCGACTCCGGAGGGGCATCAATTGGGAACATTTCCCGAACGCTCCGAAAACAGTCGGGCTGTAGCAGCAAAGTTCCCGGCGTTTTGCAATCCCGGCGCAGCCACGATCGAAACGTGTGCGGGCACCCGCGGGCGGTGCGTCACACGGGCAAAAATATGGTAATTTGCCATGTGCATTTGCCACCCATCACGACAAAAATGTAACGCAGACATCTTGTCTACAGGCAGGCGGGAATCCTGCGCTACGACCTTTTCGTGGTAATCCCTCGGTAACGTGTGGAGTGGCGCGGGCATCCCTGCCTGCAAACACGAGGTCTGCGCGGCGTTGCCATACGCAACAGAGGCATTGAAGATATCCTGCTGTCGAAAGCAACCCCACAGGAACCGCATGATGTCGAAAAGATTCGCACGCCTGTTTTCCGAGCAGGATCGCACGGCCATCGCCGCCGCCATAACCCAGGCCGAAGGCCGCACCGCCGGTGAAATCGTTCCTTATGTCGTGACCCAGAGTGACGATTATGAGATCGCGACATGGCGCGGCGGCATGTTTGCCCTGCTGGTGCTGCTGACCGCGTTGCTGCTGGTGCGTTGGTATTCTTCCCACTGGCTGGAGCTGGGTTTTCTCGCCACTGCCATGTTGGTGCTGGCCGCGCAGGGCACGGGCATGCTGGCGGTACATTTCCTGCCGCCACTGAAACGCTTCTTTGCCGGCGCCCGGCTGATCGAGCAGCGCGTCGGCCAGCGTGCCGCCGTGGCCTTTCTCGATGAAGAGATTTTTCGCACCCGGGAGCGCACCGGCATTCTGATCTTTCTCAGCCTGCTGGAGCACAAGGTCATCGTCCTGGGTGATGCCGGCATCAATGCGAAAGTCCAGCAAGCGGAGTGGGACGAAGTGGTGCGGCTGCTCACCGAGGGCATGCGTGCCGGTGCGCCGGCGCAGGCCCTGATCCGTGCCATCAAAAAATGCGGCGAACTGCTGGAACGCCAAGGGGTCAGCCCGCGCCCCGATGACACCAGCGAGCTGAGCGACAAGCTGCGTTTCACTGATCGCTAAGGCTCGCCTCCGGAAACCGCCCGGCCTGTTGTGGTGACCTCGGAAATGAGGCAGGCACCGCCAAGTCGCGATTTCCAACACGGCGCATGGCTTTCAAAATCTGCAAGCCTGGAGGGCAGCAACCAAGCCAATGCCGGAACACTTTTTCATTGAAGAGCTCGTCAGTGTCAAATTCGACAACATTCCCGGCCGTGAACCGGCGCCCCGGACGCAAACACAGTCTCAGGCTGCTATTCTTTTTCCTGTTGTGTGCGTGGTTGACAGAGGCGTCCGGCCTGCACGCCCAGGCGCTGGAAGTGCCGTTTCTGGCCGGCCATGTCAACGACACTGCACACCTGCTCTCGCCGCAGGCCATCGAGGCGCTGGAGGCCGTGTTGCAGGCGCATGAGGATTCCACCTCCAATCAAGTGGTGGTGCTCACCGTGCCCGGTTTGCAGGGCGAAGTTTTGGAGGAATACGCGATGCGCGTGGCCGAAACCTGGAAGATTGGCCGGGCGGAGAAGGATAACGGCGTGCTGCTGCTCATTGCCCGCGACGACCGCGCCATTCGCATCGAAGTGGGCAGCGGCCTGGAGGGCAACCTGCCGGACATCACCTGCGGCCGCATCATTCGCAATGAAATCGTGCCGCGCTTCCGCGATGGTGATTTTGACGGCGGCGTGACCGCGGGCGTCAACGCGATTCTCGCGGCCATTCAGGGGGCGTATGTTGCGGACGACACGGCGGCAAACCCCAAGGTTGACTGGCAGGCGGGGGTGATCATGCTGTTGGTGTTCACCCTGGTCATCGGCACGTTCACGGTCCTCAGTGTGGTGGCGGAGGGGTTTTCCGGCTGGTTTCTTTATTTTTTTCTCATTCCCTTTTGGCTCGCCTTCCCGCTGGCCATTTTCGGCAGCCCGGGTGGTTTGGTGTTGTTGTTCGCCTATTTGGTCGGCATCGGCGGCTTGAAGTTGTGGCTGGCTCACAGCCAGGCCGGGAAAAAGATTTTCAAGAAATGGTCTCAAAAATGGGTGGTTGCCGGGGGCGGCAGCAGCGGCTGGCGTTTTTCCGGCAGCGGCGGCAGATCTTCCGGCGGTGGTTTCTCCGGGGGCCGAGGTGGTTTCTCCGGGGGCGGCGGCAGTTTCTCCGGTGGCGGCGCTTCCGGGAGGTGGTAGCGGCATCTCAGGCGGCTGGGCTGGGCGAAAAATTTCTGCTTTTTTTCTCAGAAAATGCCGCCGCCCAGGCTGCCGGCCGGCCGGCGGGAGATCTCTGCTTTCGCGACGAAATTGCGGTAACGCAGGCTGCCACCCTGCCTCGTTTGCAGACAAGAGCTGTGCGCTGCATTTTCGTCGCACCGGGTTTGCAACCTGGATGACCGGCACCCGGCAATACCATCCTGATTGCGAAAATTTTCAGGACACCAGCCGGTGCAGGTTGCCGCCTGCAAAAATCAGTGCCGCTCTCCACCGCCCGGCGTCCGGGGAATTGGGTGGTGGCGGCATGACGCATTGCGCTTTACCCGCCGCGGGCGGCATGGCGCCGGCATAAATCTGAAGCTTCGCATCCTTGCCTCTTCGCGTTGAATGAATTGGTTGCGGCTACAGGCTGCGCTATGAAAACATCGAAACGAAAACGCGCACACCTGCCCGGGAAGACGGTCGATACGGTCGAATTCCGCGTGGCCAGCGACCCCAAACTGTTGAAGATCATCCGCGCCGGGATTGCCCACCTCTGCGAGTTGATCGGCTTCACGCCGCAGCAAAGCCAGCAAACCACGCTGGCGGTGGATGAAGCCTGTTCGAATATCATCAAGTATGCCTATGGCGGCGCGACCGACAAACCCATCATTGTGACCGCGCGCGTGATGCAAAATGGCATCGAAATCATCCTGCGCGATTTCGGCAAGAAGGTGGTGCCGGCCGAGATCAAATCGCGCGACCTCAATGACCTGCGGCCGGGCGGCCTGGGGGTTCATCTCATCCGCAGCACGATGGACGTGGTCGCGTATGACACCAGCCGCAAACGCGGCAACATCCTGCGGCTGGCCAAGTTTTTCACCAGCCCCTCGTCCGCCGCCAGCACCGATCAGACGCCGCTCATGCCGGCACGCCCGTGAGAAAAGGCGGGAGCGCCGGCAGCCCGGCGCCAGCATTTTGCCATTAGAAGAGGAACCGACATGCTCGACATCATTACTCGCCACAAGGACCAGGCGGCCATCGTCGCCATCTCGGGAGACGTCGATCTCTACTCCTCCCCCGAGGTGCGCAAAGTCATCATCGGTCTCACCGGCAACAAGACGCCGCTGATCATCGTGGACTTGCGCGGCGTCAGTTACATGGACAGCTCCGGCATCGCGACACTGGTGGAGGGCTTGCAGCAGATGAGCAAATACGGCGGCGAGCTGCGGCTGTTTGGTCTGGGCGCCGCGGTACGGGAAGTTTTCGAATTGAGCCGGCTCGACAAAGTCTTTCAAATCTATGACAGCGAAGCGGCGGCACTGCAGGGCAGCCAGGCCGCGGCAGAATCGCCATGAACCTGCCGGCGCCGGCCGGGTTTGCCCCGCATACTCCCAATCAACACCGGCTGAAACCCGCGCGTGGCGGCATACGTGCTGCGGCGCCGGGAGGCCGGCTTCGTGCTTATGCGCTTTCTGCTGGGATTTCTCGGACATCACACGCTGCAGTTGCTCGTCCACGTCGACCGCTTCGCGCGTCTGCTGGTGGAGACCGCCTGGTGGGCGGTGGTGGCACCCTGGAAAGGCGAAAAGTTCCGCGTGCGCAGCATCGTGGAGCAGGTGGTGCGCATCGGCTATGATTCGTTGCCGATTGTGGGCGCGATTGCCTTTTTCGTGGGCATCATTCTGGCAATGCAGGCGGCTTATCAGCTCGAACGTTTCGGCGCCACCATCTTTGTCGCCGATCTGGTCGGCGTCTCGGTGATTCGCGAGCTGGGGCCGCTGCTGACCGCCATCATCTTTGCCGGCCGCAACGGCTCGGCCATCGCCGCGGAAATCAGCTCCATGAAAGTCGCCGAGGAAATCGATGCCTTGCGCACCCTGGGCCTCAACCCCACCGGCTTTCTGGTGGTGCCGCGCACCGTCGCGATGCTGCTTGCGCTGCCCTGCCTCACCGTGCTCGCCGATCTCATCGGCATTCTCGGCGGTTTTCTGCTCGCGGTCACCACCATGGAATTTTCCGCCCTGCGCTACTTCAACCAGACGGCCGCCGCCCTGACGATGAAGGATTTGATCACCGGTCTGGTGAAGAGTGAATGCTTCGCGCTGATCATCGTGATGGTGGCCTGCTATGAGGGCTTTCGCAGCGAAGGCGGGGCGGTGGGCGTGGGCAAAGCCACCACGACCACCGTGGTCGCATCGATCTTCCTGATTATTGCGGCGGACGTCTTTTTCACCGCCCTGTTCTATTCCAGCTTTTGAGGCCGCATCAGTGCGTGCCGCTGCCGCCCGCGGGAAAAACCCATGCATGGAGGTGGCTCATGGAGCATCCGGCTACCTTCAACGCCCGCGCCTTTTTCACCTGGAAACCCGACCGGCTTTACCGCGTTCATCTGTCGGGCAATGATTTTTTTATTCGCATTGGCGGCCGAGGCGGCTGGCGCGAAGGCGCGCTGGGCGGCATGCACGGCAGCCCGCTGGGCCTCCTGCTGCTGCCGTTGGTGTGGTTGCTGGAGCGCCGGGCACAAAAAAACAAAGGGACAGGATGGCGCGCAGTGATGCCCGCCCGCCCCAGATTCAAGTACCGGAGCACAAGCACAATTTCCGGCTGCCGGCCGGTGAAGTTGCCAGCGCGAGTATCGATCCGCCGGCGCGCCTGCCGCTGCACGGAATGCATGTGGGATGCTGGCGCCTGGTGATGACCGGCGGGAAAACGCTCACTTTGCACTTCGAGACCCTGGCCGACATGCAGTTGGCCCTGGCAATTTTGCCGCGCGTGCTCAGCGACCGGCTGCACGTGCGGGTGTGGTGGGACGCGCGCAAAGGTTGCTACGCGGGCCTTCCCTCCCGCACAAAGTGATCGAGGGCATACTTTGCCTGCCCAAAAACAGAACACCAGTTTTCAGAAAACCGGAAAGTATCCTTTCAGAAACATTCCCGATCGGGCCGCGACATCCCAATGTCGGAATGCCATGGCTGGTAACACAACCGCCGGGCTGTGGCAGGAGCTTGCGCCAGGCAGTTCGCAACGCCGCCTGTCGGCAAAGCAATGCAGTCAGGATGCCGGCACTGCGAAACCTTCGCGGGTATGATCATTCCTGCGGTGGCAGTTGCCATGTGCGCTGACACACCCATCATGATGAAGCAGCGCAGACATCTTGTCTGCAGGCAGGCGGGAAGCCCGCGCGGCGGCGGCTTCGCGGTATACTATTTTTCAGATGGACCTTGCAAAGAGAGAACGTCCCCATGCCAAAAGATGATTGCGCGCGAGCCATCGCGCTCGCCCTCGCGGGACAGTGGGACGAAGCCCATCGTCTGGTGCAACCGCACGAAGACGATGATTTGGCCTGCTGGATTCATGCGGTGTTGCACAAGATCGAAGGCGATTCCGGCAACAGCCGCTATTGGTATCGGCGCGCCGGCAGGATGCAACACGTGAACGATGCGCCGGATCAGGAACTGAAGCAAATCCAAGCCTTGCTCGCGTGACCCATGCCATCCACGCCTGTCACCCCGGCTGGCCCGGCGCGGCTGCCGGAGGAACCGATCATTTCGATCCGTGACATCACCACGCATTACGGCCGGCGCCCGATTTTGAAGGGCATCAATCTCGACATTTACCGCGGCGAGACCATGGTGATTCTGGGCCGCTCGGGCTGCGGCAAGAGCACGCTGCTGCGCCATCTCGTGGGTCTGGCGCCGCCGACCACCGGCCAGATTTTCATCAAGGGCCGGGACATCACCCGCTTGCGCGAGGAGGAAAGGGTGGCGGTGCTGCGCAAGATCGGCATGCTGTTTCAAGGCGCGGCACTGTTCAATTCGATGACGGTGGGTGAAAACGTGGCGCTGCCCTTGCGCGAACACACGCCCCTGGAGGATTCCACCATCCGCATCATGACGCGCATCAAGCTCGAGCTGGTGGGCCTGGCCGGCTGCGAGGATCTCATGCCGGCGCAACTGAGTGGCGGCATGAAGAAACGTGCCGGCCTGGCACGCGCCATCGCCATGGATCCCGACATCCTGTTCTGTGACGAACCTTCCGCCGGTCTGGACCCGGTGGTGGCAGTCGGCATCGACGAATTGATTCTCAAGCTCAAGCGCGCCTTCAACATGACCGCCGTGGTGGTGACACATGAGCTGGCCTCCGTCTTCAAAATCGCCGATCGCATCGCGATGCTGCATGACGGCCGTGTGATTGCGCTGGGCACGCCGGAGGAGTTGCGGGCCAGCAGCCATCCGGTGGTGTATCAGTTTTTCAACCGGTTGCCGGATGAAGAAGCCGTCCGCCCGGAATACTTCAACACCCTGGTGGGCGGGTAGGGCACGGCCGCAACAACAACAGGCGGCCTTCACAACGGCACGCCGGCCGCTGGTGGGCCGCCATTCTGGCAAGAAGATCGCATATGGAATATCATCCCCGTGAAGTCAAAGCCGGTCTGCTGGTGATCTTGAGCCTGTTTGCCTTCCTGGCATTCCTGTTCACCATCACCAAAATCGACTGGGAGCGCAAGGAGAAAACCTTCACCGCCCGTTTCGGCTACATCGGCGGGATCGATCGCGGTGCGATGGTGCGCTTCGGCGGATTTCTCATCGGCACGGTGACCGATTTGTACATCGCACCGGACGACAACACCAAAATCGAAGTCGTGCTCACCGTTGATGCGCGCGCGCCGGTGCGCCGGGATTCGGAAAGTTTCATCACCACCATCGGTCTGATGGGCGAATCCTACATCGAAATCACCACCGGCTCGAGCAAGGAGGAACTGTTGCCCTCCGGCAGCCGGCTGCGCACGCGCGAGGTGCCGGCACTCAGCCAGCTCAGCGAGCCGTTCATGGACGTCAGCAAGCAGCTCGGCCTGCTGCTGGTGCAGGCCAATGATTTGCTTAACGAGAGCAACCGCCGGCGGTTTGCCAACATGCTGGCCAACGCCGATTCGCTGCTGGGCAGCAATGCCAAGGAGATTTCCGGCATCGTCAACAATTTGAACACGCTCACCTTTCAGATGCAGCGCATCAGCAGCAAACTCGATCAACTCATGGGCGAGAATGCCCGGACGGTGGATGCCACCGTCGGCCATCTCAATACCACGCTCACCCGCGCCGACACCCTGCTGCAATCCCTGGAGCAAACCCTGCGTGTGCTCAATGACGTCGCGGTCGCCAACCAGCACAACCTGCACGAGACCATGGCGAATTTCGAGCGCGCCTCCCATGATTTCGCCCAATTCAGCCGTACGCTTAAAGAACGGCCCTGGAATCTGATCCGCAAAGCCGCGCCGCCCGAGCGCAAACTGCCGGATTGACCGCGGCACGAATTGGCCGGCGCTGTTGTCCGCGCAAGAACCCAAGGCGTCTTTGCCCCAGCAAAGGATCCAAACTGCGATGCTTGTCACCGCTCCTGCTTGCAAAACCCGACCGCCCCGACTTCATGTCAACCGGCGGTTGCCCGGCATGTTGCCGCTTGCCATCTGCTTTTTGCTCTCCGCCTGCGGCGGCGTCCCCCAGACCTTTTATTACACCCTGGAGGAATCGCCGGCGGCGGTCCGTGAATCCAGCGACAATCATCATGATCAACTCGCGGTGGTGTTGGGCGTGGAGCGATTTGCCGCGGCGGCGGTTTATGAGGAGGACCGCTTCATCTATCGGGATTCGCCCTTTGAAGTGAAATATGATCACTATCGCCGCTGGGCCGCGCGGCCGGCTCAGTTGGTCACCGATGAAATCATCAGACAACTCGCCGCCCGCCGGTTATTTCGCAACGTCATCGCATATCCTGCGGCCACACCGGTGGATTACATTTTACGCGGCAGGATTCTGGCTTTCGAAGAGTGGGATCGCGGCGAGCAATGGTTTGGCCGAGTGGCCTTTGAAGTGCAGCTCTATCGTGCACCCTCACAACAGTTGGTCTGGAACGGCACCCTCAGCCGTGAAATGCCCGCCGAAAAGCGCCGGCCGGCCGCGGTGGTGCAGGCCATCAGCACCAGCCTGCAGCAGTGTGTGGACGAACTGGCCACTGCGCTGAGCCGGGAGCTGAAACGGTAACCGCCACGACGCCCTTCCCCGGATTTTTCACGACCCGTTGTTTTTGAATCCCGACTGAGCCGGGATCTCCAAAACGCCGGGGTTGGAGCGCTCCCGCGAACTCCTCTGCAATGGCCAAGCCATGCAGGCGCTTTTTTGCAACCGCCAGCAATTTAAAACCGGCACCAAAACAAAAAGCCAACCCCGTGATCACGGGGTTGGCTTTTTGTTTTCACGCTTCTTGCCGCGCAGCGGCCAGGCAGAGCGGCACCGGCCGGGCTAGCGTAACAGCGACATTTTCTGCCTGGCCTCAAACAGCAGCCCGCCCGCATTGGTCACCCGCAACTCGACGAGGTAGGTGCCACTCGCCAGGCCGTGGGCATCCCACGTGAGCGTGTACTGCCCCGCCTGATACTCGCGATCAGTGAGAGTGGCGACCTTCTTGCCGTCGATGCCATAAATCGTCAGCACGACATGCCCGGGTTTTGCCAGGTCAAACACCAGGTTGGTTTGCGGGTTGAACGGGTTGGGATAGTTCGGATGCAGCGCGAACGATTCCGGCACCTTGCCGCCGGCCTCTGTCACGCTGAGGGCCGGGATGGTGAAGGAGCCGATGTTGGACGATTCCACGAATGTGCCGCTGCTGCCGGAGGCAATCACCTTCCAGTAATAAAATCCGCCTGGCATGCTGGCGTCGATTGTCAGCACATACTCGCTTTTGTTGACCACCTGCACCTGCTTGATGATGTTGCTGAAGTCGACGTTCTTGCTGAGCAGCCAGAGATAATTGATGGGACTGCCCGGGTTTTCGGGATCGAATGTATCCTCCCAGTCGAAGGTGATGCTGGCGGGCCGCGCGGAATAGAATTCGCCGATGGGCGAGAGCACGCGGAAGCTGCGCAACGGGTCGGGCACCGACACCACCGTGATCTGCGTGGTCACCGAATCCCTGGCGCCTTTGCCGTCATTGACCACCATCTGCACGGTCTCGACCCCGTGCCAGTCGCGCTCGGCAAAGAGATTGAAAGTGGTGGCGGTGTTGCGGAACTTGATTTTGTCGTTGCCCACCAGCGAGAACTTCCACTGCTCGGGGGGATCCTCGTCGTCCTTCACCCGCGCACGCAAATCCGCATATGGAATGCGCAGCGTGTCATCTTCGTTGAAACTGTAATTGACCGTGTTGAGCCAGCGCGGCGGCGTGTTGGAATCACGCACGGTGAAGGTCACCCTGGTGGTCGCGGTGGCGTTGGAAGTGTCCTTCACGGTGAAGGTGATGGTCTCACTGCCGATCCAACTGGCGTTGGGCGGCAGCACGGTGGCGATCAAACCCGAGATGAACAACGCCAGCTCGCGGTTGCCGGTGCCGCTGAGCTTGAGCTTGTCGCTGGGATCATCGGGATCGCGGACGTAGTCGGCAAAATTGATGGGGGTGAAGGTTTCGCCGCGTTTGATGACCTGATCCGGGATGGTGGAGAGGCGCGGCGGATCATTGACCGGATCGATGGTGAACCGGACACGCGTGCTGTCGCTGCCGTTTGCCGGATCTCTGGCGATGAACGTGATCTGGCTGTTCCCCGTCCATTCCGAGTCGGCCGGCGCCACGGTGGCGACACGGTTGGCGATGGTCACCTTGAAGAGGGCATTCGGGCTGGTGCTCCAGGTGATTTGGTTGTCGCGGTGATCGGGATCGAACACATAATCATCCAGTGTGATGCTGGCAAACGGCCGGCCCTCCTTCACCCGCTGGGAGGGAATGGTGCTGACGCGCGGGTTGTCATTCACCGCGGTGATGGTGAACTTGGCGGTGGTGGTGTCGCGTTTGTTGGAGGGATCGCGCACCACGAACGAAATGGTCTCGCTGCCCGCCCACTCACTGTCCGCGGGCGCCACCGTGGCAATGCGATTGACAATGGTGACGATGAGATGAACCTGGCCAAACGTGCTCCACACCATTTGATCGGGGGTGTTGTCGGAATCGCTGACATAATTGTCCAGCGTGATGGGGGCAAAGGGTGTGCCTTCGGCCACGGTCTGGTTGGGAATCTTGCTCGCGACCGGCGCACCGCTGCCAATGGTCACCGAGGCGGTGTCGCTGCCGCTGGCGCCGTTGTTGTCGGTGACGCGCACGCGCACGCGCTTTTTGCCGGGCGAATTGTAGGTGGCGGTGACGGTTTTGCCGTCGGCTTCAAAGGTGCCGTCGTTGTTCAAGTCCCATTTGAAGGTGTGCGTATCTTTGGTGCCGGGGTCGGTCACGCTCGCGGTCAGGGTCACCGGCTGATTGAGCACACCGGAGTAGGGGCCGCCGGCATCCGCCACCGGCGCCACGTTGGCAACCGTCACCTGCACCTGCACGCGGCTGCGATCATTCTCATTATCCACGACTTCGAGCGTGGCCTTGCCATTGAAATCGTCGGGATAGGTGTGCTGGATTTGCGGGGTGTTGGTGCTGTCATCGAACACGCCGTCACTGGTCCAATCCCAGCGATAACGCACGATTTGGCCGTCATCAGTGGAAGCGGAGGCGTTGAAGCTGATGGGCGAACCCTCGCTGCCGTTGTAGGGGCCGCCGGCATTGGCGACCGGGGGATTACCGCCGGTCTTCAACAGCCGCAGATAGACCTTGCCGAAGGAGGGATAGGCAAGATAGAACGTCTTGCCGGCGGCGCGCACGACGTGTTTGTCGCGGGATTCCGAACCACCGGACTGGCTGGCCAGTTGCACCGGCGCACCCCAGGTTTGCCCTTCATTCTGGGAAAGCCGCGCGAACAGTGCATCGCCGTCACCGAGGTTGTACACCACCACCACGTTTTTGCCGTCATTGCTGGCGGCAACCGAACCGACGCCAAGATTTTGATGCCAGTCATGCAATTCGCCCTGCTTCGTCACCACCACGTCGCGCACTTTGCTGCCATTGCGAAAGCGGGCATAGCGCACCGACTGGGTGCCGGCGTGCGCCTGATCACGCGCCGAGCCATAGACAAAGTGAACATTGCCGGCCTGATCGGCATAGACATCGGCGTTGCCATTGCGGCCCTGGGCGCCGGCATGGTGAATGTCACCGATTTTGACCAGGCTGTTGCCGCCGTCGGTGGAGCGGTAGTAGGTTACCGGCCCGCCGCTGTCGAGATCATCCGGCCGGTTGAGCACGATATTCACGACATCATCACCACCCACCGCGATTTCCACGCGATCGTCGACACGGTAGGGGTTCAATGCCGGGATGAATTTGTCCTCCGCGCCGTTCACGATGCGAAGATAGTTGGCCTCGCCGAAAACATCCTGGGTGGCATAGCCGTGCACCACGTGCACCACCCCTTTGCTGTCCACTTCCATGCGCACACTGTAGGCGCGCCGCAGATTGGAGGCAATTTCCAGCGGGCTGGTCCAGCTTCCCTCGCTGCGCTTGCGCGTGTAGTGAATACTGTACATGTCGCTGCCCAGCGGCTCCCGATAACAAAGATGCGGCAGACCGGTGGTGGGGTCGATGGCGACGGTGGCACCGAAGCGAAAACCGCCCTCCTTGTCCGCCGCCGCCACGCTCACGTTTTCCTTCTTGATGATGGCACCGCTGGCATTGAGTTCCACCAGCACCACGCCGTTGTCATGATAAACGACGTAAATCTTGCCAGTGACCGGATCGACGTCCATATCGGGTGTCGAGCCGGTGCCGAGATCGATTTCGGTACCCCACGTTTGAGCAAAACCCGTATTCACACACAGCCAGCCCGACAATAACGCTGTGGCGACTAATTTCAGTCTCATGGCAGCTTCCCAGGAATCAATGAGTGGATCGAAATGGTTCAATACGTCGCTTTCCAGCCAGTCACTGCATGGTCATGCCACTGTCACGCGTCGGAGACAATGGCACCCTGTCACCGGGCAAAAGCATGTGCAATCCCTTGATCACCAGGCGCTGCTCGTTTTGGAGATGGTGCCCTCCTGGCGGGCCAAACCGGCCTGGAAAGTTATCAGTATATTACGGCTAAATGAAGAGGTTGCGGATTTGTGCCGGGTGTGCCGGCCCCTGCCCCCGCACGGAGAAAAGACCGGGCGGGTGGTCAATCATCCCTGCGGGTCAAACAGGTAGCCGGCGCCGCGAATGGTTTTGATGTAGCGTGGATTCTCCGGATCGGGCTCGATGTGCTTGCGCAAGCGCAAAATGTGATTGTCGACTGTGCGGGTGTTGGGAAAAACATTGTAGCCCCAGATTTCCTCCAGCAAACGTTCGCGCGCGATCAATTCGCCGGGATGCCGAATGAAATACGCCAGCAGGCGGAATTCCCGGTTGGTCAGCTCCTGCAGCATGCCGTTGCGCCGCACTTCATGGCGCTTGAAATCCACCACCACGTTGCCGAAACGATAGTGGCTCGCCGCGCTTGCCGTCCGGCCATTGCTGCCGCCCTCCACCGGCCGCAAGTGGGCTTTGACGCGCGCCAGCAGCTCGCGCAGGCTGAAGGGCTTGGTGACGTAATCATTCGCGCCCAGCTCCAGTCCCAGCACCTTGTCGTCCTCCTCGGCGCGGGCGGTCACCATGATGATCGGCACGGTGTGACCTTCGTCGCGCAGGCGCTTGCAGATTTCCATGCCGCTCATGCCGGGCATCATGAGATCCAGCACGATCAGATCCGGCCGCCATTCCCGCGCGAGTTGATAGCCGTCGGGGCCGGTGCGCGCCACCTTCACCACATACCCTTCATCGCTGAGCGCGCCCTCCAGACCGAGCGCAATCGAAGCATCGTCTTCGACGAGGAGAATCTTTTTCATCTCACACCTCCGGTTCGGCGGCGGGCGCACCGTGATTGTTGGCGGGTGCTTCGCGGGCGTGGCCGGCCTCCATCTGTTCGAGACATTCCGGCGGGATGGGCAGCCGCAGGGAAAATGTGGAGCCCTCGCCCAGTTTGCTGCGCACGGTAATCTCACCGCCATGCGCCGCCGCGAGGTGCCGTGCCAGGGTCAGCCCCAAACCGGCACCGCCCTGCTTCGGCGTGTTCAAGCGCTGATCCACGCGATAAAAATCCTCAAAAATCTTGGGCAATTCCGCTTGGTCGATGCCGATGCCGTGATCCTCGACTTCGATCACCAGGTGCCGCGCCTGCCGAAACGCCGCCACCCGGATGTATTTGCGCTCCTGGCTGTATTTGTAGGCATTGGTCAGCAGGTTCAAAAGCAGTTGTGCAATGGCATCGGCATCGATCTTGACTTCCGGCAGCGGTGCGGCGATTTCCAGCACCAGGTGAAAACCGTCGGCTTCGGCCTGCGGCCGGAAGGCCTCCACCACCTGCCGCACAATGGCCTCCGGATCTTCATACTCGAAAGTGTACTGCTTGACGCCGCGCTCGATGCGCGAGAAATCGAGCACGCTTTCGATCAGGCGCGCCAGGCGGTCGGATTCGCGCCGGATGACGCCGAGATATTCCGCTGCCCGGCCGGCCGCCGCCGCGCTGCCCGGACCCGCGGCAAACTGCTTTTCGAGCAGCTCGGCCAGCATTTTGATCGAGGCCAGCGGCGTGCGCAGCTCGTGGGAAACATTCGACACGAAGGTCGATTTCATCTGTGACACATGCGCTTCGCGCAGCGCCTGCCGGATGAAAACAGCGGCGCCAAAAATCACCGTGAGCAGCAGCAGGAAAACCAGCCACAACGACAGCGTCAGCTTGAAATCCCAGCCGGTGGCGGGGCCGGCGGGCGCCTCGGCATAAATCGCCACCTGCCAGAAATCAAAGGGCTTCTCCAGCACTTGCGTCGCCACCGGTTCGCCGACTGGCGGCCGGGTGCCGATCATGAATTTGTGCGCTTCGTTCAGAATCGCAAAACTCACCGCGCCGGCCACCTCCAGTTTCTCGAGAATGGCCGGGAACAGCTTGGCCTTCAACTCTTCGAGATCGATTTCCATCGCCACCAGCCCGGCGACATGATGGCCGGAGGCATCCGGCAGATATTGATAGGCGAGCAGATACGGCTCGCCCTCCGCCACATCGGAAAGGTAATATACCCGATCTTTGTAGTTTTTGCGTTCGAGCACGTCTTCTGCCAGCCGGCGATCAAGCACCTGCAAATAGTACCGCCGGCTGATGCGTTTCTTGCTCAACTCCGCCAGGGCGGCGAACTGCCGTTGGTAACGTTCGGGGTGGGAGAGCAACGGCGAGCTCAACAGCCGCAGCGAAGCCGTCTGGATCAATTCGACAAAATAAGTGTATTGCACCGTGCTGATTTCATCAGAGCGCTCGAAGAGGTCCTGATGCATGGCGAGCAGCGTCTCGACCGCCTCCTGGTCGCGATTTTGATTGGCCAGAGCCATGGCGATTTGATACTGCGCGAAGAAGCGCAGCGGCGCGCCGTTGCGATCACGCACCTGGGGGTGGTTCGCCAGCAGCTCGCGATAGACACGAATGGCCGCCGGCCAGTCGCTTTGCTTCATCAGCACGCGCCCCATCAGGTTCCGGCTGAGCGCGACGAACTGCGGGGTCGGGCAGTCCTGCGCGATCTGGGCATACAGCGCCAGCGCTTCCTCCAGGCGGCCTTTGTATTCCAACTCTTCCCCGGCTTCCACGAGCGCCGTGAAACGGCGATGGGTGCTGATGTAGTCTTCGCCGGGCGGGGCCGCTTGGGCAGCCGGGAGGGCAGTGCCGGCTGCAGCCGTCGTGCGCGGCGGTTGCGCCGGGCTTTCCAGCAAGATGGCCGAGGCTACCAGTGGTTGCTCTTCGGCAAACTGCTGCAGGGCTTCCGGGGTGGGATAATGGCGGTGGCGTTTGGCGGATTTGCCGGTCAAATAAGTCCAGTGCCTCGCTGCTTTTTCCAGCTCTTCATTGATCTCGCGGGCGGCGAGGCCGGCGAGCTGCTTGTAGTTTTGCTGCAGCCGCGCCTCTATCAACAGCTTTTCGTTGCGAATGGCGCGCAGGCTGAAATAGCCGAGAAAGCCGCAAGGCAGGATAATCAAACAGACGAAGGTGAGGGTCAGGCGCACCTCATGGCGCCGCCACAAACCGCGGGGGATCATGCTGCACTCTCCTTGCGCAACCGTCAGGTGGGCGTGCGGCCGTGCCGCCGCTCAGCCCTTCAATACCGCCACCGGCCGCAGCCGGACCACCGGCCGCGCCAGGTTCAGCGCCGTCATCGCGGCCACCACTTGCGAAACGTCTTTGAAAGAGGCAGGGGCTTGTTCGGCGAGGTTGCCTTCGCCGTAGCGATACAGGCGAATGTTCTTGTTTTGCAATTCGGCGGTGACGAGCTGTTCGGTGAACGCCGCCACGGCCTCCGGTTTGTCCAGCACGCGACCGGCACCGTGATTGACGGAGTAAAACGTTTCGCCCGCGCCTTCCAGCGCGACGCCGACAAACGAGGCATGCCCCATCGAGCCGGGAATGGGCAGCGGCTGGCCGGTGAGACGGAAGAGCGGATGGTCGGACAGGCGGGAGGCGGGCAGGGCGCGGCTGGCACCGTGGCGGTGCACCCACAACGCCTCCCCGCGCCACTGCTCGCGTTTGATGCTGACATGGGCGCAATCATACAACAGCGGCAGGGCCAGCGACTCATCGCGCAACACCCGGCGCACGGCCGCGCGCAGCCGTTCGGTGATCGCGATGCGATTGGCAAAGCCGAAATTCGAGGCCGCTGCAATGGCGCGCAGATATTCCTGCGCAATCTCCGCCTCCGCCGGCATCGACCAAATCGGCGTGCCGCGCGTCATCGCCTGCATGAAGCTGGCATCCTCCTCCCAGCTTTCCAGATAGCCCTTCATGGTTTTGCTGCCCACGCTGCGCGAGCCGGTGTGCAGCATGAACAGCGCCTGGCCCGGAGCCAGACCGAGCCGACGGGCTGTTTCGGGCTCGAGCACTTCGACGATTTCCTGCAATTCGAGAAAGTGATTGCCATCGCCCAGGGTGCCATAGCACCGCCGGCCCTTCTTGAGCGCCTGCCTGGGCAGGCAGGCCAGAATCTTCTCCGCGGCCGTGGTATCCGTCGCCAGCGTGCCGTGATCTTCGATGCAGCTCATCTCCTCTGCGCTGAGACCATAGCGCTTCTGACTCCAGGCGCCGCCCTGCACCAGCAGGTCGGCCAGTTCCTCGCGGGTGAGAACGTCGCTGTCATGCTCGAAGACCGGAATCGTTCGCCGCAGCTCGTTGAAGAGTTCGTCGAGCACGGCCGGAGTGAGCGCGCGCACTTCCAGATTGCTGCGGATCATGCGCATGCCGCAGCAAATGCCGGTGTCCACCGCGCGCGGCACGAGGACGTTTTTCGATGCCACCACCGTGCCGGTGGGGCTGAGGTTGCGGCTCTTGCGGTGAATGTCCGGCAGCACGGCGACATAATGATCCAATCCCGGCGTGGCGGCAAGCGTTTGCAACTGCGCCAGGGTTTCGGCATCCGGCAACATTTCGGGAGTGAGAAAGAAGCGGATGGGGCGTTCGCCGCTTTCCGGTTGTTTTTCAATCGGTCGGGGCATGCTTGCTTTCATCTTTCTGCGGGGTTGAACATCCGAGTCGCAATGATCGGGAGGAGCCGGGCAAACGGTTCCCCCGTTTCCAGACAGACACTCAATACCGACATCGCACCGCGCTTACCGAACACTGGCGAGAATATCCTCCACCACGGCTGCGACGCCGGCACTGCGATCGATGCCGAGCACGAAGCAGCGCACGTTTTGTGCGAAGCGGCGCACGCTCTCCACGCGGCGCAGGGCCTGCCCTGCCTGCGGCCAGTGCAGATCGAGCGCGGCGGCATACCAGCCATAGTCATCCAGCTCCAGCGTCAAACGATTCATCGCGATGATTTTTTCCGCGGCCGCCTCCGCGCTGATCTGCGCGACGCCACGCCGTGGCGTGAATTGCGGCAGGAACAAAGCCGCCGGCCGGCTGACCGCAGTATGTGGCGCCGCCTCGAAGTGGAACAGGGATTTCTCCTTCAGCCCCCCGGGAAAGGCCATGGCACGCAGCTCTTGTGCCTGTCCGCCCAGCATCTGCAGGCTGTCCGGGTTCAGGCGAACCGGCTCATAGCAGGGATAGACGAATTCGCCGTCGGTGAGCACGATGTTTTCGGCGATCAGTGCGATGCCGTGCTGCTGCATGAGCGCGACGCAGGTGGTGGTTTTTCCGACCCCGCCCAGGCCGCCAATCAGCAGGCTGCCGTGCGGACTGGTCAGCGCCGAGGCATGCAGCGCCACCCAGCCGCGGGTGCGCTCCAGATGCCAGAACAGCGGATAATAGACGAGGTAGCTCATCAGGCTGAAATATTTTTTGTACTCGTAGTCGCGCAGATTTTCGAGCTTCTCTTTTTTGGGATGAAACGTGTAGGCCACTTCGCAATGGAACGGTTCCACCCCGCGGCGGAAGCGCAATTGCAGCCCCTTCATGCGCAGCGTGTTCAGCCAGATCAGCTCATCGGCGTTGCCGAGCATGCGTTTGCCGATGAGAGACAACGGCTGGTCGCACTGAAAGGGGTTGTTTTCCTCCCGCCATTCGCCCTGCACCCAGTGGCAGGTGACGGTTAAATGCGGTTTGTCGACCGGCGATGTCGCCAGAGGGTGCAGGTGCTCACGGGCATAAGCGATCAACGGCGCGTGGTTTGAGGTGAGATTCAAGGTGGCGTCATGCAGCCGTACGCCCACAGTATGCATGGGAGATTCCTCGTTTTCTTCAAACAGGTGTTGTCTGCTCAAGCCGGCAGGCCGGCGGGTTCGCACGGCGCCGGCTGCTCGAGCAAATCCAGCAGTGTTGCGGCCGGTGGCAGGGCGCGACTCGCCGCCCACACGGTCTCGGCGTGCCCCAGCAGCTCGTCAATTTTCCCGCCCGGTGCGGCATGATCATGCGCCATGAGTTTGCTCATCTGTTTGTTGATGAGCAGGCTGACCAGGTACCAGGCAAATTCGCCGGCGGCAATGCGATGGCCGTTGTGCGCCGCATATCCCACGGCGAAATGCAGCGCGATCGCGCGGCGCCGGCCGGCCGCCAGTTGGCCCAGGCTCTCCAGGTAGTACAGTGAGGAGATCAGGTTGGCCACATCATAGGCCGGCGGCCCCAGGCGCAGACTGTCGAGGTCGATCAGTGCCAGTTCGCCATGATGCACGAAAACATGATTGAGGCGAAAGCTGCCGTGCAGCAACACCTCACTTTCATGTGCGGGCTTTGCCTCGGCCCGCCACTCCCGCCACAAGCGCTGCAGGCGCGGCCGCAGTGCGGGGAAGGTGCGCAGGAGGGCGGCCACCACCGGCCGGTTTTCCCGCCATTCGCTCCACCGGGAGACACGTTTGCGCACGCGCCGGCGGCTGCGATGGAGTTGCGCCAGCAGAGCGCCGGCTTGTTGCAGCAACGCCAGTTCCCCGGTGCGCAGAAATACTTCCCAGAGGTTTTCGCCGGGCAATTCCTCGAGAAAAACCGCCGCATGGCGTTCATCACAGGCCAGCGGCCGGGGCAGGCGAACAGGGAAACGACGCTCTCCCGGCTCCGTCTCCGGCCAGGAGGCCTGCAGCCTGACGAGATTGCGATAAGATTTTTTCGCCGCCTTCTCATCTTTGAGCTGCTTGACAATGAAGCGCAGTTCCTCTGTCGTGCCCGCCTGATTGGTGACGAGCACGCGGCAACGGCCGGTGAAGCGCTTGCCGGGAATGTAGCGCAACTCCTCCATGCGAACTTGCACCGGATGCCAGCTGCGGTCCTGCTTCGCGGCGCGCCACACGCGCCCGAGATTGGCTGCCAGCCACTCCTGCAGCTTCACCGGTGTGAACAATCGCAGCTTGGGATCATTGGGAAAGGCATAAAGCAGCAGCCGCAGGCGCGGCAGGGCAATGACGGCCTCGCCGAACGCCGGCTTCTCCTCCGCCTTTTTCAGGGCCGCACGCAGCTCGTCCTCCACCTCTTTGTTGCGCAGCACGCGGCCGACGTATTGTTGTTCATGCCGCTCCTGCGCGGCCGTCGCGAGCGTGAGGGCACAGAGAAGGGTGGCGTCTTTGCCGGGGTCACACCACTGGCGGCGAATAGCCAGGCCGGTGACTGTGACGTCGGCGGGATGCCGGGCGGCAAAATAGGCGGCGAGCTGCTGCTGCAGCTCAGCCGCTGCAAGCGCCGGCTGCGTCGTGTCGGAACTCATGAGTGAACTCTCCTGAGCAGGGCGGCATGCTTTGCCGTGCGCATGCTGCTCAAACTTTGACCATCAAGACGTGCCGGTAAACGCGCAGCCATTCTTCGAGCTCGTGCTCGGTGCGCATGTGTGCCACGCTGGCCCGGGCATTTTCGCCCAGCCGCCGGCGCAACGCCGCGTCAGCCATCAGCTCCTGCAGCGCCTCCACAATCTGGCTGCTCGAGCCCGGACTGACCAGTATGCCGTTCTGATGGTCGTGAATGATCTCCGGGATGGCACCGGCGCGCGAGCCGATCACCGCCTTGCCCATGGCCATGGCCTCGATCATGGAAAGCGGACAGCCCTCGGAGAACAGCGAGGGAAAGACCACGATGTCGAAGCATTGCAAATAACCGGGCATGTGGTGATGGGGAATCTTGCCGGTGATGACGGTGCGGGCAAGCAGATCATATTCGCGCAGATAGCGTTCGTGCAGCTCGCGATCATCGGGGCTGAAGTAATCACCCACCAGCAGCAGCGAGAAATCCACCTTGTCCCGCAGGTCCGCCAGCGCTTTGAAAAGATACACCAGCCCCTTCTTGTAGCGGAAGAGGCCGGCCGTGCCAATCACCATGCCCTTCAGCTCGAGCGCGGGTTGGGGAGGAAGATCGCCGGGCGCAAGGTTTATTGAATTCAGGATCACTTTGGCTTTATGCGCCACCGGCGTGAGGCCGCGGTCAGCGAGCTCCAGCAGGCTGGTCGCCACCGACGTGACATAATCGGCCTGTTCCAGGGTTTGCCGCACGAACGGCATGCGCAGCGGATCAAAAGCGTATTTGCCAATGTCATTGCCGCGGATCGAAGCAATGGTTTTCACACGGTGCATTCTGCCCACCAGTGTGGCAATGAAGGCGGCGGGATACAGGAAGAAGCCGTGCAGCACGTCGAAGCGATGGCGGCGCTGGAAGTAATCGACGGCATCGAACATCTCGCGATTGTAGCGGGTGAGCACATCGGCTTCCGAGAGACCGAGCGAGTTATCGAAACCGGGGTGAAACACCTTGACGCGGTGCACCTGCACATTGCCCTCCTGCACGCTGCGGAAGGATTCGTCGAAGGGCAGGGGCTCGGCGTGCTTGTGCAGGGCGATGACATGCACCTCCAGGCCGTGATCGGCGAGCAGGTTGGCCACGCGATGAGCGGAATGTCCCACGCCGCCGACCTGGGGTGGATACTGCCCGGTAACGATGGCGGTGCGCAACCCTTTCATGCCGTGACTCCTGAAGATGGTGCTCCGGGGCGGCGCAGGGCCTGTGCGTGGCGCACGATCTCGGCGGCGTTGTGATCCCAGGTGCGCTCGCGCTGCACCCAGGCCTGCCCCGCTTTGCCCATCTCGGCACGGCGCGCGGGGTCGCCGGCGAGCTGCAGGAGTGCCTGCCGCAAGGCCGTCACATTGCCCGGTTCGTAGAGCAAACCATTTTGTCCGGGCACCACGATTTCCTTCACCTGGCCGATGGCACCGGCCACCACCGGTTTGGCCATCATCATGTATTCGTAAATTTTGATCGGCGAGAAGTAGAAATGCGCGCTGGGCGTGTAGGGCGCCACCGTGATGTCCATCGCCGCGATATGGGCGGGAATGTCGTCATATGGCACCTTGCCGGTGAACGTGACCTGTGCCTCGAGATGACGGGCGTGCACGAGCTGCTCCAAGGCTTCGCGCTGCGGGCCGTCACCCACGATGAGCAAATGGGTGTGCGCCGGCATGTCTTCGAAGGCCTGCACCAGGGTTTCGGTGCCATGCCAGCTTTTGAGACTGCCCACGAACCCGATTACGCATTTGTCGGCAAGCCGCCATTGCGCACGCACGGCCGGACCGCACAACGGTGCGTCGTTGCGTTGTCCCGGCCAGTCCCGGCCGGCGGCGGCCACCGCGAGAAAGCGTGCCGGATCGACGCCGTTGGGCAGAACCACGATGCGTTCAGCAGGCACGCCCAGGCCCAGCGCCAGTTGCTTCAGCTCGCTGGAAACCACCAGCAGCCGGTCGGTTTCGTTCCAAATTTTTTGTTCGAGATGGCGCGCCAGGATTTTCAGATCCAGCCCGCGGCTTTGCTCCTGCTCGAGGCTCAACGGCGCGTTGACTTCGAGCAGGTGGGGGATGCCGAGCGTGCGTGCCAGCTTGATGCCGGCATAGGCGAAAAGCGAATAGCGCTCATAGATCACTTCCACCACCAGGCGGCGGAGATGCTCGAGCGCGGCCTCATAGAGAGTAAAATTGTAAAGCAGATTGCGCAATTCGTGGCGCACGCGGGTGCTCACCCCGAGAAAGGTGTCCAACTGGCCGAGCTCTTTGAACAGGGCGAGGTGATCCGGCCGGGCGGGCACCGCGAACAATCCAGGCTGGCCGGCGGTCTCCGCCTCGAGGGCGGGAGAGAAAAGGTGTACGGTGTGACCGAGGCGGCGCAGCGCCGCCGTCACTTCGCGCACGTGGATGCTCGCGCCTTTGTAGCCGAAGATCGGCACGCCAAAATCGGCGCTGAGATACGCGATGTTCATGCAGATGATCTTTCGTTGAGTCGAGTAACCAACGCCCCACGATGGCAAACGGCCGGCTCCGGCAGGCAATTATTCCAACAAGCTTTTGCGAGATCCGCAACAACTTGGCCGGTGCTTGAGACTTCGCCCGAAAACAATTGCAAGCCATAGTTCCGCCGGGGCGGAATTATTCTTCGGTTGCAGACCGCATCTTTTTCCTGAATGTTGCACCCGGATCGATCCTTTCCGCGGGGAACGCCGAGTTGATCGCGACGCCCAATCACCAAAGAGGTGGGGCACAAAAGGTTTTGCAGGCCAACGCGCTATCAACTCCGGTGGGAGTGAACTGTTTTTAGTGAAGCGGCATATCGTATTTCCCCAAACTCCGTCAGAGTGACCTGCTTGGTCCTCTTCAAAAAGCCAAGCCAGATCATGAGAAATTCTACAGGCCACTCCCAACGGAGTTTAAAGACACGCAAGATGCCCCTGTGCACAAACAGTTCACTCCTGACGGAGTTCGTGAACACGCCATCTCTTCCGGGCAACAGCAAGCCGGCAGGCAAAATTCAGGTTTTGGGCATGTCGGGAGCGCTCTTCAAAGCTGGGCCAGCCATTCTTCGGTCACAGCCCAGGCCTGCGGGAAGCGCGCCATGATGCGATAATCGAGATTGACCACCGCCAGATGCATCTTGCCGATCCAAAAGGCGAGAGCATACCAGGCGAGGCGTCTGGTGGCGAGCGGCCAGGGCACCAGGCCGGCATAAGTCTCGCAAAGTTGCCGGGCGGCGGCCTGCAGGCGTGGCCGCTCCCAGCCGAGGGAAAACTCCAGCAGGCGCAGGGAGGCGATGAACTCAGCCAGGTCCGCGAGCGGGTCGCCCTGGGCGAGGGCGTCCCAATCGAGCAATGCGAAACGGTCACCGTTGCTCAGCAACTGCTCCAGCCGCAGGGCACCATGCACGAGAGTGAGTGGCCCGCGCGTTTCGGCCATGTGGTGTTTGGCGGTGCGCAATGCGGCCAGCACCCGCTCGCACGCCGGAGCATGCTGCGGCAGGAGATGAATAAAATGTCCGGCATCGAGCTCGGCGGCCGTAAGCAGGCCGTCGATGCTTTCAGCAGGTCGCAAATCCGGCACCTGGCAAAGATGAAGGTGCGCCACCCGCCGCGCGATCTGCGCAAACAGCGTTTGCCATTCCTCCTGCGCCAGAACTTCCAGCACCGGCCGGCCATGCCATTCCTCCTGCCAAAAGGTGTCGAATTCCGCCAACAGCAAAACCGGCCGCGGGATTTCGAAGTTGCCCGTCGCTTCCGTCTGCGGACGACCGTGGGCCTCGCCGGCCAGAGCCTGGCAGGCACGGCGGGTGTTTTCGAAATGCCGCCGACTGGCAGCGTCACCGTGACTTTTGCTGAAAAAAACCAATGGCCGCGATCCACCGGCAGCATTGCCGAGCAGAAGATCGTAGCGCAGCACACAGCGTTTGCGCGGCATGTATTTCACCCGGCGCAGACGCAGTTGTTGCACCCGCCAGGAGCCATCGAGGCCGAAAGCCTGCTGCTGCTGTTCAACCAGTGATGCCACCACCGCCGGTTGCACCAGTTGCTGCAAAGCCGGCATTTTGTCGTCGCCCGGGAAGGGCCAGAGCACCATGTCCCATTCCGGCCAAAAGTCCGGCGCGGCAGAGCTGCTGCCGGCCATGGCTTGCGCCTTGTGGAATTGCTTCTCCGCCCGGCGCGCGGGAAAGGAACTGGCAAACAGCCAGCAATCGTCACCGTCATCGAGATGCACGCGATAAAGCACGCTCAGGTGCCGTCCCGGGCGGTAATAAATTTTTTCGATCTCCGTCCCTCGCACAGTGCGTGCCCCCAGCAGCGGCAGACGCTGGCGATGGGCATTGAACACATGCACCATGGCCGCCGGATCTGTCAGAGTGGGGAGATGCGGCAGGTGAGCATCCTGGTGGAGGAATTCTGCTGGCATGCCCGGTCCTAGGCGGAGAATTTCGGAATGTCGCAGCAACGGCAGATCATGCGATCAACACCAGTTCTTTTCACGGGTCAGCACCTCGTGCGCCAGTTCGAGCAGGCGCGCAACTTTCCGGGCATGATCCTTCTTGCCGAGATTGATGCACTTGACTGCCTGTTTGGCGATGAGCTGCGCGGCAGTGTACCATGTCATCACCGCCTGCGGCAACCCCCAGGGGGCGGCGGCGGCATAACCGCGGCAAAAATGCGTGATCGCCGTTTCGCTTTGCGCGGTGGTCAGCTTGTCGCGCAGGGGCAAATACAGCAAATGCGCCACGAAGCTGGCGGCATCTTCGACGGGATTGCCGCGCTGGAAGTCATCGAAATCAATCACCGCCAGTCGATCTTCGACCAGCAGACATTGTGACAGACGGAAGCCGGTGTGCACCGGAGTGACCGGCATCGCCGGCAGGGTCGCCTGCCGCGCCCGCATGGTTTGCAGCAAATCCGCCAGCAGCGCCTGATGCGCCGCGTCGTAGGTCACGATGGTTTGACCGGCTTTCATCACTTCGGCGAGCATCTGTTCGCTGGAGCGCACTGGCAGGTTGTTGAGCGGGCATTGCTGCAGGCCTGCCAGACCGGCGCCCACCCGCGCCGCCGTCCGCGCGAGATCGAGCCGATCGAGATGCGCATCGACATTCGTGCCCTGCAGGGCTGACATGAACAGCGTGTTGTACCCGGGTTCACAGAACAGCGGGCGGGGTACGATGAAGGCACCGGATTGACAGACCGGCGCCTGCCACACCGCCTGCATGGTGGCAAAGACGCCGGCGGCACTGGTCTTGTCATTGTAGGTTTTGCTGTACAGCGTCAGGCGGACACCATCGTTGAAATGCAACTGGTGGCGCAGGGTGCAACGGTCAAACGGTGCGTATTTGACCAGCTCGGTGGCCGCGGACACCAGACCCGCTTCACTGTCCGGCCTGAGGGTGGTGCGATGTGCCTGCAGCAAAGCCAATCGACCGGCGGGGTCCAGCAGGCGTGGCAACTGCGGCAGATGGGAGTCGTTGGGGAAACTCCACAGCAGCAAAGCGAGATCGGGCAGCAGATGCAGTGCGGGGCCGAAGGCCGGCGTCACCTGCGGCTTGCTGCGCGCCTTTTCGAATTTGCCCGCCACCTTTGCCGGCGCTTCCGCAATGCCGGCGAGAATCTGCCAGCCGCTGCGGCCGGAGGCGAGGTCACTGATGTGCAGTTCGTAGCACACTTCACATTTCTTCCCGGGCTTGTAGCGCATCTGCAGCAGGCGCAGATCATGAATATGCAACAAGCTGTGGTTGCGCTTGAACTCTTCCTGCAAACGCGTTTTCATCGCCAGCGCGTTGGTGAGCACGGGCAGTTGGGGAAAGTGGGTGTCCGGCAGCAAGGTTGGGGCATCGCCCATGTGGTCATTCCTCAAACTGATGCGATGGTTGCGATTCCGACCCCCGCCACCAAGCCTTTTTGGGCAAGGCGCCGGCGGATGGTCGGGCATGCGGCGCCGGGGTTTTCCCGGCAGCATGCCCTGGCGGGGTCACGGCACGGCGACAGGTCTGCGCTGACGACGCTGGCCGGGCCAAAGTGGTGCATGGTCAATTTGCCATGGCGGGGTCTGCCGCGACGGGCGGATTTTCCTCGGCCATGAGGTGGCGGCCCGCTTTGGGACGGTGTCCCAATACCTGCAATTCGTAAAGCTCGCGGTATTGCGGGCTGGTGTCCATGAGCTGTTCATGGGTGCCGACTTGTGCCAGACGACCCTGCTCCAGCACGATGATTTTGTCGGCGTTGCGG
Organism: candidate division KSB1 bacterium; assembly: GCA_034506255.1. NCBI lineage: Bacteria > Pseudomonadati > Candidatus Zhuqueibacterales > Candidatus Zhuqueibacteraceae > Candidatus Coneutiohabitans > Candidatus Coneutiohabitans thermophilus. The sequence continues at coordinate 478,313 of JAPDPX010000004.1, read as the reverse complement.
ATGGTGCTGAAACGATGTGCGATGATGAAGGTCGTCTTGTTGCGCGTCAACTCTTCGATCGCCTGGGTTACCAGCGCCTCGGCCTTGGCATCCAGGCCGGCGGAGGGCTCATCCAGAATCAGGATGGGCGAGTTGCGCAGCATGGCGCGTGCAATGCTGAGGCGCTGGCGCTGGCCGCCGGAAAGATTGTCGCCGCCATCCCAAATCATGGTGTCGTAGCCGTCGGGCAATTGCATGATGAAGTCATGGGCCTGGGCGGCTTTGGCGGCGGCGATGATTTCTTCATCGCTGGCATCCTCGCGGCCAAAGGCGATGTTGTCACGGATGGTGCGCCGCATCAGCTTGGCCTCCTGCAGCACAATGGTGACCTGCTGGCGCAATGAGGCGAGGGTGAAGCGGCGAATATCCTGACCGTCCATCAGGATTTTGCCGGCGGTGGGATCATAAAAACGCAGCAGCAGGCTGATGAGGGTGGATTTGCCGGCGCCGCTGTGCCCGACGATCGCCACCTTTTCCCCGGGTGCGACGGTGAAATTGATGTTCTGCAGCACCTCGGGCTGGCCTTTGCGATAGGAGAAGGAGACCTCCTTGAATTCGACGCGGCCGGACAGCCGGGGCGCCGGCACGGCGTCTTTGGCATCCTGCATCACCATGTCGGTTTCGACCAGCTCCAACAGCCGGCCGGCAGCCACCTGCGATTTTGCGACTTCAAAAAGCAGGGTGGCGTATTTATCGATCGGGCCGTACAGCTCTTTGAGATAGTTGAAGAAGATGAACAGCACGCCGGGCGTGATGTCAGCGCTGAGGGCATGCCGGCCGCCCCAGTAGATCACCACGGCGGTGGCGGTCGCCACGATCATGTCTGCCACCCGCTTGAACATTTTCGCCAGCCGCATGGCGGCGATGTCAGCGGACATGCTCTGGCGGTTTTGTTGCTCGAAACGCGCCTTTTCCGCCGACTCCTTGCCATAGGCCTGCACCAGGGCCAGGGCGTCGACGTTTTCCAGAATGATGCTGGTCACCTCGGTCTCGCGGCTGCGTTTGGTTTTGGCGGCCCGCTTCACCCCCGCGCCGAAACGCAGATTGTAATAAAAGAGCACGGGCACGCCCGCGAGTGCCATCAACGCCAGGCGCCAATCCAGCACCAGCATCATGCCGGCATAGGCGATGATCTGGCCGAAACGGTTGATACTATCCTGCGGCAACTCGATCAACATCGGCTTCAGGCCGTTGATGTCGGAGGTCATGCGATAGACGATGTCGCTCGAACGGAAATGGTTGTGAAAGGAGAGCGACAGCCGCTGCAGATGCGCAAACACCCGCTCGCGAATATCGGCGAGCATGCGGTCGCCGGTGGAAGAGAGCAGGTATTTGGCAATGTAGGAAAAGGTGCCGTCGACAAACGTGATCAGGATGATCGCCAGCGACAGACCCAGCAGGAGATTGTGGGGGTCGGTCCCCAGGAAACGTGGCAAAAAAGCCAGCGCCTCGGGAAACGGCTTGGCGAGCACAAGATGATCGAGAATCAGCTTGAGCGGCCATGGCACCAGCAGCGCGGTGAGAATGCTGATGCCGAGTGCGCTGTAGGCCACGGCCAGCGTTCGCCAATAGGTGCGGTAGTGCCGGCCAAAAACGCGGTAGAATTTGACCAGTTCCTTCCAGCTGACACGGTCGGCTTTGGCATATTTTTGCGCTTTCAAGTGATGCGTTGCAAAATCCACCTGCTTCATGCATCCTCTCCGAGTGTATTCCCAACCTCCTGGCTCAGGCAGGTTGTCAGAAAATCGTCGGCATGCACCAGCGCGTGTTCGGCCGCGGCGAGCAGGGCTTGTGCCCGTTGCCGCCAGTGCCGGGGCCGCTGTCGCCAGGCAATCATGGCGCGGCGCAAGTAAGCCAGGGCACGATATTCCGCCATGGCGGGCAGCGTCGTCAACGGGCGCAGCCGGTCATATTGTTCCAGAAAAGCGGCGCGCAACGGCTGGCTGTCAGGGCCAAGGTGCATTTCGAGCGCCACCAAAAAGTTGCCGACATCGAGCGCGGCCGGCGCATGGCACAAACCGTCAAAATCGATGAAGCTCACCTCGCCGGCGTTGCTGAAAATCTGAGTGAGGGTGAGATCACCGTGAACCGGACCAAGGCTGCGCCGGGGGTGAGTCGCAAGCAAATGGGTGATGATTCGGCGCAGCCGGGTGTTTTCCTCCGGCAAGTCTGCCAGCAAATGTTCCCATCCCGGATGGCAGAGTTTCAACAGATGCTGCGCCAGGTTGTCCCGGCGCGGTAACTCGACTTCCAGGCGATGCAGCGCCGCGAGATTGCGCGCCGCGGCCTGCACCACGCCGGCGAAAGTCTGCTGCCGGAGCAGATGATCGGCGCGGATGCCGCCGGCGGCCTCCTGCACCACCATGCCCCACTCCGGCAGATAAACCAGCGGCCGGGGCATGTGAAAAGGCGGGTCGCTCCGCTGCGCCACCTGCCACAGCCGGCTCATGTTGTCGAACACCGCCAGGCCGCGATCATGCCGGTAAATTTTGCCGATCAACCGCCGGCGTGGTGCCCCGCCACATTCGTAAGCGAGCACGCAGCGTTTGCCGGGCGTGTATTTCAGCAGTGTGATGGCCGGAGTGTCCTCGGCATCCGCCAGGCCGGGAACCCGGGAGAGCAGCCAGGCGCGAACCGCCGCGGGATCGAGCGCCTGCCGCAAACCGGGCAGCTTGCGATCATGCAAGCTAAGCACACCAGCCATCGGCGTCGCGGCAACTTCATTCATTTTGCAACACACCGGATTAGGGATCACCGCGCGATCAAGCGGCCTGCCCACGTGCATGACGACAGATCATGCGGCCGGCAGCCCCCCTGCGAGTTCATGGTTGAAGGATACCTTCCGCCGGCCATGCTGCGGAAAAGCCGGCTTGTGGCCGGGCCCGGTCAATTCGCTTCCCACAACTCTTCTTCATCCTCTTCTTCGAGAGCATTCGGCAGCAGGGCGGCGAAGGCGGCCGGGCTGGCCTTCATTTGTTCAAAGCAGGCGAGGCCGCGCGCGATCATGCGCTGCGCCTTCTTCTCCCAGCCGGGCTCCTGCAGACGCAGGCATTTGCAGGCGCGGCGCAGATGTGTCAAACCTTCGTGCAGCGGCAGCCGTTGCCGAATCGCCGGATCCATGAAGGTGAAGTATTCGTCGAGGAAGGCTTCGAGCAGCACGGGCAGGCCGGGCGCGCGCTTCACTTTGCCGCGCAGAAAGACGAGCAGATTGCCGAGATCGGAGGCCGGATCGCCGTAGCACAGCGCATCATAATCGATCAACCACGCGCGGTTGCCCTCGAGATGAACCTGGCCGAGATGAAAATCGCCGTGCAACGGTGTCATGGCAATTCGGCCGAACGCCGCCTCCAACTTGAAGGCAGTGGTGACCAGGTAGTCGATCGCCGGCGCCAAATTGGGCAGCGCCAGCGCCAGAAACTCATGGCGGGGATGGCAGCGGGTGAGCAGCTCGCGCACGGTGAAGGGCGTGCCGGGCGCCAGTGGCGAACGATGCAGCTTCACCAGCGTGCGCGCCAGCAACCGGAAGGCCGCGGTGTTCTCCGCTTTCCGGGCAAACGCCTTGACCGGAACGCCCGGCACCTCCTCCTGCAAAAGCAGGCACAGGTCATCCCAAAAATCGTAGGGCTCGGGCATGCTGATGCCATCGCCGGCCTCGCGGTCGAAGCCGTGCCGCCACAGCGTGCACATGTCGTCATAAACCTGCCGGCCCTGATTGGCCTTGTAGACTTTGCCGATCACGCGCCAAACCTGCTGTGCCGCGCCGGTGAGCGCGAGGTGATAGCGCACCACGCAGCGTTGATTGCGGCGGCGCAGAATTTCGATGTCAACCCGGTCCACTTCCACGGATTGGCCGAAACGCGCTTGCACCAGCGGCCGCAACTTGGCCTGCATGTGCGCCTCATCGAGCGCGGAGGCCAGGGTGTAGAGCTTGTCTTTGACTTTCAACGCAGCAGACTTTGCGGTGAGATCCATGATGCAGCCCCTGTCTGTAATGGTTGAATGCCTGTGCTCACGGCTCACGCCGTGACGACAGCCGCGGCACGTTTTGCCGGCCGTGCGGCAGACGACTCCCCGCCGGGTGCAGACATGCTCGCGCAGGTGGCCGCGCTTGCCTCGCCCAGGGCGTGGCGCAGCGCGTTGCCAATTTTCTCGACGTTGCGCCGGGAATCGAATTCGCGGATCACCTTGGCGCGGCCGGCACGGCCGAAGGCCCGGGCCAGCTCGGGATCACGCAGCAGGGTGGCCATGGCCGCCGCAAAGGCTTGCGGGTTTTTCTCCGGCACCAGCAGGCCGGTCACGCCGTGATCGACGCACTCCGGAATCCCGGAAATGTTGGTGGAAACCACCGGGATCTCCATGGCCATGGCCTCCACGATGACATTGGGAATGCCGTCGCGGTCACCATCGCTTTGCACCTCGCAGGCGAGCGCGAACAAGTCCGCCTGGCAATAGTATTCGAGCAGCTCGTGCTGCGACAACGCCGGCAACAGCTCGACACAATCGTGCAAGCCCAGGCTGCGAATCTGGGTGCGGAGCTGTTCCTTGAGCTCGCCGCCGCCAATCAGGTGACAGCGGAACTCCAGGCCCTGCTGGCGCAGGAGATGCAACGCCTGAATCAGTGTGGGGAATCCCTTTTTGGGCACGAAGCGCCCGATCGAAAGAATGCGGGGCAGGCCCTCTCTCCGGGGTTTGACCGGCGCGCAAAAGAAATCGGTATCCAGGCCATGATAGCAGCGCAGGATCTCGCGGCCGGGACCGGCAATCTGCTGCAGATGGTTGCGGTTGTATTCGGTGCAGGTGGTCACCATGCTGGCGGCCAGCAATTTCTCCCGCAAAAAATCATGTTCCTGCAGGTAGATGTCCTTGGCATGCGCGCTGAAGCTGTAGCCGATGCCGGTGAGCCACTTGGCGAAATACGCCACAGTCGTCGGGCCGTGGCTGAAGTGGGCATAGAAGTGTGCGATGTCGACGCGGCCGGCGCGCGCCGCACCCTTGCAGTCCGGCAGCAGCAGGAAATTCTGCACGAGATACGCCGCCTGCGCAAAGCGCTTGATGGTCGAGGAACTGCGCTGGCGCAGGCTGCGCCACGCGGCATAACGGAAGGCCTGCCAGTAAACCTTCGGCCGCCGCCACCACAAACGCAGATTGGCCTTGAGAAAGGCCCGCACCTCCGGCCAGAAATAGTCCGGAAGGTAGGTGACGCGGGCCTGCACGCGACGCACGTTCTCGTGAATCTTGGCCTCCGCGGGATTGCGCAGCGCGAAAATGTGCAGCTGGAACCCGAGCTGTTCGAGCAGCAGCATCTCGTTGGTGATGAAGGTTTCGGAAAGCCGCGGGTAACCCTTCAAGATTACTGCCACGACCTTGGGGGATGTTTTCTGCATGAGACACTCTGTTCTGTGATGACGCCGCCGGCGCATGGCTGGTGTGTCCGCCGGCGGCGGATCGCCGGCCGGCTTTAAAAGCCCTCGAAAATCGTCTTCTCGCTCAACCGCACGGTCACGCCGATGATATCGAGCGTGCCGGCTTCGGGATCGATGCTCTGAATGGCGCCCTGCAGCTCTTCGATGGCGAAGCCCCTGCGCTCCTTCACCTTGAGCTTGGCGGGCAGAAAGCCGTAGGCGCGCGAATAGGTGCCTTTGACTTTGACGAGATCACCCGGCTGAATCGCCTGCCAGCCGGTTTCCTGGCGGGTCACGTCTTTGATCAGCGCGGTGGCCGGCACGGCAATATCACGGTTGAGCAGCCGCAGCACGTGGCGCTCGGGATCGAGCCGCTGCACCACGCCTTCGAATTCGGCCTCGTAGTCCCCGGGTTTGGGAGTGATGTCGAGCGCGAGAAAGGTGCCGTCCGGCTCCGAGCGGCCTTTGATTTTGACGCGCTGGCCGATTTTGAGATGTTGCAAGCCATTGATGCGGGGCATGGGAGGTTGACCTTTCAAAATCCGTCGATCGCGGTTGCTTCCGTCACGCGTGTGTTGATGCCGACCACGCGCAGCATGCCGTTTTCACGGTCGATTTTTTGGATGAAACCCTGCAGCTCCGAGCTGTCGCCGTCGCAATCATCCTTGACCTTGATCTTGGCGGGCAGGAATTTGCCCTCGGGGGAATAGAAGCCTTTGGCCTTGATCATGTCGCCCGGTTTCAGCCCGGCCAGCGAAGTGGCATTGCGTGCCACATCGAGAATGTCCGCGGACTCGGGCACCGGCAATTCCTGATTGCAAATGCGCAGGGAATGGCGGGAAAGATCGACCGCCTGCACCACCCCCTCGATCGAGGCGTACTCGTCGCCTTCCTTCAATTTGATTTCGACCGCGATGAAATCGCCGTTGGGCTGTGCCTGGCCCTTGACCTTGATGCGTTGCCCCATCCGAAAAATCTGCATACGCTCACGTATCGGCATGATCACATCCTTTCAAAACGAGGTTAGGGTTACGGGAGGTTTGAAAGCGTTCCGGCTCGCGGAGGCTTACAGCGCGGAGAGCACGAAGTTCGCAACCCGTGAAGCGCCGTTGAGATCCGGCAGCATGGCTTCGTTCATGGCGGCCCCGTTGTGCAGACGCTGCCGGATCAACTCCGCCAGCTTGGCGGCAGTCAACACACTGGGATGAAGCGAGCTGAACAAGCCGCGCGCGGTGAGAATGCGCGTGCGCATGGTCTGCTCCAGGCTGGGTCCCGGCCGCGGCACGATGATGGCATTCTTGCGAAAGCGCATGATCTCGCTGACGGTGTTGTAGCCCGCCATCGAAATGACCAGGTCGGCATGGCTGAGAAAGCGGATGCTGTCCTGTCCCATTTGGGTGACGATGATCGGCAGCCCCGCCGCTTTCTGGCGCAACAGGCGGCGTTGATCCCGGTGCATGAACGGCCCGGTGGAAACCACCGCAGCGAAGTCGCCGTTGTCCGGCTGCAGGTGGCGCACGGCTTCGATGAACTGGTCCATGAAGTAGGCGGCATCGGCACCGCCGCCCCCGGTCACCAAAATGAACCTGCCGTGCGAGGTGCGGCCGAAAAACTGCTGCAACGGATTGTTGTCCAAAACCGGCACCTGCTGCTCGCGCGCGACATAACCGCAGTACTGCGTGCGGTCGAGCAGGGTCTGGGGAAATTGATATTCGGTGACGGCATCGAAGACGTCGGCGCAGCCGTAGATCAAAACCGCATCATAGAAATCGCTGGCCGCTTCGAAGGCGCCCTCGTTTTGCCATTGCCGGCGAATGACGTCGGGCGCACCCAGAATATCGCGCAGGCCCAGAATGATTTTGGTGTGCGGGCTGTGCCGGCGCAACATCTCCAGCGGATGCGCCAGTTCGCCCAGTGCGCCGTGCGGCATATGATCCACCAGGAAGACGTCCGGCTGAAAGCTGAGCGCGACATTCTTGATGATCTCCGAGCGGATCGTCAACAACTCGCGGTAGCCCATTGCCAGCCGGTCCGGCCGCCACACCCCGGTGTCGACCTTGACGATGGTCGGAATCTTGATGAAATCGCATTGCGGCGGCAGCCTGAAAAAAGGTGCCTTGGGCGAATCGGCGATGATCAGGATGGCGGCGTCCGGGCAACGCTTCTTGATTTGAATGCTGATGTTGAGGTTGCGCCGCAGATGGCCCAAGCCGAAGCCGTCCTGCGAATAGATCATGATTTTCATGTCTGACTTGCCGGCCATCAGCCCCTCATGATACCGCAAGCATGTGTTCAGTCGCCACCCGGCCGGCGAGCGCGCGCACCCGTTCCGCGATACTGGCGAAGCCGTTGAGCGGGACGTTGTCGTAGCGCGACCGCGGAACGAGTCGCGGCCCGCGCAACAGCAACTGCGGCAGGATCTCACGCAGCACCGAGGGATGAAACTCCACCGGCTGTATCACGGTCACCCAGTCGCGTTCCTGGAAAAGGCGCGCGCGGCACAGATTGCCGGGCTGTTCCCTCAGGCTCGGCACCACCAGCGTGAGTTTGCGGTGTGCCAGCACCTCACACAGGATGTTGTAGCTGCCGCTGCAAATCACCAGATCGGCGAAACGCACATACTGCAGTTTGTGTTTGCTGAAGCGCTGCAAGGCGACGTTCGGCAAACGTTGCGCCCGCGCGGCAAACTCGCGCTTGGCGCGTGCACTGATCGCCGGCCCCGCCGCAATCAGGCTTTGCAGAGCGAGTTCGCCGGCCGTGCTTTCCAGAAAGCGCAGGTAGGCATCCACCATGGCGCAGTCATCACTGCTGCCGCCCGGCGCGAGCAGCACGAGCGGCAGGCTGCGGTTCCGATTCGCCATTTCGGCGCGCACACGGCGCGCGGCCGGCGTTGTGCGGCTGAGATAGCCGGTGTAGAACAACTTGTCCGCCAGATGCGGCGGCAGGTCATAAGCCGCAGCCAGATCGAACACACTGCGCGCGCCGAAGACAAAAATCTCGTCGGCGAAGTCTTCGAACGTTTTGAGCACCTCGCTCCGTCGCAACTGCCGTTTCACGAATTCCGGTTCCCCGAGCGTGTCGGAAAGGCCCCACACGAGTTTGGCCTCGGGCAGTTCCTCGCGCAGGTGGGTGGTGATCCGCTGCAGTTCCTGCGGCAGGTTGAGCAGGCTTTCATCGAGCAGGACGATATCGGGGCGAAACGTTTTGATCGCACTGTGGGCGATCTTGCGGCGAATTTTCAAAGTGTGCTCGAGCGCGATATGCAAGCCTGTGCTGGCGGGACCGCTGTGAAAATCGTGCGTGAGTGTCGGCAGGTGCACGTAATCCACCCGCTCGGCGAGCTTGAAGCGGCCGATGGTGGAGAGATCGGTGAGCACCAGAATTGAGCACTCCGGCAGCGCGTTGGCCAGTGACGAGGCAATCGCGACCGTGCGCGAGATGTGCTGCCAGCCGAGGCTCTCATTGCAATACATCAGGATGCGGAACGATGACATGGGAGTGGCCCTTGTAATCCCTGCAGGCCGGCGCGCACCGCGTACGGTGCCGAGTGCCAGCCGGATGATTTCGCATTCGATTGGTCCGCCCGGCTTCCGTTCCTGCGAACACAAAAAACATCCCCCTTCTGTGCCACCAGAAGACGAGATGGACTTCCAATCCAATCCGTGCAATCAATCCATTGATTACAGAGGGAAAGACAGCGGGAGGTGAGAGGCTTCCGGAAAGTTGGTGCCCGTTCAAAAATGGAAAGACCACGTGGTGCGGTTTAATTTACAATGGGCACCGGTTGTGCAGAGGACCAGCCCGAATCCGGAGGTACAACGCATGCGCCCGCCAAGGCGAGGGCGCGCCCGGGCAGTGCCACATGCCTGCGTTGCGCGGCACCCCCGTGCGCCGTGCAAATTTTACCCCTGTATGACAAAGCCATGCGTTGTGACCGCGAGGTGATCATCACACTCTTGAACCGCCGTGCCTGCCGGCACGTCAACTTGCCGGCGGGCCGGTGCAATCGCAGAGGGTTGGCCGTGGTGGTGTGCCTGACCGCGCACCACGTTGACACCGCTGCGATTTTGATTCCGAAGGAATATACTGCCATCTGTTTACTTTACGGAAACATGCCTTTCACATTCTCTAAACAATGCCGCCCCACCGCTGCAATTGCCAGCTCATCCGGTCAAACCTCACCCCCGCCGACTGCCGTCATTTTACACCGATTTTACCGGCTCGCGACCACGCTGTGACACACCTGCCGGCAATTGCGGGTATATTCCGGGCGTGGCTTCGGCAGTTGACCGCCGCGCAGCTTGCCGGGAGCAAACCTTCCGGTTCCGCCCGCGCGGGTTTTGCGTTAAGCCGCCGGCCACTTGGACAAAAGACAAATCATTCATCAACCCAAGGGAGAATCCCATGCGAATGACACTCACCATGAGTGCGGCACTGCTTGCCGGTGCCGTGCTCGTATCCGTCGCCACCAGTCGTGCGCAGGGTACGGCGTCAGCACCCAACAAGGCACGGCAGCAAGTGGATATTTTCGCCACTGCGAAAATGGGGCAATGGATTGAGATCAAGGGGGCGCCGCAGAAGGACAACATTTTTGTTGCGACCAAGGTCAAGTTTCTCACCGGCGACCTGCTGGATGACGAATGGGAGGTGAGCGGGAAAATTTTGTCGATCGACGCCGCAAAGCGCGAAATCCGCCTGGTGCGCCATTGGCCGATTCGCTGTGAAAAGGAAACCGAATTCGAAGATGGCAACGGCAACCCGATCAGCTTCGAGAAACTCTATGTCGGCATGCTGGTGGAGGCGGAGGGCACTTTTCTGAAGGACGGCACCTTCCTGGCCAAGGAAATCGAGGAGGAGGAGCTCAAGGAGCCGGAGGAGGCCAATCACATCTCGCTGCTCGGCAAGGTCGAGAAGGTCAATCCCGACAGCAAGGCCATTCAGGTTATGGGTACGACTTTTCTGATCAACGACCAAACGAAGAGCAAGTCAGCAATCAAGTAACTGCCGCTGGTGTGCCCCGCTGGTTTGCCGGCGGGGCACACGGCGCATGGACCGCGGTCAGTCATCTTTTTGGAATGCAGGATTACATATGCCGTCATCAACCTTGCGACCTCATCATCTCACTGGAAAAAACAAGCTGCTGTGGCTGGGAGCATTGCTGGCCGTGCTGGCGGGTTGGCCGGAAGCCGGCGTGGGCGGATCGCCGGCAGGCGGGCGGGGTGCGGTTGTCAAACAGGGTGAGCTGCCCGCGGAGGAGCTGGCCGAGTTGCTGAAGAAACCGCTTTCCCTGGAAGCGTGCCTGGCAATTGCCCAGTCACACAACCTCGCGCTCAAGCAGTTTCAGCGCCAGCGGGACATAGCCGCCGCGCTCGTCTCGGAAAGTTATGGCTCGTATTTTCCGTTGTTCACCGTCACTTCCAGCCATCGCGCCGCGGTGGAACGCACCTTCGAGTTGGTCGACAACGGGGTGACGACGCGGGCCAATCGCATCAAGGTCGACAACATCGCCCTGGCGATGGAGCAGAAAATCCCCAGCGGGGCGCGGCTGCGCTTCATCAATGAAATCGATCGCGACACCAACAACGACGACCGCCTGGAGGATCTGCCCACCCGCACCTTTCGGGTGGAGGTGGTGCAGCCGTTGCTGCAAAACATCGGTCCCAAATTCGCCAATGCCTCCCTCCGGGCGGCACGAAAACAGCTTGCAATCGAAGAGCTCAAGCTGGAGGATTTCAGGCTGCAAACCCTGTTTGCTGTGAAGGTGGCTTATTACAACGTTCTGCGGTTGCGGCAGGTGATCAACATCCACCGTGCCGCCTTGCAGCATGACTCGCTGCTGGTGCAGGCCTCCGAATCCAAGGTGGTTGCCAAAATCGCCACCCGCCGTGACGTCCTGAGCGCGGAAATTCGCGTGCAGGAGGATCAGGCGGCCTTGCTCAACGCCGAGACCGATTACCAAACCGCGCTCGACCAACTCAAAGAGCAAATGGGCCTGCCGATCACACTGCCCATCACCATCGCGGCGGACACCCTCGGCTTTCGCCCGCCGCTGCTCAACGAGGAGGAATGGATCAAGTTGGCGCTGCAAAACAATCCGGCGCTGCGCGCCGCGGAGTTGACAATCTCCCTGCGCGATTTGCAGGCCAGTGTCGCCGGCAATCGCCGCCTGCCGGTGTTCAATGCCGTGGGCTCCTACGCCCGCAGCTTTGATCGTGACGAGGAGCGTGATCCCAACGGCAGCAGTTGGTCGATCGGACTCAATCTCAGCTATCCCTTTCTGGCGCCCACCTATGCCGCGGAGGCGGAAATTGCCCGCCTGGAGCGCAGCCGCGCAGAGGATGCCTATCAAACCCTGCAGCGCCAGACGATTCTGGCGGTGCGTCAAATCCATCGCAAACTGCAAAACAGTATCGCCCGCCTGGCGGTGTTGCAGCGCAGCATCACGGCGGCACGGGAAAAGGTCGAGTTTGCCACCACCATGTTCAACATGGGCCGGGCCTCCAACCTCGACATCACCGATGCCATCGAGGCGTTGCTGCGTGCCGAGACGGGTTACATCGAAGAACTGGTTGATTTCCACGTCCAGTTCGCTTTGCTGGAACGCCTGGCCAAACGATCGTTTCTTAAGGAATAACAAAGAAAAGAGGGTATGCTCATGAGAAGTTCTGACGATAGCAGCGGCCTCACCGGCAGCCTGAAAAAATCGTTGTTTCGCGACCGCAAATCGACGACAGCCACCATTGTCGCCGGTCTGGTGGTGATGCTGTTCGTCGGCAACACACTGTTCAGCTCGGAGGATGCCGACACCAGCATCCCGGTCGCCCGGGTGAAAAAAGGCGAAGTCGTCGTCAAAGTGACGGAGCTGGGGGAATTGCGGGCACAGGACCAGGTCACCATCAGCGCGCCGACCGACAAACAGATCCTCTATCTCGCGCCGGAGGGCACGTGGGTGGAGGAGGGGGACACATTGGTGCGATTCGAATCGACCAAGTATGTGATTTCCACCGAGGAGGCGCGTTCTGGCCTGAGCGTGGCGCGTGCCAATCTGGCCAAGGCCATGAGCGAATATGAAGCGCAAAAGACGCGCGAGGAGAGTGCACGGCAGCGCTATGAATCCCTGCCGGCACTGGCGAAAAAAGGCTTTGTGGTGGAGAGCGAAGTCGAACAGGCCCGGCTGGAATATCTGGAATTGCAATCACGCACGAAATCGGCCTATGCCGTGGTCGAAGCGGAGCGGGCCAATCTCGAAAGGGCGCAGGCCGCCGTCGAGCAACAACAGCGCAAACTCGATCGCGGCACCATCCTGGCGCCGCGGGCGGGCCTGGTGGTGTATGCGCTGGTGGGCAATGCCGAGGAGGGCCGCAAGATCGAGGTCGGCATGACGCCGTTCGAAGGCATGGATTTGATGTATTTGCCGGATGTCTCCAGCATGCTGGTGGACATTGAAATCAGCGAGGTGGATCTTGCCAAAGTACAGGTCGGCCAGCCCGTGGAAGTCCGGCTCGATGCCTATGCCGATGTGGTTTTCCGGGGGGAGGTGGCAGAAGTGGGTGCCCTGGCGAAACGCAAGATCAGCCGCATCACCGGCAAGGCCACGGGGGCCAAAGTCTTCGAAGTCACCATCAAAGTGCTCGATTCCGACGTTCGCCTCAAGCCCGGCCTGACCGCCACCACTGACATCATTGTCAGCAAAGTGCCGGAGGCGCTGCATATTCCGCTGGAAGCGGTGTTTTTGGATGACAACGGCAAAACCGTGGCTTATGTGCGCAAGGGCGGCGCGACCGAAGTCCGGCCAATTGTCATCGGTGAAAGCAATGACCGCTTCGTCATCGTCACCAACGGGCTCAAGGAAGGGGAAGAGGTGCTGCTCGGCCGGCCCTCGACCATTTGACCAAGGGAGACCGCTATGATTTCACAGCAACGCGGCGCAGGCGCCGCCCCGGTGGTGATCGTGGAAAATCTGACGCGCACTTACACCATGGGGGAAACGCAGGTGCATGCCCTGCGCGGTGTCAGTTTCACCATTCATCGCGGCGAATCGGTGGCCATCATGGGGCCGTCCGGCTCGGGCAAGTCGACCATCCTGCACCTGCTCGGCTGTCTGGACCGGCCCACCAGCGGCAGTTATCAACTGGACGGCCGCTATGTCGAGCGCATGAGTGACCGCGAACTGTCGCGCCTGCGCAACCGCAAAGTCGGTTTTGTGTTTCAGAGCTTCAATCTCATTCAGCAAATCAGTGTCATCGAAAACGTCGAGGTGCCGCTGATTTACATGGGCGTGGAGAAAGCCCGGCGCCTGGAAATGTGCCGGGCGGTGCTGGAGTCGGTGGGTTTGGGGCACCGCCTGAAGCATCGTCCCAACGAACTCTCCGGTGGTGAAAATCAGCGCGTCGCCATTGCCCGCGCGCTGGTGACCAATCCCGATATCATCCTCGCCGACGAGCCCACCGGCAATCTCGATTCCCAAACCGGCGACGAGATCATGGAAATTTTTCAGCGCCTGCACGAGCAGGGCGCCACCGTGATTCTGATCACCCACGACATCGGCAAGGGCAAATGGGCGGAGCGCATTTTGCAAATGAAGGACGGCCTGCTGCAGCGGGAATTGACCGGCCGCGCAAAGGATGAGATCGTGGATCTGTTCGCGGGCGTGGCCTGACGGCGGGCGGTGCAGAGAGGGGAGACAGCACTGCCTTGCTCGCGGAGTAAGTGGCGGGGGGAGTAAGAGCAGGAGTGAGAGTGAGAGGGGGAGCAGGGATAAAGGTGTGAAGGCCAACTGGAAATCCTGCAATTTTCTTGGATGACACCCATGCAATATTCTGAAAACCTTCAAATCGGGCTGCGCAGTGTGATGGTGCACAAGCTGCGCTCGCTGCTGACCACGCTCGGCATCATCTTTGGCGTGGCGGCGGTGATCGCCATGCTCTCGATCGGGGAGGGGGCCAAACGGGCGGCGGTGGAGCAAATCAAGCTGCTCGGCACCAACAACGTGCGCGTCAAACACCGGCCGCTCACCGGCGAAATGGCGGAGCAAGCGGAGGCCAAGCTGTCACCCGGTTTGAACTACCATGATGCCCTTTATATTCGCGGCAATCTCAACGGGATGACGGCGGTGGCACCCATGCGCTTCGTGGAGGCCGCGGCGTTGCTCGGCACCCGCGAAGCCACGGCACGCGTGATTGCCACCAACGAGCTCTATGAAACCGTCACCAATTTCCATCCCCAGATGGGGCGCTTTCTCACCGCCCTGGATGTTGCGGATGCCAAGCGTGTGTGTGTGATCGGATCGGATGTGCGCAAACAGTTGTTCGGCTACCGCGATCCGCTCGGCCACCGCCTCAAGATCGAGGACACCTGGTTCACCATCGTCGGGGTGATGGAACCCAAGGATCTGCTCGACAAGAAGGCCTCGGTGATCAAGCTGCGCAACATCAATCAGGATATTTACATCCCGATCAGCACCGGCCTGAAACGCTTCACCGATCCCGACCGGCCGAATTTCATCGACGAAATCGCGATTCAGGTCGCGGAAGAGGACAAAGTATTCGCCGTTTCAAACGTCGTGAAACGCATTCTGCAACGCCTGCACAACCAGGTGGAGGATTACGAGATCATTATCCCCTCGGAGCTGCTGGCACAGAGTCAGCGCACACAGCGCGTCTTCAACATCGTCATGGGCTCGATCGCGGCCATCTCGCTCATCGTCGGCGGCATCGGCATCATGAACATCATGCTGGCGAGTGTTACGGAACGCACCAAGGAAATCGGCGTGCGGCGTGCGTTGGGCGCCACCCAGGAGGATATTCTCGGCCAGTTTCTCAACGAAACGGTGCTCATCAGTGTCACCGGCGGCGTGATCGGCATCATTCTGGGCGCGGTCATGGCCAAGGTCATCACCTGGTATGCCGGTTGGGACACCGTGATTTCCCTCTTCAGCGTGGTGCTTTCCTTCGGCATCTCGGCGATGGTGGGCATTATTTTCGGCATCTACCCCGCGCGCAAAGCCGCCATGATGGACCCGATCGCCGCTCTCCGCTTCGAATGATTCACCGGGTGCTGCGACTGCGAGCCGGGTCATGCCGGGCTTGTTCCGCCGCAAGAACGTGCGAGCCACGGTGCCGGGGCCGGCATCAGGCACGGTGGCCACCCGGCTCCGGGCCGTCGCCTCCTCAACATTGTGCACCAGCACCGGCGCAGCGTGCCTGGTCATCCCGGGGGACAGCGTCTCCTGTGCTGAACAGACCTCGTGCTGGGTTGCTTGTGAATTCCACCGGGCTTTTCCTTGACTAACGCTGCCCGGCCTCCTGCCAAACCTCCGGTGAGATTTGCGGTGCGAGGCGCAATTCCCACAAATCGTGGAATTTCGTGGACAGCCGGGCATCGCCACCGTACAGCAGCAACCGTCCCGTCACGGGATCGAACACCGCCTGGTGATCGATGCGGGGTTGTGGGCCGGGTGTCAGGTTGACCCAGACATCCCCGCTCAAATCGAAGGCCCAGACGTCGTTGAGATAGCCCTCCTCGCCGAAACCGCCACACAGCAGGGCCCAATTGTGCCGGGCATCGAACACCATCACCGCATGCCGGCGTTTGGGCGGATGCGCGTGTTTGGTCTTGATCTTGCGCCAGCGATGGTCGGCGAATGAGAAGCTCCAGGTATCGCCAAGATACTCTTTCTCCTCCTTGTTCCATCCCCCAAAAATGACCATGCGGTTTTTCAGGCTGTCGAACACCGCGACATGATCGACACGGCCGGGCTGATGCTTTTGCGGGACCGTGAGATTGGACCATTTCTCGAAGGTGGGCGAAGCGGGATCGAGATCGAATGCCCACACCTCGGCGAGATTGTAACGTTCATGGTCCCGCCCACCGAAGACAATCATGCGCCGGCCGCGACTGTCGTAGACCGCGGTGTGATCTTCGCGAAAGGGCGCTGTCGAGTCCGTCAGGTTGCGCCAGTGATGGGTGTTGAGGTCGAGCGACCACAGGGCATTGCTGGTGGGTCCGTTCTCACCGCCATAGAGCAGCATGCGATGGCCCAGCGGGTCATAAATCGCGGTATGGTCTTCGCACGGCGGCGGCTGCTGGCCGGCGGTGAGATTTTGCCAGTGGCCCTCGGTGAGAGAGAAGGCCCACGTTTCGGCACGATTGGTGTCGGCGTCATCCTTGCCGCCAAACAGGACGAGACGGCGATTGACGGGGTCGTAGATGATGGCACAGTCTTCGGCGGCAGCGGGCCAGGTGTGGGAGGGCTGGCGTTCCGCCAAGGGGTTCCAAAAGCTCAATTGGTTGCTGCTCGCGCTGGCGCTGGCATTTTCTGCCGGTGAGCGTTGCGGAGTTGGCGATGAAAGCGGCCGGTGCTTGGCCACTGGCACACAGGCACTCAGGCCGGCGCTGACAGTAATGCAGAGAAGGATGGCATACTTCCACATGGAGGTTTCCTCGGTTGTTGAGCAGGATGCCGTGCCGGGAGCTGGCGGGCAAATGTGACAGAGGTGGCGGGCAAACCAGGAGGCGCCCGGGCGGGAGCGAGACCGCCTCATTGCGGGGTGGCAAAGGACCTCACCGCGGGCGGACTGGCGCGCATTTTCGTGGCTTGCCCGGAGGTGACGCCCACCTGATTGCGGCCGAGAAATTTGGCTTGATACAGCGCTTCGTCGGCCAGGGCGAGCAAGACGTGACCTTCCTCGGTGTCCTCGGGAAACGAAGCCAGGCCAAGTGAGATGGTAATCTGGCCGAGGGGCTGGGTTTCCGCCTTGGGAAAAATCGTACGTTCAATGGCGCGGCGCAGCTTTTCGGCAACCTTGCGGCCTTTTTCCTTGTTGATTTCCGGCAGCACAATCACAAACTCTTCACCGCCGTAGCGGGCAAGGAGGTCGGCTTTGCGCAGGCTTCCTTCGAGCACCTGCGCGACCATTTTCAACACCTTGTCACCCAGCAGATGGCCGTGGGTGTCATTGAACTTTTTGAAATGGTCGATGTCCAGCATGATCACCGAGAGCGGGCGGTTGTACCGCAAAGCGCGCATGAATTCCGTTTCGTAGCGCTGGTTGAAGTAGCGGCGGTTGAACGCGCCGGTGAGCTCATCAGTGATGGAAAGCTCGCGCGTTTCGTGATAGACGTGAATCTTTTCGATCACCTGGCCGGTTTGGTTGGCAATTTTCTGGAGCAATTCGATTTCGCGCGTGGCGAAGCTCGCCGGCTTGCTGCGATAAAGACTGAGCACGCCCAGCGGCTGGTGGGTCGTCCCCAGCAGGGGCAGGGCGAGAAAAGCGCCCCGGCGGTGGCGGTGCCCGGGGTGGTAATCAATGGCGGCGGCCGTGTTGAGATCGGGCAAATGGATGAGACGACGCCGGTGCATTACCAGGCCGAAAATGTTGTCACGCTGCAGGGGAAAATGGGCCGTCTGCGCCTGCGCCCGGGTGAAGCCGAAATGGCTTTTGATGTAGAGTTCCTGCTGTTTGCGATCGAGCAAAGCCAGGCAGAATTGCTGCGCCGGGAACGATTCCCGCACGATGCGTTTGACTTCCCGCGCGGTGCGATCCACGTCTGTCTCTTCAGTCAGGGTGGCGGCAATGCGATACAGGCAATAATATTCCAGAAAGAGGCTATCGCGGCCGCCGGGAGATCCCCGTCTGGCCGGTGACACACCATCGGGTTTGCGATCAACAGAAGAGGGTTTTGAAATTTTGGCCATAGCGTCAATACTCCGACCCATGCCTCATGCGCCGGGAGGTTGGTTGAAGTTTCGGGACAATCAGCCGCTTCCTCGTACAGGTTCCTGGGACGCTGCAGACAACCGGGCACGCGACACCGGAGCAGCCCCTCTGACGGGTTTATACCGGCATGAGATCCCGCGAGGGGGCTTCAGGCAGGGATTTGAAGGCAGAGAGGTATCGGATGAGGCTTTCGTAGCGCAGGGCGGTGCCGTTGCCATGCGCCGGTCTCACCTGAAAGTTGTAAAACCAATCCCGCTTGGGATGCTGCAGGCAGACGCGCAACCTGGTTTGGCAGGCGCGGCAGATCGCCGTGGAAAAAAGGCTGAACTCTTGATTCAAATCAATCACCAGATCAAAACGGCGCGCGCGCACGAGACCGATGACCTCCTTTTTGGGCAGGCCGTAAAAGTTGATCTGGGTCGGCTCGTAAGGCATCACCAGCAAATTGTCATTCGGCACCACGGTCCTGGCCATCTCGCGATCGATCAGCAGGTGGAATTGCGTTTCAGGAAAGCACTGCTGCAGGTCATCCAAATACCGCCAGGCTTGCTCCGCCTCCTGCCACCGGCTGGGCGCCAGAATCAAGGCTGTTAGAATCTGCGACAGATAGTCGCGCACATCGATGACTTCCTCCTGATGGCGCAGGCGTGCAAATTTCAAATAGATGACTTCGGCGAGCTTCTGAATAATTTTTCTCATGTGATCGACCCGGGACCAACCTGTTTAAAACGATGCGAATATAAGACCCTGGGTTCAGCGAGTCAACAACTATTTCAACCCTGTAACGCATGCGCCGGCTGATACGGGCTGTCGTCGGGGCGATGACTCGGCATGCCGCTGCTCTCCTGGCTGGTGGTCGATCACGGCGACCAATCGAGCTGCAGTCCCCAGGCCGTGCGGGAGCGCACCTCGAGGCTGGAAAGCTCTTGCTCCGTGGCTGCGATCTTCGCGGCCAAACTCCACTTTCGGCCGATCTTGAGATGTCCATAAATATACCACCGCATGCCGTTTTCGCGGAGGCCGACCACGGTGAAAACGCCGGGGAGATCACGTTCATATTGATAGATGGGAACGGGCGCGGCGAACAGCGTGTGGCGCACTTCCACGCGCCAGTTATCCGCCGGTGCGAGGCCAAGTTCCAGGCCGAGCGCTGTGCCGGTGACCGTGGTGTGACCGGCCTGCCCGGGTGAGCCTGTCGGCAACGGCCTTCGTTCACGTGCCCAATCCAGCCGCGGCCGCAGCCGCAACGCAGGCGCCGGGCGGTGTTCCAACTGCAACCGGAAGGTGGTGCGCCGCACCGCCTGCACTGGAACGAAGAGCGGCGAGACGGATAGCGCAGCATCATCCTCCTGACTGGTGCAATACCGGGCGCGCACGGCAGCCCGGCGGTTCATCTTCCAAGTCAACCTTGCGCCGGAGGATTTCTGCTGCGGTGGTAATGGTGTGGCCCGCGTGCGCCACAACCGCCGGGCTTGCTGATGAAAAAATTCCGCGCTCCAGCCCGGCAAGGGCCTGACACGCAGGCCCATTGAGTAACCGTTTTCCGGCGGCGGGGTGGCATCCTCGTCGGTGAAACCGCGGCCGCGCATGCTGTGAAAGGCAAGTGCAGTGTGATGCCACTCCACCGTCCAGGACAAAGCAGCCGCTTCGCCAGCCAGCACCAAAACAACAGCGGCGCCGCCGGGATGGCTGGCTGCTGCTTCGAAGCCCGTCCGTGCAACCGGCAGCCGAATGCTCCCGGCCACGCTGAACAGCCGGTTTTCCCGGCCGGAAAAATCATAATAATTTTCCGCAGTGGTTGCCGGGCGCCATGGCCGTCCGAAACGTTGCAGGCAATAAAGCACCCCGATTTCATGCTGCTCGCCCGCACGAACTTGCACCGCCAGGCCGGCAAGATTTTCGCGCAGATTTCCCGCCAGCGCCCGCTCACTGGCTGTGCGATGATAGCCGCTGGTGCGCAGGCCGGTAACATAGCCGTCGGCATCGAGTGTGGCATCCAGGCGGCGAGAGCTGACAAAGCCGGACCATTCCAGCCTGCGATAGCGCGCCACCAATGCCACGCCCTGCAGCACTGCGCTTTCATTGGTCGACAGCGTGGGCCGGGGGCCGCGGCTCCGGCGCCGGCCGGCCGCATGAACATCAGCCGCGACCGTCACACCATACGGACTCCACAGCGCCAACCCCATTCCCCACTCCACATGATAGTTTCCCACCATCACGTGCCATGCGGCGTGCGGCTTTTCCATCTGCCAGACAAGATGGAACATGCGATGGTCATCCCACCGTTCTTCGCCGGGATCCTTCTCCGCCAGCACCCCCAGCCACAGGTTGTTGTGCTGCAGCCGAATCGTGCAGAAACTGCGGTAAGCCGACCCCGGCCAGTTTGCTGCCCTGCCGGCGGGCCGGGTGAGACGGGTGCGCACGGCGCTTTGCCAGGGGTGTGGCGTGACAGGCAGTGTAATCGTGAAAATCCTCCGGCCGGCGGTGAGCGTATCGCCATTGAGATGCAGCGCTTGCAGAGCCTGCGCCAGGCTCTCGAAATAGATTAAAGAATCGCGCGTGGCGAGAAAGCTTTCGACTTGGGGGAAGGTCAGGAAGGGCAGGCGCAGAAGATCTGCGCCAGTGACATGGTTGAGGTCCAAAGGTGGCGCCAGCAACTCCTGCCAGGCGTGCTCCTCAGCGGGATTGTTTTCGCGCTGCTGTGGAAAAAAGTGTTCGAGCAGATCTTCCTGACAGAGACTCGAGCCTGCCAGGAGAAAACTGAGGCAGGGAAGAAAATGCCGAAGAGAATTCCCCATTGTGGTCCCCTGCAGGCGGCCCCGTGCCGTCGTCTGACCTTTGCCGCGATTCGCGCGGCCGGCGCCATGCCCGGTGTTGCTCTGGGTTCGCGGCTGGTGATTTTCAACCGCGCCCGGGCAGCTTCCGTCCTGTTGGAATGGCATTCTGCGCCGGCTTCTTCTGTGTGTACCAGAGCACAATTGCTCCGCAGACCAGCATCACGAAAGAGAGCAACTGGCCCTGGGTGATCCCGCCACCGAGCGGCGCAGCCAACTCCGGTGAGGTCTCCCGAAAGAACTCCGTGCCGATGCGCAAAACCGAATAACCAATCAGAAAAACCGCCGTGTGAAAGCCTCGCTTGAACCGGCCAGGTGGCACCAGAAACCACAGGATGAGAAACAGCAGCAGGCCCTCGGTGAGCGCCTGGTAGATTTGCACCGGGTGGCGCGGCAGCATCCCGGCTTCGGCATTGCGCGCGAAGATCACCGCCCACGGCACACCGGTCACTTTTCCCGGCATTTCACCGTTGATGAAATTGCCCAACCGGCCGAAGAACAATCCCGGCGTGGCGGCCATTGTGGCACTGTCACAAAGTGCAAGCAGGGGCACCTGGTGCTTGCGGCTGAACAGCACCAGTGCCGCCAGCACACCGGCGATGCCGCCGTGGCTCGCCATGCCGCCGCGCCAGAGCGCGGGAATCTCCGCTGGATGGAGAAGATAGTAGCCCGGGCTGTAAAACAACACGTGCCCCAGCCGTCCGCCGATCAGCACCCCGAGAATGCAATAAGTGAGCAGCTCCTGCAGACGCTCGTCATCCGGCAGCGGCAGAAAGCCGCGATGGTACAGACGTGCCAGCAGCAGGTAACCGGCGAGAAAGCCGAAGACGTACATCAGGCCGTACCATGTAATGCCGGACAGCGGCCCCATTTGGAATTGCCAGAGGTAGGGGCTCCAGTCATGCACAAAGTATTTGTCCAAGACACGCTCAGGTGGTTTTGCCGGCGCCCTCGAGTTGTGCCGCGGGGATGCCCTGCTCGATCAACATCACCGGGATGCCATCGTCGACACGATAAATGGTCTTGCGATCACGCGTGATCAATGCTTCGCTGATGGGCTTCTTGACGGGGGTGCCATCGACCTGCTTGATCTTGCCGGCCGCAATGGCGCGATTCAGCCGTGCGAGCTCCTCGCTCGACAACAACTCCACCGGCACTTTCGACTGCGGGCAGCAAAGAATGTTGATGAGTTCCTGATCCATGATGATTGCACTCCTGTGGGGTTGAACGTTGCATGATTGTTCCGCGTGCCGTGCGTCACAACGAGTCTGCAGGGGGAAGTGAAGACGGGAAGGTAACAGCAGTTCCGGCCGGCGCGAAGCGGCGCTGCTCACGGCTGTTGCGGGAGCCGGGGGGATGAACGGTGACGCCCTGCAACAGGCGGGGCAATTGTCATGTGCGTTTGCACACCCATGACGATGAAAATGTCACACGGACATCCTGTCTGCCTGCGGGCTGCAAGCCTGCGCCACTGCCTTTTTTGGTGATCACGAGGTGTGCTGGCAGGCCGTACAGGTTTGACACAGACGCCGGTTTACCCAATGCGCACATGCCACTGCCATGCCACCCGCCACGACCAAGCTCGTTTCCGCCACTTGCGAAATGTCGGCGGCGATCCAGCGGCCGGTCACCAGCAAAATGATGCCGCTCATGAGAATTCCCACCACGCGAAACTGGCGGTGATGGTGGTAGCCGTGAATCATCGAGATCACCCCCAGGCAAATGGCAGCGGTCACCGCGAGATCTTCGAACCAGTCGGCCGCAAGAAAACCGATCCCCAACAGCGGCAGCAGACCGATCACCAGCGGTGTCAGCAGGCAATGCACAGCGCACGCGGTGGAAGCCAGCGTGCCGATGGAATCGAGGTAGTGTGAGATACTCTTCGCGGTCATGCCTGATCGTGCCTGGTGGCGATTGAGAGGGATAACGGCATCCGGCCCTGCGTGGTGCCCGGGCTCCCGGAGTGTACCCCGCTACTCCGCGCTGGCTGGCTGGATGGCGGCGGCCGCCTGCCGGGCAGCCACGGCTTTGGGATCCTTCTTCGGGCTGCTGAAATGCAATTTCTCACCGCGTGCCCGCAGGTCGCGCAGCACCTTGCTGATGCCGACTTTGTCGATGATCTTCATACCATGCGTCGAGACCGTCAACGTGACAAAACGGTTTTCCTCCGGCACCCAATAGCGTTTGCGTTTCAGGTTCGGATAAAATTTTCTCTTGGTCACGTTGTGAGCGTGGCTGATTTGATTGCCAGCAACGGTTTTTTTCCCCGTGACTTGACAGTGGCGCGACATGAGCTCAACCTTCCTTGTGATGAATGAAATATGAAATCACTTGTGTCCGTCATGAGAGGAAGGGCGTTGCGAGATGCTCGCATGCCCGGCTTATTTCACCTTGTCAAGCTCGTCGAGCGAATTAAGTTTGACCTGGCGCTCGACGAACTTCCAGCTCCCTTTCGAAGTTTTCCTGGAATCCACCAGTTTCACCACCACGCCGACATGTCCGCTTTTCTGCTGTTTGGCGACTTTGTCGGCAAATGCTTGTTGCTTGGCCATGCTATTCTCCTGCGTCAGAATTTTCAAAAAATTGTGGCACTGCTGCTCTGCGCAAAAAGCGACGACAAATTTAACCGCCTCGCCCCTAAGATGCAAGCTAAAACTTGCTCCATGCCGGTCATCCTCAGACCAGAAATGACGAGGTTGGGCCGAATATGCTCGGATGCTTGATCTCCTGCCCGCGGCTGGCAGATTCCGTGGTGTGCGGATATCCAGTACTGCCGAACCCGGGAGCACCGTCTGAAGCATGCAGCGAGTTGATCCCTCTGCCCTCCCCACAAGGTTTTACCCTGCTGTTCATCCTGCAGACGGCCTCAGAGCAACTCTTGCGACTCACTCAACCGCAGGCAGGCGCCACGCCGCCTGCAGCCGGTGATAGGCCTCGACCGGCAATTGCACCAGCACAGGCTCCTGCCCGGCATCAAGCCATTTGATGATCTTCTCCATTTCCTTCCCCTCCATTGCGGTGCAACCGGCGGTTGGCTCCACCACTTTGCCCCAAACATGCAGAAAGATGCAGGAGCCGCCACCGGCTTTTACCGGCGCCGTGTTGTGCGCCACAAAAACCCCAAGGTGATAATCGACTTTGACCCGTAACATCTTCTCGGAGGAATGCCAGTCGGCATTCACGTGCGTGCGGTCGGCGAGGGTGTTGTAGTATCGTGAGTCGGGATCGTCGACGCATTCCAGCGTCGCCGTGATTTGCTGATAGGGCATGCGCAGCGGTTGCAATGCTGCTGCCGGGGGAAAGCCGAAGGCGGTGCCGAGTCGGAACACTCCGGCCGGGCTGCGGCCATCGCCCTCGTGTTTGTGGGGTTCATCCACTGGTTGCTCCGGATGCAGCCCCCTGCCCCACCCCAATCCTCCGCGGCCGAAAATGACCGGAACCGCCTGGGCGACACGCTCCCAAGCTGCGCTCGAATCCCGGCGCTGAAATTTGTAGAGTGTTCCCTGCGTCGCCGAAAAAGAAGGTGCCAGCACGAGGATCATTTGCCGGCAGGCGGCGGGAAGCGGCGTATTCCCGGGCGGCATGGCGGAGTTTTTTGTGCTGGACAGCATAAGCAAACTCAACAAGACCTTGCTTGCAAAAAAGCAAAGTCGCGAGGCACGGTGTCGACAGAAAGTCATCTTCTCGCTCGCATTCTTGGGCTGCGACTTGGTGAACGTCTCGTTGAACAACACCGCATGTGCATGAGCCTTGCTGTTTCATGCAGATCACCGGTAGGCATGGTTGTCCGGCTTTTTATTTGCCCTGACGCCGCCGGACTTCGGCGAGGTAGCCGGCAAACAAGTCCGCATCCAGGCGCTGCATTTCAAGGCGAACGTCGAAGCTGATTCGTTCCTGAAGCTGCGCCTGATCCACATAAAGACAGAGCATGAACTGTTGCAGCACCGCCTTGCGTTCGAGCAGGAGCGTGCCACCCAGCACGGAACGGGCCTGCGCGACGAGCGGCAGCAGGAACTTTCCGCCCGCGGGAATATGGATGACATCCTCCCACCACGCGTAGAAAGGCCACCGCCCGCGCGCTTCCGTTTCCTCACCGGTTTCCTGCAGCAGCCGGGTCAGCATATTGCGCAGCCCGGGGTGCTGCAGGGTCAGCACATCAGCCTGATGCGGATCGCTGAAGAGCAGGCGCAGGTAGGCGAGATTGGCGTCCTTCCACAATTTCAGTGCGTGGGCGGCATCGCCGAGATAGCCCCAATGCACGGGCAACGCCAGCCCGGGATGCACAGCCACCAGATCGAGCAAATCGCGATGCGCTTCCTGCCACTGTCCCAGCACCAGATGGCAGACGCCGCGATGCAAAATTTTTTCCCCGCCGGCACAGAACAGCGTGGCGGTGAAGCGTCCCTGCAGCAGGCGCCGCGCCAGCAGTTGCCGCAACAGGCGCACCGCCACAGCCCCCAAGCTGCCGGCCTGGAGGGCCAGCGACGCGGCATGCCATACTGCGGCCGCTTCCTGAGCAGACATGCGCGGGTGGGCATTGGCATAGCGCGCAAACTGGCAGACCGCCGCCAGCAGATCGAGGTCTGCCAGATAAGGATCGATTTCGCGCGCAATCTCCAGGCACTCCCACGCCTGCTTCAGTTCAAACTTGTCGAGATGGGCGAGTGCGCGTTCCTTGTGCTCGAGCGCGTTGGAGAACAAATTGGCCTGCATTGCCCTGACCTCACACTCCGCGCGCTGCGGCTGCGGTGCTGCCGCGTCCGGCCGTCTTCACTTGCCGTACTCCTCCCAACTTTTGATTTGCAAATCACCCAGTCGTTTGTGCACCAGCGCCTGGGCGAAACGCTTGGCCAACTGCACTTCGGTGATCAGTGGGATGGCGAAATCGACGGCTTTGCGGCGGATGATGTAATCGTTGTTCAGCTCCTCCTCCTGGAAGTTTTTGGGAATGTTGATGACGAGATCGATCTTGCGACCGGCAAGATACTCCAGCACGTTGGGGCTGGCCTTTTCCAGCGGCCAGTGCAGCATTTCGGTTTCCACACCGGCCTGGCGCATGAATGCCGCGGTGCCGGCGGTGGCGTAAAGCTTGATGCCATGTTCCTGCAGGGCGCGCGCCGCCGGCACGAACTCCGCCTTTTGCTCGATCGGGCCGGTGGAGAGCAGCACCGTGCGCACCGGCAGCCGGTTGCCCACCGACAGCATCGCCTTCAAAAACGCCTCTTCGAAATCATCGCCCAGGCAGCCGACTTCGCCGGTCGAGCTCATCTCCACGCCCAGGGTGGGATCCGCGCCTGAGAGCCGGGTGAAGGAAAACTGCGGCGCCTTCACCCCCACGTATTCCATGTCCAAAAACGATTTGTCGACCCTGTCGAGAGGTTCGCCCATGATCGCGCGCGTGGCGAGGTCAATGAAATTCAGGCGGTAGACTTTCGAGACAAACGGAAAGCTGCGTGAGGCGCGCAGGTTGCACTCGATCACTTTGACTTCATTGGCACGTGCCACGAATTGAATGTTGAACGGCCCGGTGATTTTCAGGGCCGCGGCGATTTTGCGTGCAATCGTGCGAATCCGGCGGATGGTCTCGAGGTAGGTGAATTGCGGCGGCAGGACCAGCGTGGCATCACCGGAGTGCACGCCGGCATTCTCGATGTGTTCGGAAATGGCGTAGACAATCAGCTCGCCATTGGCCGCCACCGCGTCGATCTCGATCTCCTTGGCATTTTCGATGTATTTGCTCAACACCACCGGATGTTCGCGCGAGACGGTGGTCGCCTTGCCGAGGAATTTCTCCAGCTCGGCGTCATTGGAGGCCACGGCCATCGCCGATCCGCTCAACACATAGGAGGGCCGCACCACCACCGGATAATGCACGCGCGCGGCAAAGGCCTTGGCTTCCGCCAGCGAATTCAACTCGCGCCACTCGGGCTGGTCGATGCCCAGCCGGTCGAGCAACTGCGAAAATTTGTGCCGGTCCTCCGCCATGTCGATCTGTTGCGGCGAGGTGCCGAGCACGGTGATGCCGGCCTGCTGCAACTGCAGGGCGAGATTGTTGGGGGTTTGCCCACCCATCGCGATAATGACGCCAAGCGGCTGCTCCTTGGCGTAGATCTCGGCAATGGTCTCCAGGCTCAACTCTTCGAAATACAGCCGGTCGCATTCATCGTAGTCGGTGCTGACGGTTTCCGGGTTGTAGTTGATCATGATGGTGCGATAGCCGAGCCGCTTCAACGTCATGACCGCGTTGACGCAACACCAGTCGAATTCCACCGAGCTGCCGATGCGGTACACCCCCGACCCCAGCACCATCACCGCCTGCCGGCCGCTGGCCGTGACGTCGCTGCTGCTGCCGTTGTAGGTGAGATAAAGAAAATTGGTCTGCGCCGGATATTCCGCCGCCAGCGTGTCGATTTGCTTGATGCAGGGCGAGAGGCCATAGTTCTTGCGCATGCTGCGCACATCCTCTTCGTTGGTGTGGAGCAACCGGGCAATCTGTGCATCGGAGAACCCGGTTTTCTTGGCCTTTTCCAGCACGCCGCGCGGGCAGATGCCGCCGGCATAGACGCGCAGATGCCCGGCCACCTCCAGCAGGTTTTTGATCTTGTAGAGAAACCACTTGTCGATGTGCGTCAGCTCGTGAATGCGTTCGATGCTGTAGCCCTGCGCCAGCGCCAGCGGAATGGCGAACACGCGCTCGTCGGTGGGATTGCTGAGCGCATCATCAAGATCCTCGAAGGTTAAATGATCGTTGCCCAGCAAGCCATGCACCCCGATGTCGAGCATGCGCAGCGCTTTTTGCAGCGCTTCTTCGAAACAGCGGCCGATGGCCATCACTTCGCCGACCGATTTCATGCCCGAGCCGATGCGCTTGGAGACTTTGCGAAACTTCTTCAAATCCCAGCGGGGAATCTTGACCACGACATAGTCCAGCGCCGGTTCGAAACAGGCCATGGTGGTTTGGGTGATGGCGTTCTTCAAATCGACCAGGCTGCAGCCCAGTGCCAGTTTCGCGGCCACGAACGCCAGCGGATAACCGGTGGCTTTCGAGGCCAGCGCCGAGCTGCGCGACAGGCGCGCGTTCACCTCGATCACCCGGTAATCCTCGGAGGCGGGGTCGAGCGCATATTGAATGTTGCACTCGCCGACGATGCCGAGATGGCGAATGGTGCGGATCGCGATTTCGCGCAGCTTGTGATATTCGGCGTTGCTCAGGGTCTGGCTGGGCGCGACCACGATGCTCTCGCCGGTGTGAATCCCCATGGGGTCGAAGTTCTCCATGTTGCACACCGTGATGCAGTTGTCGAAACTGTCGCGCACGACCTCGTATTCGATCTCCTTCCAGCCCTTGAGATATTCCTCCACGAGAATTTGACCGGTATAGCTCAGCGCCTTCTCCGCCAGCTCCGCCACCTCCTCCGGGGTGGTGCACAAACCGGAGCCCAGGCCGCCGAGCGCAAAGGCGATGCGAATCATGACGGGATAGCCGATCTCCTCCGCCACGCGCCGCGCCTCGCGCGGCGAGCCAACCGCCACGCTGCGCGGCACTTTCACGCCAATCTCGCGCAGCCGCTCGGCGAACAAATGCCGGTCCTCGGTGTCGTTGATGACTGAAATCGGGGTGCCCAGCACGCGCACCTCGTACTTTTCGAAAACCTGGTCGCGGGCGAGTGCCAAACCGCAATTGAGCGCGGTTTGACCGCCAAAGCCCAGCAAAATGCCGTCCGGCCGCTCCCGCGCAATGACCTGTTCGACAAAATAGGGGTTGACTGGCAGAAAGTAGACGCGATCGGCAAGATGCTCGGAGGTCTGAATCGTGGCAATGTTGGGATTGATCAGGATGGTTTGAATACCCTCCTGTTTCAGTGCCTTGATCGCCTGGCTGCCGGAATAATCGAATTCACCGGCCTCGCCGATCTTCAAGGCGGCGCTGCCCAGGATGATGACTTTGCGGGGGCGTGGTGGCATGTCGCGTCGCTGCGGTATGGACAGGTGAAAAGGGCTGGATGCTGTGACAACGCAGCCCGGGTTGATTGCTCACTCACAAGAGGCTGGATAACGGCTGGCGCAACGATAACATTTGCGCTGCAGAAAAGCAAGCCGCAAGAAGGCGCACAGTGGAAAGAGCGAAGTCCGACTTGGGCAGCAGATTTTTGCGAAATTTGAAAACTCGCCGCGCCCAAGTCGGACTTCACTCATCACGCACGGCACGCCATGGGATTTGCAAAACAGCCGGGAAAGGATTATATTGCCGTCAAAAAACGGAGCATATGAAGACCACCATCGCCAACCTCACAGAGCAACACCTCCCCGATTTCATTCGCGCCCGCCGGCACCTCCACCAACACCCCGAGTTGAGCTGGCAGGAGCGCGAGACCAGCCGTTTCATCCGCCACTGGCTGGAGGAATGCGGCATTGAATTGCGCATCGCGAAGGATTTCTACGCGACCCTCGGCATCATTCGCGGCAAGCAAGCCGGCCCGGTGGTGGGCCTGCGCGCCGACATTGACGCGCTGCCCATCATGGAAACCAGCGAAGTGCCGTATCGCTCGCACAATCCCGGCGTGATGCACGCCTGCGGCCACGACGGCCACACGGCGGTGCTGCTGGGCACGGCCCGCGTGCTGGCCCGACTGCGCGAGCAACTTCCGGGCACGGTGGTGTGTGTGTTTCAACCCGCGGAGGAAAACGGCGGTGGCGGCCGCAAACTGATTGCCTCCGGCCTGCTCGAGGATCTCGGCATTCAAGCGTTTTTCGGTTTGCATGCCTGGCCCTATCTGCCGGTCGGTACGATCGGGGTGCGCCACGGCGAAATGATGGCGGCGATCGATGATTTCAAGATCGTGGTCCAGGGCAAATCCGGGCATGCCGCTCATCCGCTGGCCGCCATCGATCCGGTGTGGATTTCGGCGCAAATCATCAATGCGGTGCAGGGCCTGGTGACGCGCGAACGCCACGGTGCCGATCCCGTGGTCATCAGCATTGCGACGATTCACGGCGGCACGGCGGACAATGTCATCCCCGCGCAAGTCGAGATGACCGGCACCATGCGCACCCTCAAACCGGAAACGCGCGAGCGCATGAACCGGCGTCTGGTCGAGCTGGTGCAAAGTGTCGCGCGGGCGTTTGGCGGTGCCGCACAGGTGGAACTCGAACCGGGCTATCCTTCGTTGATCAATGATGAACGCATGGTGCGCCTGGTGGTCAAGGCCGCCACGGACTTGCTGGGCGCACACCACGTCATCTTTCTGGACGAACCGAGCATGGGCGGCGAGGATTTCGCCTACTATCTGCAGAAGTATTCCGGCGCCTTCTTTCGTCTGGGCGTCGGGCCGCGGCCGGCGTTGCATGCGGATTCCTTCGATTTCAATGATGAAGCGCTGGCCATCGGCGTCAACATGATGGCGGGCGTGGCGGTTGATTTTCTCCGCGGCCGCCCGGCAGAAAACACTTGAGCCGGCCCACCGCCATTCCCCGCCGGCGGGCGGGGAATGGCAAAACCAAAGATGATCAGGAGGCATCGGATGCAAGTCATGCGCAACTTTTTCACTGGCACGGCCGTGGCCGCGCTGGCAGCCGCCATGCTGTCCTCCTGCAACTTCGACACCGGTCTCGGGCTGTTGCACTCGCGGATCAGCGGCAAGATTTATTTTCTCGGAACGGAATTTCGTCCCGCGAACGTCGAGGAAGTGCGGGTGGTGGCGGCTTCGAATTTTCCACCGCAGGGCTTCGGCGATGTGTTTTTCAGCGAGGCGATTCCCTTCGATCGTGACAGCGCGGATTACGAAATGCCGCTGCCGCGCAATCATTATCCTGCCGTGGCCGTGCTGTGGAAACCGCGCGGCGAAGACTGGAGCTTCACCAGCCTGCTCGGATTTTACGGCTTCCGGCCGCCGTTGTCCGCGCAATTGCTGCCGGTGGATCTCACGGAAGAACGGCCGGTCGCGGACAATGTCGATATCTTTGCGCTGTGGAGTTTCGCCCAGTTCGATGCGCACGTCGAGGGTGAGATCACGTTTGCCGGCACCTGGCCGGAAGACACCGACGTGGTTTTGCTCGGCGCGTTTACCGCGGTGCCGGATCTGCGGAACATCGTCAACTCGCTGGTGTTTCTCGGTGGCATCGATTTCGCCGTGCCGCGCTTCGTCGAACGCTACCGCTACCGCATGGCGGTGCGCAACGGTGCGTATCAATTTCTCGGCCTGTTTTGGAAGGGCCGCGGCCTGGCATGGGATAAAATTCGTGCGATCGGTTTCTATCCGGCCGGCAATGATCCCACCCGGCCCGGCCGGCTCACCCTCCCGCCCAATGGCACGATCACGAACATCAATTTTGTGGCGGATTTCAGCACCCTGCCCGACGGCGTGCAAATCGGCGGCGGCCGGTGAACCCGGCGGGTGCTGCGCCCGACGTGAAAAGCTGCCGCCCGGTTCTCAGCAGCAACGCGCCTGACCGCTGCATGCGCCGCCGCAAGAATCTCGCGCTCAAACGGGAGTACCTCATTCATGTCATTCGCTCGCTTCTTTCGTCACTCATCTGCCCAACCCCGCCGCGGCGCGCTTGTTTTGTTCCTGGTACTTGTCACGGTGGGTTGCGCATGGCCCTACGGCACCATCACCGGCCGGGTGCGCGATGCGGAAACCGGCGAGGCGTTGCCGGGCGCCAATGTGCTGATCACCCGCACGCTCCTGGGCGCCAGCGCCGATGCCAACGGCCGCTACCAAATCACGCGGGTGCCGGCCGGCTCCTACACGGTGAGTGCTTCACTCATCGGCTACAGCACGCAGCGCATCACCATTGCCGTGATGGATGACTCGACCCTGGTGTTGGATCTTGCGCTGCGCGCGACGGCGATCCCCTTCGACCAGGTCATCGTCACCGGTTCGCGCCAGGCCGAGGAGCTGCACGCGGCAGCACACAGCGTGAGCGTGCTGCCCAGTTCCGAGATCCGCCAGCGCAACCGCTTTCGCATCGATGAGGCGCTGCAAAGCGTTCCTGCGGTGCAGCTCATCGGGGAAAACGTCAGTGTGCGCGGGGGCACCGGCTACAGCTTGCTCGGCCTGGGCGGCAGTCGGGTTTTGATGTTGATTGACGACGTGCCCGTGCTCACCAGTGATCTCGGCCGCGCCAACTGGGATTTGCTGCCGGTCACCGAGGTCGAGCGCGTCGAAGTTCTCAAAGGCGCGGCCTCGGTGCTCTATGGTTCGGGCGGCATCAGCGGCGTGGTGAACGTGATGACGCGTGAGCCGGCCCAAACGCCGCGGTTCTCCTTCCGTCAGAGTGCCGGCATCTATGATAATCCATCCGTGCCGGAATGGCGCTGGACCGACCGCATGCTCCATTTCAGCCGCAGCGATGTGAGCTACACCAACGTGCTCGGCCGCCTGGGCTTCCGGCTGGCGGTCTCGCGCCACACCTCCACCAGCGACCGCGAGAACGGGGATTTCAGCCGCTGGTACTTCAGCAGCAAGTCGGTGCTGCAGTTGCCCGACGATTCCAATCTGCGCCTGTTTCTCACCTACAACCGGGATGCGCGCGGCTTTTCTCTCTTTTGGAAGGAACAGAATCATGCCTTGAACACCGATTTTCATGATCGCATCAATGTCGACGGCTTCGCCGCCTCCGCCATCTACAACAAATTGTTCAATCCCGTGCTGGCCTTCAAGGCCCGGCTTTCCTACAATGCCCAGCTCATCGGCCTGCCCTTCAACCTGTCCAAGGATTTCAAGCCCGCGCTGGGCTGGAGCGGCGAGCTGCAGGGCAACTGGCTGCCGCACAGCAATCACAACCTCACCTTCGGGGTGGATTACCGCCGCGACATGGTGGAGTCGAAGTATTACGGCGAACACCAGGCCAGCGCGGTGTCGCCCTATTTGCAGGAAACGTGGAAGCTCTCCGGTGTGTGGCAGTTGAGCGTGGGCGCGCGCTATGATCACTATGTGCTGGTGGGCGATTCGGCGGAAACGCAAATCAGCCCCAAGGTCGGCTTCAGCTACACGCCGCTGCCCAACACCATTCTGCACGCCTCGCTGGGCCGCGGTTTTCGCGCGCCCTCCATTGCCGAGCGTTTCAGCGAGAGCCAGCCCGGCGACAATGTGCGGCTGTTCAGCAAC
Source organism: candidate division KSB1 bacterium (assembly GCA_034506255.1). NCBI lineage: Bacteria > Pseudomonadati > Candidatus Zhuqueibacterales > Candidatus Zhuqueibacteraceae > Candidatus Coneutiohabitans > Candidatus Coneutiohabitans thermophilus. Next base: position 445,209 of record JAPDPX010000004.1, on the reverse strand, counting down.
CCCGTGCTCAAGCCCGAGCGTTCGACCCTGATCGATGCGGGTGTGCGCCAGCGCTTCGGGGAGAGGCTCTCCGCCGAGGTGACGGTGTTTTCCAACGATTATTACGATCTCATCGAGTTGCTGTCGATCAGCACGCAGCGGCTGGAATTGCAGTTTCGCAACCTGACGCATGCGCGCGTGCAGGGCGTGGAGGCGGAGGTCCATCTGCGCTTCTGGCGCAACCGTCTGGGGCTGCGCGGCCATGTCACCTATCTGGATTCCCGCAGTCTGGTGGCGGATCCCTTGTACAATCTCGAAATTGATGAAGCCCTGCCTTATCGCCCGCGCTGGAGCACATTCGTCTCGCCGGCAGTGCATCTCGGGCCGTGGACGTTCGAGGCGGATTATCGCCATGCTTCCCGTTTCGAGCAGGTTTCCTTTTTTGCCGGGGATGAGCGCGTGCCGCAGAAAGTGCTGGATCTGCGCGTCCGCTACACCTGGCGGCAATTCGCACTGCTGCTGCAGGTCAAAAACGCGATCAACTACAACTACACCGTGGTGGAACGCAATCTGAGTGAGATTCGCAATTTCTCGCTGTCGCTTTCCGGCGAGTGGTGAGGCCTGCAACTGCGCAAGAAGCGGGTGGCATCGCGGCCCGCGTCTCGTTATCTTGGCCGGCAACCAAAGGAGCCCGTCATGCCAGCAAGCCATTTTTCCCGGCAGGCGGCGGATTATCGCCGCATCGAGCAGGCGATTCGTTTCGTCCACAACAACTTCCGCCGCCAGCCCAGTCTGCAGCGAATCGCGCGCAGCGTCCATCTCAGCGAGCATCACTTCCAGCGTTTGTTCCGCCGCTGGGTCGGCATCAGCCCGAAGCGCTTTTTGCAGTTCCTGACCAAGGAATATGCCAAAAAACTGCTGGCGCAGTCCAACAGCCTGTTGCAGGTGACCTACGAAGCCGGTTTGTCCAGCCCCGGCCGCTTGCATGATTTGTTCGTGGCGTGTGAAGCCGTAACGCCGGGGGAATTCAAAAGCGCCGGCCGGGGTCTGCACATCGATTACGGTTTTCATGCCTCGCCCTTCGGCGAGTGTTTGCTGGCAGCCACCAATCGCGGCATTTGCGGACTCTATTTCGTGACCGGCGGGCAGCGCAGAGCGGCGCTCAACCAACTCAAGGCCAACTGGCCCCTGGCAGTCTTGCGCGAAGCACCGGCTGCCACGGCGCCGTTGTTGGCGCGCATTTTCGCGCCGGCTGCCGGAAAGAAAAGCGCGCCGCTACACTTGTTCGTCAAAGGCACCAACTTTCAAATCAAAGTTTGGGAGGCGTTGCTGCGCATCCCGCGCGGGGCGGTGGTGTCATATGAAGACCTGGCGAAGCAACTCGGCATGCCCCGCGCCGCGCGGGCGGTGGGCAATGCGGTGGCCAGCAATCCAGTGTCATTTCTCATTCCGTGCCATCGCGTGGTGCGCAAGGTGGGTGAGACCGGCAACTACGGGGGCGGACCGCTGCGCAAGAAGGCGATTTTGGCGTGGGAGGCAGCGCAAGTCAATGGCGGGCGAGATTGAAAAGTTTGAGAAACGTGATCCCGCTCTGCCACCGCGGGCCGGTGACAGATCATGCATGAAATTGAAGCCGGAACGAAATCAACCGGGCACAATTTCGCGGGACTGCAATTTCACGGGAGATTCACATGGGGGATGCCGGCAAGTGATTCTGTTGTGATTTTGATGCGCACGTTGTTCCCACTGCAGATTTCCCTGCCCTCGGCTTCCTGCAGGAAAAGTGCGAGCACCTGCGGGGAGAATTCCTCTTCATAAACCTGATAACAAAAGCCCGCATTGCTGCGGCGCCGCAGGCGCATGCCGAGAAAAGTCCGATGACAGAAGGTTGCGGCCGCCAGCCAGCCGCCGATTTCGGCGGCGCTGAGTTTGCGCGGGAAGGTGTAACATCCGCCCGGCCGCGGCAGTGCGGTCATGGCGGGCGGAAACGTGAACACGGTCTCCCACGCGGGCGCCGTTTTGCCGTTGTCCTCTGCCAGCCGCGCGAGCTGCGCCTTGAGGAAATTCAACAGCCGGCAGAGGCGAAACAATGTCACCAAATCCCGACGGGAAAATTCCGCCGTCTCCACCGGGAAACAGCTCGACCGTTGCAGCGCCAGTTCGGGCGAGGGGAGCAAGCCCGCGGCGCGGCACTGTTCATAGCTCGCGGTGCCGGGTGTGGCATAAAACACACTCGGGCCGATCAACACCGGCCGTTCCATGAGATGAATGATCGCGCCGATCATTTCGGCCAGGGTGGCACCCGGCAGGCCGAGAATGAGGTAATTCACCTGCTGAAAACCCAGCGCGGCGCCGCGGCTGACGATGCGGTCAAAATGCGGCGTGGCGCCGGGGCGCTTGAGCGCGCGCTGGCGTTGCGCGTCGTTGGTGACCAGGGCAAGATTGAGTGCGCGAAAACCGGCGGCCTTCATTTCCACCAGCAGGTTCTCGCTCAGGTTGGCGGCAGAGAGGCCGTTCATCGCCAGCAGTTCGATTTGATCCGGGCCGAACTCTTCGCGAATCGCCGCGAGCAGGCGGCTGGCGCGCTTTTGATCGAAGGTGAAATTGTCATCCTCAATATCGAACACCTCGATGCCCAGGCGTTCGCGGCACAGCTTCATTTCATCGATGATGCGGTGGAGTGAACGCACGCGAAAGCGCCGGCCGGCGGTGAGGAAGATCGAGCAGAAAGTGCAGTGATAGGGACAGCCGCGGCTGGTGATCAGCATGGTCAGGCGTTTGCGCCCGAGACAGTAGTGCCCGGCCTCAATCAGCTCGCGTGCCGGCAGCGGCAGGGAATCCAGGTCTTCAATCAAATCGCCGTGTTCCGGCAGGCGCAGGTTGCCGTTCACTTTGTAGCCGATGCCACGCACCCCCGCCAGGTTGGCGAGCCGGTCTTCCAGCAGTGCGCACACCAACGCCGGCAGGGTGCGCTCGCCTTCGCCCAGGAGGATGAAATCGACGTTGGGATCTGCAAGCACCTGCGCCGGGCAGGCGTTGACATGCGCGCCGCCCAGAATCACCGGCCGGCTGCGATCAACTTCCTTTGCCAGCGCCGCCACCCGCAAGGCTTCGCGATAAAACGGTGTGAACAGCGAGGAGATGCCGATCACTTCGGCGCCGGAACGGCGAATGTGCTCGCGGATGTCCTCCCACGGCAAACCGTAATGCCGGTATTGGCTGTAAAGTTTCCAGGGACTCAAATTGCCGGGCTGATAGTAACGCTCGAGATGGGCAAATTCCGGTGGCGGCGGGATGCTGTTTTTCCGCGGCGTGGCCTGGCAATCGAGTATCTCCACGGCGATGCCGTTTTGCCGCAGTGCTCCGGCGAGATAAAGCAGGCCAACCGGCAGCGTGCGAATGCTGGTTTGGTAAAAGTCTTCGACCGGCGGCTGGATGAGCAAAACTTTCGGCGCGGCCGCCGGAGTGTGCGCGGTAATGCCCATGTGTCAAAATTTGTGATTGAGGGTTGTGCCGCGGCCTGCCCGCGCGACCATGTTTTTGCTTGTGTCCGCGCTTTTGCCATCTGCCGCGAAGGCGGACGTGAAGATAAACACAAAAACCGGTGAAACCAAGTCAGGCGGACACCTGCGCGACGCCCCGCCAGCGGGCGGGTGTGCAGGCCGGCGGTTTCACCCGAACACGAATTGCATGGGCGCCGTTCTCACCCGGCCTTTCCGCTCACCTTGAAAATCGCAGTCAAATAAAAATTGTGGTTGCCATAGCGCCGCAATGATATCCGCACCGTGTAGTTGTCGGGCGTGCCGGCAGGCAGGTCAATGAACACGGGAAATTCTCCGGACAACCCGCCTTCGCCGCCGCAGCGCCAGCACTCGTGCGGCCCCAGCCAGCCCGCACCCCGGCACATCGGACATCGCGCCCGGGCCGGCACCAATATGCGAACCAACCCGCCGTGCCAAGCTTGCAACGGAGTAATCGGAATCTCCACCTGCAGGCTTTCGCTTCGTTCGGCTGCGGGCCGCTCCAGGCTGCGAAAGTTGCTCCACAAGCGGTCGAAAATTTCATCGAACGAGGGCAGGAAGGTCTGGAATGACTGCTGCATGGAAATGCGGCCAATGGTGTCGTGATCCTGCTCCGGCACCAGCGGTTCGACGCGCGCAGTCCGTGGCGGGCGCGGCACTTCCGTTACGCTTTCCCGAAAAACTTCCGTCACCGGTGCTGCAGGGGCAGCGGGGAGTTCCTGCTTGTGGGACATGAGGTCATAAGCCAGCCGGCGCCCGGGATTGCCCAGCACGGAATAGGCCTCCTGGATGGCGAGAAAGGGGCCGGCATCTTCGCCATAGTAATCGGGGTGATATCTCATTGCCAACTGGCGGTAGGCTGATTTGATCTGCTCCTGGGTGGCATCGGCAGCAACGCCGAGAATCACATAATAATTCTTTGCCATGATCATTCTCCCCGCACGGGCGGCGCAGGCTTGCGGGCCGCATGTGGCGGGCGCGCCGCAAGTCTGCGCTTCGCCTCCGGACTAACTGGCTTTGACCGCAATGTGTTTGGGCCGCGCTTCCTCGGCCTTCGGCAGAATCAAGGTCAGCACCCCGTCCTTGAAGCTGGCCTCAATCTTCTCGGCGACGATATTGGCCGGCAGGCGGAAGGAGCGCTCGAACTTGCCGAAGTTGCGTTCACGACGATGATAGGTTCTGCCCTTCTCCTCCACCTGTTTCCGTTCACCGGTGATGGTCAACACGTCCTGATTGTAGCTGACTTTGAAATTTTCCCTGCTCAGGCCGGGCAGCTCGGCCGTGATCGCGTAGTGGTCGTCGGTTTCGTGGATGTCCACGGCCGGCTCCCACGCGCCGAGCGTCAATGAGGTTTCAAGCATCTCGTCTGAAAGGAAGTTTCTAAAGAAACGATCGAAATCTTCCTCCAGCCGTGCCAGTTCCCGGGTGGGATTCCAACGCATGATTGCCATAAATCTCTCCTCCTTTCTCTCTCAATTTATCGCAAGCTGGACCGGGGCGACAGGCGGTTGCGGCCGCCCTGGTCACCGACCGGGTAAAAACATGTCCGTTCCATCACGGCTGGGCCGTGACTGGCAACGGCCCTGGTGTGAAGCAACATCCAATGCTCAAGCCGTTGCAGATCGCGCAAGGCGAGCTGTCATGTAAAAAAACGGCGCGCGGACAGCAGCAGGGGCGAAGGGGGCGCCGCACCGGTGCTGCGCGGCGCGCCTCCACCCTGTCGCCTGCGCTTCAGCACGACGTTTGATCAATGAACCACAAGAACTCACAGCTCAAAAGCGATGAACAGATTGCCGTCCCGCCGGGTCAAATGCAGGAGCACCGTGTCACCCTTGCTGGCGCCGGCGAGCGCGGCATTGAAATCGGCAACAGTTTGTACGCGCTTGCGGTTGACCGAGCGGATCAGGTCGCCTTTGCGCAAGCCGGCGCGAAAAGCCGGGCTGGCCTGGTCGATTGCGGTCACCACCACGCCTTTCACATTCGTCCCAAGGTCGTATTGTTCCGCCAGCTCACGGTTCAGCTCGGTCACGGAGAAACCCAGCAACTCCTGCAAGGATTGTTTGACCTGGGGCGCCTTCCTGTCGGCCGGCAGCTCGCCAAGCGTGGCCGTCAGCATGTGCTCCCGGCCCTCACGCAGAATTTTGAATTTCACCGCCGTGCCCGGCGCGGTGGTGGCGACATGGTTGCGAAGCTGCGCGGCATTCCTGATTTTCCTGCCCTCCATTTCGAGAATTACGTCGCCCTCCTGAAAACCGGCCTTTTCGGCCGGGCTGTTCTCCACCACTTCCCCCACCAGTGCGCCCTCGGTGTTTTTCAGCTTCATGGCCCTGGCCATGGCCTCGTTGAGGTCTTGAATCGACACGCCGAGCCAGCCGCGTACGACTTTGCCGTGCTTGATCAGCGACTGCATCACGTTTTCCGCCATGTTGATCGGCACGGCAAAACCGATTCCCTGAAAGCCGCCGCTGCGGCTGGCGATCGCGGTGTTGATGCCCACCAGCTCGCCATCGAGATTGACCAGCGCCCCGCCGGAGTTGCCAGGATTGATGGCGGCGTCGGTTTGAATGAAATCCTCATAATCCGCCAGCCCGACGTTGGAGCGGCCCTTGGCGCTGACAATACCCTGGGTCACGGTGTGCGCCAGGTTGGGGCTGAGCGGGCTGCCAATCGCCAGCACCCATTCGCCGACGCGCAGCCGGTCGCTGTCGCCCTTCTTGATCACCGGCAGATTTTTCGCCTCGACTTTGAGCACGGCAATGTCGGTCTTGGGATCGGCGCCCACGACTTTGGCGGCAATCGTCCGCCCATCCATGGTGCGAATGTAGATCGTGTCGGCATCGGCAATCACATGATTGTTGGTCAGAATGTAGCCCTCGGCACTCACGATCACGCCGGAGCCCAGCCCCTGCTGCCGGTATTCGCGTTCCGGCGGCGTCTGGCGTCTGGGCCGCGGCCCGAAGAAATCTTCGCCCCAAAAATCGCGCAAAGGATCATCGAAAAAGAACGAAAACGGACTCAACGTTTCACGCACCCGGTAAACCTTTTCCGTGAACACCGTCACCACCGTGGGATTCACCGCCTCCGCAATTTCGATGAACGCATTGTTCAAGTCGCGCAGCGTCGCGATTTGCCGGTCACCGGCCGCCACCACACCGGCGGGGGCAACGGGGAAGCTGAACGCCTGCGGTTGCGAAGCCTGATTGAAATGCGAGAACACCAGCGCGCCGATGATGACGCCACTGAGCACCAGCGCGAGGCTCATCGCTTTGGATGAATTTTTCATGATCATTCGCTCCTTTTCTTGTTTTGCGCCTGCCGCACTCACAGAACTCGCCGCGGGGGCATCTTTTATTTTGCCTGCGAATGTCTTCGCGCAGGCTGCCGGCCGGCACAGCGGCTTTGCCATGACGGAGCCCGCAACGGCCGGGCTGTTGCCTCAACTTCCCGGGAATCTCCCCCAAGCCTCGCCGTTTTAAAACCCCGGCCTGGCCGGGCGGAAAGTTTTCGGACAGCCACGGGACGGCATGGTGATGCTCAATACTTCATCCCGGTGGCGCGCGCGAACTGCTGGATCAACTCGCGCTGTGCGGCCGTGAGATTTTTGGGTGTTTCCACCTTGACGGTGACGAACATGTCGCCGGCGGCGCGCGCGCTTTTGATGCCCATCCCGCGCAGCCGGAACGTGCGGCCACTGTCGGTGCCGGCTGGAATGCGCAGCAACACCTTCCGCCCCTGCGGCGTGCGAATGCGCAGCGTGGTGCCGAGTATTGCCTGCACCATGTTCAAGGGGATCTCGACATGAACATTGGCGCCCTTGCGTTTGAAAAAGCGGTCTTCCTCCACGTGCACGGTGAGCAGCAAATCGCCGGCAGCGCCGCCTGCCAGCCCGGCGTTGCCTTGTCCGGCGAGACGCAGGGTTGCGCCATCCTCGATTCCTGCCGGAATCTGCACTGCAATCGTGCGGGAGGTCGTGCGGCTGCCGGTGCCGCCGCAGACCTGACAGGGCTTTGTGATGATTTTGCCACGGCCCAGGCAGCGCGGACAGGGCCGGCTGATGGCAAACCCGCCCCGGCCCTGGCTCACCGTGCCGCGTCCCTGACAATAACTGCACACTTCGATGCGCGTTCCCGGCTCGGCCGCCGAACCATTGCAGTGGCTGCAGACTGTTTCCTGGGGAACCGTAACCTGCACCTGACCGCCGGCAACGGCCGTCTCAAATGGAATGGTTACTTCCGCCTGAATGTCCGCGCCCGTTCGCGGACCGCCGCGCGAGCGACGAATAAAATCGCCCTGGTCAAAGAATGAACTGAACCAATCGCCAAAGCCGAAGTCGAAACCGGTGCCGGAGAAATCAAAATCGGAGCCGCTGAAGCGTGTGCCACTGCCGCGCGCCGCGCCGCCAAACTGCCGAAACAGTTCCTCCCACGGCACACCCTGGCCGGCAAACTGGCCCGCACCGAACTTGCGCAATTGATCGTATTTTTTCCGCTTCTCGGGGTCGCTCAAAACATCATAAGCTTCATTGATCTCCTTGAATCGCTCTTCCGCATGCCGGTCGCCCTTGTTGCGATCGGGATGATACTTCTTTGCGAGATTGCGATAGGATTTCTTGATCTCTTCTACCGAAGCATCTTCACTCACACCGAGAATGCGGTAGAAATCTTTTTCATTCATCATAGCGTGCAAATAAAAAAGGGCTGCTTGGCCTGAAACGCCTGCGTACAACAACTCGCTGCGTCATCACCAAAAGCCCTTGGTTGCACCAGGGATTGAAAATCCTAAAGCCGGATTACGCTAATCGTTGCAATGCCGCCCTGCTTCCCGGTTGTGGCATGTGACATTTTTTCAGCGTCTCTGGCCGCTTCTCAAACTTAACAAAAGACATGCCAGGCTGCCAGCTCATCCCCGCTTTCTGTTTTCATCTCCGGAAAAATTAATGATCAAGCGTACTGGTGCACTCGCGTGGCCAATGTCAAATTGGCAAACAGGATTTTTTGCATGCAAAAAATTTGACAAACAGCAGCTTGCAATTTTGTCGGCTTGCAGGCGAGGAGCAAAAACCCACCCCCACAAAGGCCGGAGTCAATGGCGCCGTTTCCTTTGCGTTCGCACGGTTTTCATGCCTGCGAGCCATTGCAGCCCCGCCGCGCACGCCGCTCATTCATAGCGCAAGGACTCCACCGGATCGACGCTCGCGGCTTTGCGCGCCGGGAAGAAACCGGCAAGCAAACCGATGAGCGTGAGGATGCCGGTGGTGAGCAGCATGGTGCTGTTCGACAAAACCGGCCGGCCGAGAAACTGCATCGGCCCGTCGCCCGCGGGCAGCAACCGCACCCCGGAGATCACTGCTCCGGAAAAAAGCAGGCCGAGCGCGCCGCCGATCACCGCGAGCAGCAACGCTTCGCAGGTGAATTGAGCCAGAATCACCCGCCGCCGCGCGCCCACCGCCATTTTAATGCCGATCTCGCGCGTGCGTTCCTTCACCACGATGTACATGATGTTGGCCACCCCCACGCCGGCAATCAGCAGGGTGAGAAAGCCCACCGCGCCGAGGAAGAGCGTAATCCCCAGCGAGATCTTCGCGCCGATCTTCTCCTGCTCGATGAAATCCCAAATGCCGAGCGCGCGCTCATCGTCGGGATCGAAGTTGTACTTGCGGCCCAGCACGCGATAGATTTCACGCTTGACCAGCTCCTGTTGACCGGGATCGCCCGGCTGCAGCACGATCGAGTTCACGTATTTGTAGCCGTAGCGTGTGCGAAAGGTGGTGTAGGGCATGACCGCCCGCCGCACATCCGGGCCGTTGTTCATGCTGGTTTGAATTTTCTTCTGCATCAGTCCGATCACGGTGAAGGGCACACCATCGACCAGCAGGGTTTTGCCGAGGGGATCCTCCCCGCCGAACAATTCCCCGGCAATCTCGCCGCCGAGAAACAGCACGCGGCGCTGCCGCACCACATCCGTCTCGTTCAAGAAGCGGCCGCCCGCCGCCGGATACATGCGCCGCATTTCCTCGAATGCCGGGTTCACCCCTTCACATTCCGTGGTGGTGGTGACTTTCTTGTAGGTCAGCGTCACATTCTTACGGTACTGCGCACTGAGGGCGGCAATCATCGGGATGGCGTGCTGCAGCAGGCCGGTGTCCTCCTCCACCAGGCGCACCCGCCGGCCTTTGGGCAGGCCCTGAAAGGCCAGGCCGGTCTCGCCGCCATAGATGATCATGATGCGGTTGCCGGCATTGAGCAGGCCGTTTTGCATCTGCCGGCTCAGACCTTCACCGAAGGCCAGTAACAGCACCACCGCGATGGTGCCCCAGGCCATTGCCATGATGGTGAGCAGCGCCCGGGTTTTGTGGGTTTTGAGATCCTGCCAGAATTCTTTTAGGAGTTCGCGCCACATGTTTTTTCCCGCGTCAGTCGTGCCCGCGGTGGCACCGCCGGAGCAGGCTTCACGCCCGCAGGCAGTCCACCACGTTCAAATGAGCGGCCCGGCGCGCCGGCATCAAACCGGCTGCCAGACCGATGAGACCCAGGATCAATACGGTGATCGCCACCACTTCGGGCGAGAGCTCGGGCGTGCCGACGAAATCCCTGATCGGAATGAATTGCAGGCCGAGAATCAGGAGATAGGCGATCAGGAAGCCGATCGCCGCTCCGAGCGCAATGATGAAAAACGTTTCCATGAAAAATTGCAGCAGGATGCTGCGCCGCGTGGCGCCCACCGCGCGCTTGATGCCGATCTCCCTCACCCGCTCCTGCACCACGACATACATGATGTTGGCCACACCGATGCCGCCCACCGCCAGGGTCATGCTGCCGATCAGGCCGAGGAAAAGGTTGAAGGCCAAAAAGAAGTAATGAAGAAACTTGTCCATCTCCGCGGTGTCCCAAATCCACACGGCGTTTTTGTCGGTGGGATCGAATTTGTATTTCCGGCCGAGCACCTCCCGCACCTGTGTGTTGACCGCCTCGGAGCGCGTGGGATCGAGCGGTTGATAGATGATGTTGTTGAGATGGATCGTGCCGAATACCGAGGCAAATGTAGACGCCGGAATGAACACACGGTCCTGGTCGCGGGCGTTGTAGGAGGAGTTTTGGGTTTTCTTCTGCATGACACCGATGACGGTGAAGGGCGTCTGGCCGACGAGAATGAGCTGGCCAACCGCCTCCTGCTCGCCGAACAGAAATTCCCTGACTTTGTTGCCGATCACTGCCACACGGCGGCGGTGGCGCAGGTCCAATTCGTTGAAAAAACGGCCGCCGGGTTCGACAATGATGTTGCGCATGTCGGCGTAGACGGGATAAACGCCGCTGATCAGCGGATTGAGAATGTTTTCTTCCACGCGCACCGGTGCATGGCGGCCGCTGTACTCCGGGCTGAGAGCGCGCAAGCCCCGCACCTGCTCGGCCAGCAGCCAGGCATCTTCTTCCCGGAGGGAGATCGGCCGGCCCAGGCCAAAGCCTTCGAACGCCCTGGTGGTGCGGCCGGGGAACATGATGGCGATGCTCTCGCCGATGCCGTGCATGTTGATGGCAAGCTGTTTCTTGAAGCCGGTGCCGAAGGCGAGCAGCACGATGATCGCCACCGTGCCCCAGATGATGCCGAAAATGGTGAGCACCGTGCGCAACTTCTGGCTGCGCAAATCCTGCAGATATTCGGAAAGGAAGCTCGTCATTTGTATCATAATGGCCACTCTCCGGCGGATGGGGTTGCGGTACGGCTGCGGCGCGCGCGAGGCAGCGGCGTGCCGGGGAATCGCCGCCCCGGCCAGCGGCAGCAAAAGGACGCAGCGCTCATTCGATCTTCTTCACCGGTTTCTCGAAAACTTCATCGCCCGGCTTCAACCCGGCAACCACCTCGAGGTTGATGGCGTCACTCAGGCCGGTTTGAATCAGCCGTTCCTCCTCCCGGTTGTCCGGCAATGCCACTTTCACCCAGGCGGAGTCGTTGCGCATGGTCACGACCCGTTCGGGGATGGTGAGCACGCTGTCCTTGCGCTGAATGATGATGCTGGCGTTGGCGGAGTAGCCGGCGCGCAGGGTGGTGCCGTTGGTCGGCGCGATGGTGATTTCAATGGGAAAAACCGTGGCGTTGTCTTTCTTCTCCGCCTTCAGCGAGATCAGGCGCAAGTGGCCGATGATCCTGCTCTCGGGCAGCGCACCGATCTTGATTTCCGCGGTCATGCCCTCGCGCAGCCGGCCGACGTCGATTTCATCCACCGTGCCCTTGAAGATCAACTGCCGCATGTCGGCGATGCGCATCAACACCGTGCCCTCCTGAAACGAAGTCAGCGGCGTGACCGGATCGCCGACCTCGACAGTTTTGCTGAGCACATAACCGGCGATCGGCGACTTGATGATGGTCTCGATCTGCGTCGTGCCGATGCGCACTTTGCCGCTTTGCAGCAGCGCCAGTTTTTCCTTCGCAATGTTGAGCTTGAGCTCGGACTCTTGATACCGGCGCTTGAACTCATCGAAGTCGCGTGGCGAAATTAAGGCGCTCTGCAGGAGTGACTCCTGGCGAATGTTCTCCTTTTTCAGATTCTCCAGCTCCACCTGCGCCAGTTCGACGTTGCGTTTGGCCTCCGCCAGCTCCAGCGGGGTGGGATCCGGTCGCACTTCCAGCAGCGGGTCGCCCACTTTCACATAGGCACCGACGTCGGCAAAGATGCGCTGCACCACGCCGGTGATTTTCGATTTGATCGAAATCTCATAAACCGGTTCGATCGTGCCCACCGCCAGCGCCTTGTCCACAATGCTGCCCCTGGTCACCCTGACGGTGGGCAATGCTTCCCTTTGGGCACCTTTTCCCCTGCCCCACGTCAGAAAGGCGGCCAGGCTCACCACCACGAGCGTGAGGCCCAACAACAGGACTTTCTTCTTTTTCATCACACCTCCTTACCAACTTGACAGCACAGCGAGGGTTTTTACTCCCGCAGGATTGACGAGGCCGCCACCAATACGGCAGGGCGGCGGGGAAAGTTACAGAGCAGCAGAGGGGAATTTTCCCGGCTGAGGAGGCGCGGGAGAAGTGAGAAATGCGGAGACCGGCCGGCGGGCCGCAGGCCCGGGGTCGCCTTTGGGTTACGGCAGGAACAGATCAAAGAAGCGGCGCAGGGTGTCGCCTTTGGCAATGATCACGCGCTGCGTTTGCGTGCCCAGGCGCGGGTGCCGCACGCTGATTTCATGCAAGCCGGGAGAAAGTGCCAGGGGTGCAACCAGGGGCGTGGTGTCGTAGGCTTTGCCGTCGATCCAAATTTCACCCCAGGGATTGACGGCCACTTCCAAATAGCCGATCTCATCATGCAAATTGAAATACAGGGTGTCGGACTCGAGCGCGGCCGCCACAACTTCCGCGGTCACCACCGGCAGGCTCTGCACCGCGAATTGCAGCTTGTAAACGCGCGTGGCAGCGGCCGGCTGCCAATAAAGCGGGGTGGTGCCGAGCGAATCACCCTCCACGAACACGCGGGCACGCGGCTCACTCAGAAGCAGAACCCGGTGGCTGGGCGGGCCGCTGGCATTCGCTGTCGTGGTTGTCACCGCGGCTGCCGTGTGGTTTTCCCGATCCTGGCTGGCGGCCGGCACCGGTGGGGCGGCGACAGCAGTCGAGGCTGCCGCCGTCGCAGAGGCCGGCGGCGCTGCACCAGTCAGGGTCTGAGGGACGTCGGCAGCGGGGGTGCCGTTCTGTGCGGTCATCTCTGCCGCGTTCATCGTTTTTGAGGGCAGTGACGCGTCAGCATCGAATTGCAGGTTCAACAAACCGATGCTGATGCCCGCCAGCACCAGGGCTGTGGCCGGCACTACACGCCACAGCGGCCGGGCCGCAGACTTGGTGCGGGTGGCTGCCGTGCGCGCCGGCACCGGCTCGGCGGGAGCCGCATACTTCACGGCGACATAACTTTCCGGACTTTCGAGGAAGGCCGCGAGTTTCTGCGCAGTGGTGCGCAACTCGTAGCGCCGTTCGAAACGCTCCAGCTCCGCCAGCAATTCCGCCGCACTGGCAAAGCGCGTGGCCGGCGTCTTGGCCAGCAGCTTGCGGGAGAGTGCCGCCAGCTCGGCGGGGATTTCCGGCCGCAATTTTTCCACCGGCGTGGGATCGAGATTGGCAATGCGGTGCAACAAAGCGGACTGGGTGTGATCTGCAAAAGGCGGTTCACCGGTGAGCATCTCATACAACACGGCGCCCAGCGAAAAAAGATCGCTGGCCGGTGTGGCCGGCTGGCCGAGCACGATTTCGGGTGGGAAGTAGGCCAAGGTGCCGGCGGGGTGGCACTGCGCCTCCTCACGATCGACCGCCAGGCCCAAATCCGCGAGTTTGACGGCGCCGGTGTTCGCGACGAAAATGTTCTTCGGCTTGACGTCACGATGCAAAATGCCGTGTTGATGCAAAACCTGCAAGGCGCGGGCAACCTCCCTGGCAATCCACACACACAATTCAATCGGCAATGCACGGTGGAGCAGCTCGGCAAGCGTGCCGCCTTCGACGTATTCCAACACCAGGTAGGGATTGTCCTGCAAGCCGCCGGCGGCATAAACCTGGCGCAAGTTGGGATGGATCAAACGGCGGCCGATTTCGCCTTCGACGCGCAGTTGCTCGCGTACACGCGCGGGCGCCGCGGGCTCGCGCAACGCCTTGATGATCACCATGCGCTGCTGCCGGTGGTCGAACGCCTTGAACACGCTGACCCAGGGGCCGCGCTGCAGTTCGGCGAAGATTTCGTACCCCTCAATTGCGACCATTGTGCCATTGTTTCATTTTGTAATGAATCCAGCGGCGGGAGACGCCCAGCCGTTCGGCGGCGTGCGTGATGTTGTTGTCGAGTTCGTCCAGCGTTTTTTCCACCAGCCGCCGCTCCATTTCTGCGAGCGTCATGCCCTGCGGCAGAAACAGCTCGCGCCCGGCCTCCTGCAGGCGCAGGTCCGCCGCGGTGATGATGCTTTCCTTGGCCAGCACCACGGCACGCTCGATGGTGTTTTCCAGCTCGCGCACGTTGCCCGGCCAGGAATAACCGGTGAGCAAATCAAGCGCCTCCGGCGTGAAACCGGTGATCTCCTTGTGGTTTTTGGCGGCATATTTGCGCAGGAAGTGATGCGCCAGCAGCGGAATATCGCGGGCGCGCTGGCGCAGCGGCGGCATCACGATGTTGATGACATTGAGGCGGTAATACAGGTCTTCACGAAAGGTGCCGTTCCGGACCGCCTCGGCCAGGTTCTTGTTGGTGGCCGCGATGATGCGCACATCGACGCGGCGCACCTGGTTTTCGCCGACCCGCTTGATTTCACCCTCCTGCAGCACGCGCAGGAGCTGGGTCTGCAGATTGGGGGAAAGATCGCCGATTTCATCGAGAAAAAACGTGCCGCCATGTGCCGCTTCGAACAGCCCCTTCTTGTCCGCGATCGCCCCGGTGAAGGCGCCCTTCTTGTGGCCGAACAGCTCGCTTTCCAACAGCGTTTCCGGCAGCGAGCCGCAAAACAGCGCGATGAAAGGCTTGGCGCGGCGGCTGCCGTTGTAGTGCAGCGCGCGCGCCACCAGCTCCTTGCCGGTGCCGCTTTCGCCGAGAATCAACACCGTGGCGTCGGAATCGAGTACGCTGTTCATCAGGTCGAAGACATGTTTCATCTTCGGGCTTTGGCCGATGATGCCCTCGAAGCTGCTGCCGGCGGCGGCCTGTTTGCGCAAGTGGCGGTTCTCCTCGCGCAGACTCTCGTACAATTGCGCGTTTTCAATGGCGATCGCCGCCTGGTTGGCGAAGGCATTGAGAAAGGGAATGCTGGTCTCGGTGAAGCCGCTGCGCTGCCGGAGGCTGTCGAGATAAATCACCCCGATGGGTTTTTGCTTGATGGCAAGCGGCACACACGCCACCGATTGAATGCGGTTGAGAATGATGCTTTCCGAGTGACGCAACTGTTCGTCGGCCTGGGCATCATAGCTGATCATCGCCTCGCCGCGCTGCAGCACCTGCTGCACCACGCTGTTGGAAATGTCGGTGATGTCCTGAATGTTTTCCGCGGACATGTTGCGCGCCGTGCGCACGCTCAGCCCGCCGTTGTCGTTGTGGAGCAGGATGAAGCCACGTTCCGCACCCACGGTTTCCACCGCAATATCCATGATTTTTTCCAGCAGCGGATCCAGCTCGCGCAGCGTGTTGATGATGGTGCTGATGCGCGACAGCGCGGCGAGCGCATCGCCCGTCTGACGGTCTGCAAGCATCGTCATAGCGTGATGCGAACACTTCCCTGAATTTGGCATTCCTGCCGCAGGCAAATGTGAACCGCGGGGAGGCGACGGACGCCAAACTTGTATTGCTTTGCGTGCCCGGCGCCTGCGCGGTTCAAAACAAACTTCCCGGGGGTAATGATTCCTGCGACGTAATTGGCCGGTGCGTTGGCACACTCCCTCACGATGAAAATGCGGGCTGCAGGCTCAATGTCACCAACTTTTCAAGCAAAGCCCCAAAAACCCCGGGCCAAGATACGAAGCCGCGGAGGTTTCGCTGAGATTTTTGGCGTTTGTCCGAAATCGTTCCCACCCCGGTTGAGCCGGGGTGTTCAAAACAGCCGGCCCCGGTGACAATCCGGGGCGTTTGAAGCAACGGCCAACCCGCCGCAGAAACCGTCGTTGCAAAGTCATTGATTTCGGACAAACACTTTTTCAAACCATAAAAACCTGCCCGGAGCACGGGGAAAACTTCATGGCGGCTGTGATCTTTGTGGTAAAGCGACTTGTGTTGAACCATTCCTGCAGAAAACTCCTTGCATCGCAGCGGCTTTGCGTTTGTTTTGGTCTTCGAATTTTATTGCTTCGGAAAAGTCGGTGATATTGGATTGAGAACCTGCGCCGCGACCTTTTCACGGATGCCATGAGTCCTGCCGGTCGCCGCCGCGTCTGCTCCCGCCACCGGCAGCGCACCTCATTGCACGCGAAAAGCCGCCGGTGCCGAGGTGCTGGTGTTGCCGAATTCATCGCTCACGGAAACCGTCCAGCGGTATTCGCCGCTGGCCAGCGTGCGATCCACCGCCACCGTTGTATTCTGTTCCTCGAGTGCGGGACTTTCCCACGCCAGGGTGCTGACGCCGCCCACCACGCGTGTTACCCGCACGCGATAGCGGAAGGGGAAAGGCAGGGTCATGGGGGACCAGCTTAAGAGCGGACGCGCCGTGACCACCTGCAAATCGCGTGGCGTTTCGGCTTTGGGCAGTTGATCAATGATGCGAAAGAGGATCAGCTCTTTGGGATTGGCCCTGCTGCCCAGGCGGTCGCGGACGTTGAGGCGTATGGCATAACCGATGGCCGAGTGCAGTTCCCCCCGTGGCAATTCTGAACCAAAAAGTCGGAAGTCAAACAAGCCGGCGGTGGCGGTGGCTTGCATGGTGTCCTGCAAACCCAGCGCGGGAATTTCGAGAGTCACCCTGGCAATATCCGCCGGGCCGTCGGGATCGGACACCTCCGCTTCGAACAGCGCGAAATACACGTCCTCCTCGGGCGGCAGGCTGCCCACATGAAAGGTGCGCCCGACAAAGGCATCGATTTGCGGCAGGGCATCCAGCTTGAATTGCACACGTTGCGGCACCTCCTGTTGCACCGTTACGCGCACGGAATCTTTCACATAGCGCGGATCACGGGCGAACACCCAATATTCGCCCACCGGCACTTCGCGAAAACTGAAGAGCCCGTCGGCATCGGTGGTGGTGCTGAGATTTTGCGGCGACAGTTCGATGGTCACCCCGCGCAGTGCCAGAAAAGGCTGATAGTAGGTCGTCACCTGCCCGCGCAGTACTCCGGTTTTGATGAAGCGATCGGAACGGGGATCGAGCGGGTTCTCATGCGACACGTCGCCAAAGCAACCGCTCAACAACAGAGCGGTTGCCGGCAGCAACATCAATGACCTGATCATCGCAATCCAAATCCAAAGCAAATAACTGAACACAATCCTGCCTGTGCTCCCCGCTTAACCTGGAATTATACCGGCAGGCGGGCGCTTTTGGGGAGGATCACAAAAGTGGCGGAAATAAAATTTGCAATTTGTCAGGCGGCCTAGTAGATTGCAGCGGCTTGAATTACCGCGCCGGCTGCGCAGCGGATCCGCGTCAGCCGGACAAAACCGGCGGTCGTGCCGCGTGCTCGCGGGCGCGGCGAAAAAGTGGGCGCCTGCAAGCAAGATGCCCGTGGCACGGAGGCACTGCCCTGCGCAGGGAATGACCGCTCCAAGTGCAAAAGGATACCCGCCGTGTTAGCCATTCACGTCAAAAATGATGAAACCCGCCAGCTCTACCTCGCCGAATGTCCACTCCCGGAGTATCACAGCCGGGAGGTCCTGATCAAAGTCCACGCCACCGCCGTAAACCGCGCCGATCTGCTGCAGCGCCGCGGCTTCTATCCGCCGCCTCCCGGCGCCTCCGAGATCATGGGGCTGGAAGCCGCCGGCGTGATTGTCGCCACCGGCGCGGAAGTGTCGCCCTGGAAGCCCGGTGACCGTGTGTGTTGTTTGCTGCCCGGCGGCGGATATGCCGAATACGCAAGCTGCCCGCAAGACTTGCTGCTGGAGATCCCACCGGCGTGGACCTTCGAGCTGGCCGCCGCCATGCCGGAGGCATTTTACACCGCCTTTGTCAATCTGTTTGTCGAAGCCCGCCTGCACGCGCGTGAAATTGTGTTGCTTCACGCCGGTGCCAGCGGCGTGGGAACCGCCGCGATTCAACTTGCACGCTATGCCGGCGCGTGGGTGATCGTCACCGCCGGATCTGAAGCCAAGCTCGAACGCTGCCTCGAGCTGGGCGCCAACCATGCCATCAATCATCGCACCGTCGATTTTGCCGAACGCGTGCTGAAAATCACCAACGGCGCCGGCGTCGACGTGATTCTCGATTGCATCGGCGCCTCCTACTTCGCCAGGAATCTCTCGCTGCTGAAAACGAAAGGCCGGTTGGTGATCATCGGCGTGATGGGCGGGGCAAAGGCGGAAATCGATCTCGCCACCCTGTTGCGCCGGCGGCAGCGCGTCATCGGTTCTGTGCTGCGCTCGCGCTCCGTGGAGGAAAAGGCTGAATTGACCCGCCTGTTCCGCCGCAAAGTCATGCCGCTGCTGCGCAAGGGCCTGGTGCAACCGGTGATCGATCGCGTCTTCCCGCTCACGGAAGTGGAGCAGGCACACGCGTATGTTGCGATGAACCGCAATATTGGGAAGGTGGTGCTGCGGGTGGAGGGAGTGGCCGCCGCCGGCCCAAGTTAAAGAGCAGCCGCTGTTGTGGGTTTTCGCGGGTTGCCGGGCAGAGTCAAGTCTGTTCAATTCAGGTGAGCCGGACCTGGCGGCGCCGCTTTTCGGGGCAGGATGGCTGTGCGCCTTTGCTTTTGGTTGAGGACAAAGTCGCCTCCGCGTCAAGACCGGCGCCGGCCATTGCGGCGCAGCCACCGTTTCCACCCGCGTGATCGCTGCCGCAGCAGACGCTGCAACACGGGCAGCATTGCCGCAGCCGCACGCTCGCCCTCCGCCACCAGCTCGCTGGCGCGGCGAAACTCCGCCCAATGCACGCCGCCGACGTTGGGCCGGATTGTCACATCCGCCAGTTGCAGCAGCATGTGATTCAGGCGGCGGCTGGTGATGGTGTTGGCACGGAAGATGATGTCCACCACGTTTTCGAATTCCGGCAGGCCGTCGAGAGTTTGTCCGACATCGACGGCGATGACGATCTCCGCACCCAGCTCGTGGCACGCCAGAACCGGCACCGGCGCCACCACGGCGCCATCCACCATTTGATAACCACGAAAATTGACGGGCGGCAGGAAACCTGGGATGGACATGCTGGCCGCCACGGCATGCCGGATGGGCCCCTCGCGAAACACGATTTCCTCACCCGTGCCCAGGTCCGTGGCGACACACGCCAGCGGCAGATGCAATTCCTCGAACGTTTTGTCTGCCAGAATGAAGTTGACGGCTTTGACAATGCGCCAGCCGCCCACCAGCGAGGGCCGGCTGTGTGCCAGGTTGATGACGATGCGCTCCTTCACATAAGTCGCCACCTGAGCGAAGAAATTTTCCGCCTCTTTTTTTTTCTTGAACAACTCCAGCCCGCTCTGCTCGAATTCGTTGCTGGTGAGGAATGCCATTGCCCGTTGCTCCACCGCCTGCGCCCGCGGCTCGAGGGCATAGGCGGCGCCCACCAGGGCACCGATGCTGGTGCCGGCGATCACGTCGATCGGAATGCGGTTGGCTTCGAAGACTTTCAACACGCCAATGTGTGCCAGGCCGCGGGCGCCGCCGCCGCCCAGAGCCAACCCCACACGCGGGCGCTGCCACAAGGCTTTGCGCGATTGCATGGCTCTGCTCTCGAGTTCTCCCCTTGAACCGCGCCGCCATTTTGGCTGCAACGGGATGTCATGCGGGTGAGTCACCGCACCTCAGGCAGCAAGTTGCGGCAAAAACCGCCTCCCGCAATACCCGCGGCAGCCTTCCTTCAGGAAAGGGGAAAGCCAAAATATTTCAGGATGATCTCGGCATCCTGCACGGGATTTTGCGAGGCGCTGGTGCGGTCGGGTTTGGAACGATCGACCAGCCGGCCGGCGGCTTCCCGGACGGCCGGCGGATAGGCCGCATCCGAGGCCAGCTTGTGCAGGGCCAGGATGAAAGTGGGCGCATAACAGGCGGGGGAGGGGCCCACCCCAATCGCGGCGCGCAACACCATGCCGGCAGCGCGGCGCGCACACGTCCGTGCCCGGCCGATATTGCCCGCCCCAAGCACCTGCCGTGCCTCTGCCAGTTCCACCAGGTAATCGCGATCCACTTCAGCCCTCCAGCAGGCGCCGCAAATTTTCGCCGAAAACCAGCGCCATCTCGCTTTCACTGAAACCCGCCTGTCTCATGGCGAGCTGTTGCGCCTGGAAGAGATCCCTGCGCCAGCCGCGCGGAAACACCCCGGAATCGCTGCCGAACAGCAGCCGTTCGGCGCCAAAGACGGCGCGGCTGCGGTGAAAAACCTCCGCGAGCGTGAGCGTTGCAGGTTGCGTGGCGATCCAGGCATTGGAGCTGGAGGTGTCGACGTAGACGTTTTCGCATTGTGCGCCCAGCAGCAGCGTCTCGCGGAACAAGCCGGCACCAAAGTGCGGAATGATGAAGGCCGTCTGTCGGAAACGGTTGGCAACCGGCTGCAGATCGAGTGGTTGCGCGAAGCGGCTCTCGTAAACGCGGGGCAGGCCGAGCAGATCGCGCAGTTTGATCTGCAGCATGCCGCAGTGCACCAGCACATTGAGACGGCGCTGCGCCACGGCTTCGAAAAACGGCAGCAGCGTCTCGTCATACAGATGATAGTGATGCAGCGCCGGAAACAGCAGCACGCCGCGGTAACCGAGTTGCTCGCTGAGCTTGTGCACCAGCTCGACACTGCCGCCGTTGCGGGGATTGATCAGGAAATAGCCGGCCAACCGGCCGGCGGCCAGCGCGAGCGCCTCGCCAACTGCCACGATTTCCTCCGGCAAACTGGCAAAGATTACTGCGCGATCGACGCCATGGCGGTCAAATTCCTCCAGCCACCGCTTGAGATGCACGCTCACCCGGCGGCCGGGCAGCTCCAGCCCGGCGGCGGCAGCCAGCTTCGCAAGCTCCTCCTCGAGGTTGGCGGCCGGATCCTTTTGACGAATCAGCGCAGTGAAAAAATCGTGGGAGAAGAAATGCACGTGACTGTCGAACAAAAACATGGGCCCTACCTTTCACGGTGGCAGAGTAATGATTGCGATGGTCTGCAGGCATACAAAAAATAGCAATTCCCGGCAAAGGCGCAAGACCACATCGCCTCACGGCCGACGGACGCCATGGCAGAAATGTCAACCCCAAAGATTCAGCCCGGCTTGTTCGCACCTGAATTTTGCAAGGGTCGTGTTGCCCTCTCTGCCTGCGAGTGAAATCGCAGGCCCAAAGCTTCAAGTTGGCCAAGGTCGACTGATCACCCGATTGCTGGTCAGCCGCTTTCAGACGGTTTGAGTTATGCGTCTGAGAATTTATTCTCAGGCGCCGGAATTTTCCACCCGGATTGATCCCTTCCGCAAGAAACACCGGTTTGATCGCGACGCCCAACCATCCAGGAAATGGTGCATCCAAAATTTTGCAGGCCAAGGTGCGGTCAACTCCGGCAGGCGTGCACGTCACTCACGCCCTTTCTTCCGGACAACAGCAAGCCGGCATGCAAAATTCAGACAGTACAACCGCGATGCAACCCCAAGGGTCAGGATCAAACACATACCATCCGCCCACGAAAGCAGAAATCCCACGGGAAAGCCCTTTCGTGGCAGTCCATTTTCGTGGGAGAGACGCCGTGACGCCTTCGGCAAACGGGTGAATTTCGAAAACGGCATGGCAATACCACGCGAACCTCTGCAGACTGACGAGATGCCTGCGCGGCGTTGTCATAGTGCCGGGTGTGCAGGCGCGCATGCCATTTGCCCCGCGGGATCCGAAAAAACCACCTTGACCGCGGAGATTTTTCCGGACACAATTTTCACGGTGCAACAGAGATTCAACCCGCGGTGTGAATCCAGGCATTCGGCATCCGGCATACCCGGTTGCGGCTGTTGCCGTGTTACGCAGACGCTGGCGCGCCAGCCGGGAGAGGCGAACACGGCTCCGGGTTCTGCTTCGCGGCGGGTTGCCGCCGGGACGGCGCCGCTGCGGCCCTGCCACCCTGCTGCAAGTGCCGCCGCAGCGCCAGGGAGGCGTCACGTTTGAACTGCGGCGACAGCATGATGGTGAGATGGCCGGCGGCATATTCGTGCACGTGCACCAGCGACCACGCCTGCTGCAACGCCCGCACGTGCGCCAGGGGCACGATCGCATCATGAGCCGCGGCGAAAACCTCGATGCGTTCCCGTGACAGCAGCGGTTGATAGCTGAGAGGATCCAGGCGTGCGGTGAGGGCGGCGGTTTGCGGTCGCGACCACTGCGCCCGTTCCAGTTGCATGCGCAGCCGGCGCCCCAGTGCCGCCTCCCACACCAGATCATTGAATGAAGCCGGCGGCATGGCGAGCAGGGCAAAATCAAGCTCCGGCTCGCCGCAGATGGTCAACGCGGCCAGCCAGGCGCCCAGACTGAAGCCCAGGATGCCAGTCACCGGCGCCTCGCCGGCGCGCAGGCCATGTGTCAGACGGCGAATATCGGCGATGGCCTGCCGTGCCGCCTGCCAGGTGAGTTCAAAATTCGCGGTGTAGAAAAGATCGCCGGAAAAACTGCCCGCCGGCGTGCGGCGATGGTGATAAGGCAGCTCGATGAAATGAGCGGCCGCGCCCGCAGCCACAATGGCCTGCAAGAAGGGGCGATACGCCAGCGTCGAGAGACTCATCAGACCGTGCACCACGATCACCGCCGGCAGGGAGAGATCGGGTTGCGGTGCAAAGGTTCGGACGAAAACCGTGTTGTTCTCCGGCCAGGCCGACGCCAGCGCGGAGGGGAAGGCAAGCTCGCAGCGCCAGATGCGACCCTGCCGTTGCCAGGCAGTGCGCCGCACTTCCTCCCTGCGGCAGCGCGCAACGGGCGGAAACAGGGAAGCGGTTTGTGCGCCGGGCGGTGCCGTGGCAGGCAGTGGCGGAAACTGGCGTTCCTGGCGGCGCGCGATCATCTGCATGCCACGGCAAAAGAGTTCATCCAGCCAGGCGGCAGCCGGCGGCAGCCGCAAAGTCTTGGCGTGCATTCTGCTCCCATCCATTGCGCAGAACCTTGTTTGCAAACCAATGCAGCCAGGGTGCCCGGTCTTGGGAAAACTTCGCGGTCGCGAGCGCATTCTCCTGCTCATCTGCCGACTTGTCGAACCCGGGGGTCAGGCCGGCTTGCTCAAATGCATCAGGCGGCGCAACAGCGGCACATACAGCGCGGTGGGCAGGGCCTGCGTCAGGTGATACAGCAGGCTCATGCGCCACGGATAGATGTAAAGCCGTTTGCGTTTTGCCACGGCTGTGATCATCAAACGCGCGGCTTGCGGCGGTTGCATCAGCCAAAAGCGGTTGGGATTGCCCCGGTTGATGTCCGTGTCCACAAATCCGGGATGAATCATGGTGAATTGAATTTCCGGCAGCTCGACCGCCAGGCTTTCGAGCAAATAAGCCAGGCTGATCTTGCTCACGCTGTACAGGCCACGATAGGGCAGGCCGCGCATGGAAGCCGCCGAGCCGATGCCCACGACCACGCCGGCACGCTGCGGCACCATGATCTCCAGCGCCGCAATGATGGTATACAGCGCACCGTACAGGTTGGTCTGCAGCAGCGTTTCGGCAGCCTCCCACTTCCAGTTGCGGAAGGAAGTGTCCAGGCTGATGCCGCTGTTCACCCAGACCACATCCAGGCGGCCGGCATGTTGCTGAAATGCACGCACCGCCTCGCCGACCTGCTGCCGCTCGCGCACGTCGCAGCCGCGCAGCCAAAATGTGCTGCCCGTGTGCGCCAGCCGCGCGGCGAGCGCCTGCATCAATTCGTACCGGCGGCTGAGCAAGCCGAAGGAGAGTCCGAAGGGCGCCAGTGCCTCCACCACTGCGGCGCCCAGACCGGAAGAAGCGCCGGTGAGCAATACAGTCTTTCCCGACCAGTAGGATGCCAGGGCACGACTCATTTTCCATTTCCTCACTATCACGCGAAGCGACAACACGGTCAGCAACAGCGATCGCAGGGATTGACTGGCGGCAAGATAGCGACAAATCGCGGCCGTGTCAAGCTGCGGCTTCCCAAGCCTGCGCAGCGGTGCTCAGTCTTTCCCGCCGGCGGTCATTTTTCTTTTTTGGAAAGAATGATTTTGATATCATTCGGGCACGTCTTTTATTAACGAGGGCATGGTGCGAAAGGCGGTTTGACCGGGCAACCGGTCATGGTTTTGCCCGCACGCCAGGCACAGTTTTGCCGCTGATGCAGCACACACAGCCGCGCAGCAAGATGATGAATCCACAACTGCACACTGCAATCCGAGATCGCGCTGGCCAGGGCATGCGCGCTGTCCTCACGGGCGTGCTGGTGAATGCCAGTTTGGCGATCGTAAAAATCATTTCCGGCGTAGTCGGCAATTCCTACGCACTGATCGCCGACGGCATCGAGTCCACGCTCGATATTTTCAGCACAACAGTGGTGTGGGGCGGATTGCAGATTGCGGCGCGGCCGCCGGATGCCAATCATCCTTTTGGCCACGGCAAAGCCGAGCCGCTGGCCGCCCTGGTGGTGGCGTTGGGACTGTTGGGCGCGGCCCTCGGCCTGGTGATTCAGAGCATTCGCGAGATTCTGACACCGCATCATGCCCCGGCACCGTTCACGCTGCTGGTGCTGCTGCTGGTGGTGGCGAGCAAGGAGCTGCTCTTTCGTTTTGTCTTGCGGGTGGGCGAGGCGATCAACAGCACGGCGGTGCGCTCCGATGCCTGGCATCATCGTTCCGATGTTCTCACCTCGCTGGCGGCATTCATCGGCATTGCCATTGCCTTGTTCGGCGGTCCCGGCTATGAGAGTGCCGACGATTGGGCCACGCTGCTGGCGTGTGCTGTCATCGGCGGCAATGGCGTCCGCCTGCTGCGCCAGGCCGTTCGTGAAGTCATGGACACCGCGCCTGCGCCTGCACTGGCGGCGAAAATTCGCGAGGTGAGTAAAAGCGTCCCCGGCGTGCTGGCGGTCGAAAAATGCCGTGTGCGCAAAAGCGGTTTGACATATCAGGTGGACATTCACATCGTCGTCGATGGCGAGGCCACGGTGCGTCACGGTCACGAAATCGCCCATGCCGTCAAGCATCACCTGTGTGCCGCCGGCCTGGATATCTTCGACGTCAATGTGCATGTTGAGCCGGGCAGCGTTGCCGCCGGCTGAGCCCCGCATCGCTTTCCCGCCGCAATTCACCGCAGGCTGCCGCCTTATGCCCCGCATCCCCTCGTTCTCCGGACCGTGCCGCAGAAGCAGGCGCGCCGCACAGTTGACCGCAGCGCGCCGCGCGGATGGCTGGCGGAGGATTCCCGCATTTGGGGGGTTGCGCCATGCCGCGCCGGCAGGAAGAGCTTGACTTTGCCGGCGCGGCTGTGTAGGTTCGCTCGCGATTTGCAGTCCTTCCCGCTGCACTTGCGGGTCGCTTGCGTATTGCTCTCAAGTGGCTTCACCTTCAGCCAGGGCGGGGCTTTCGCGACTGCGCAGAGGGCAGGAAGAATGACAATTTTGCGGTCACGGTCCGGCCGGCCCAGGAGGGCCGTCTCATTGCTTCATGCTTTCGGACGGATGCGAATTGGCCACGCTGCGCCGCAAACAACCG
Source organism: candidate division KSB1 bacterium (assembly GCA_034506255.1). Taxonomy (NCBI): domain Bacteria; kingdom Pseudomonadati; order Candidatus Zhuqueibacterales; family Candidatus Zhuqueibacteraceae; genus Candidatus Coneutiohabitans; species Candidatus Coneutiohabitans thermophilus. The sequence continues at coordinate 419,462 of JAPDPX010000004.1, read as the reverse complement.
TCGCACACACGCATGCTCGAGCGCTCCCAATACGCCCTGCACAAATTCTATGAAATGTTCGCCAGCGGCCTGACCACCGCCGAGATCGAGCGGCTGATCAAGGTCGACATGCGCGGCATGTATGAATTTTACGCGCGCCACATGCCGCGACCCGCCACCCCGCAGAAACCGCTGCGCCGCCTGCTGCAATTCACCCGCAATCTTTTTCTCGCCTTTCTGCTGAAACTGACCCCGGCGCGGCGCCTGCTTTATGCCCTCTCTCTGCTTTTTGTGATCCTGGCTTTTTGGTATCGCGAATTGTCCTGGCTGTTCAACGCCTTTTTGGTGATGAACTTTTTGCTCGCACTCGAACTGGCCGACAAACTGGTGGCGAAAGACGAGCTGGCGGTGGCGCGCGAAATTCAATTGCGCCTGCTGCCGTGCAACCTGCTGCAGAGAGACGGCTTTACCGTGGTCGGGTTCAGCGATGCCGCGCTCAGCGTGGGCGGCGATTATTACGATTTCATCACCACGCCGGGGAGCGGCTGCCTGGTGATCATCGGCGATGTCTCCGGCAAAGGCATTCCCGCCGCGCTCTACACCGCCAAGGTGCAAACGCTGCTGCAAATCTTCGCGCGCGAATCACAGGACCCGCGCACGCTGCTGCTGCGGGTGAACGAGCATCTGCTGCGTGAACTCAAGCGCAGCTACTTTCTCACACTGGCGATCGTGCGGCTGCTGCCGCACGGCGGCCTGCAGTTTTGCCGTGCCGGCCACACGCCGGCGTTGCACTTCGATTCCCGGCGCCGGGATTGTTTCTGGCTGAAACCCGATGGTCTGGCCATTGGCCTGGCGGCAGAGCGGCGCACCGCTGCGACGGGCGAACCGCAAAGCAGCATTTTTCGCGACCATCTGCAGCTCGTGCAAACCGCGCTGGCGCCGGGTGATGTGCTGCTGCTGTACACGGATGGCGTGAGCGAGACCTGCGACCCCGACGGCCGGGAGTTCGGCGACGAGCGCCTGCGCCAGGTGCTGCTGCGCCACCCTCACGTCCCGGCCGAGACAATCAAAGACGCGCTGCTGCACGAGCTGACGCAGTTTCGACGCGGCGCCGATATGCGCGACGATACCACCTTTGTCATCATCAAACGCGACGCCTGATCACCATGTGGCAAAACCTGCGCACCAATCTGCGGCTGTCCTGGCGGCCCAACCTGATGGCCGCCCTGCCGGCCGCTGTGTTAACCACGGTGTTGAGCGCATGGTCTATCGACGGGGTGGGGCACTACGGCGTCTACGCCGGCCTGTTGCTCGGCCACTTCCTCTGCGCCTACCTGCTGCTCGAGCTGCTGTGGCTGCCGCTCACCTGGTGCCGCAAGCAACTGCTCTATCCCCGGTATGCCGCACTGCTGGCGCTGGTGCTGACCGTCCTGCTCACGGCCATTCTCTGCCTGATTTTTCCCCATGAGTTGTTTCGCAGACTGCTGGTGACGCGCACCAGCCCGCTGACCGTGCTGACGGGCGTGGCGCTGTTTCATGCGGCCATCGTCTACGTTTTTGTGCGCAACCTGCGCAACCTGCGTCTCGATACCGCCGCCGTGCTGCCGGGCCGGCGACGCTATCGCCTGCTCAAACGCGCATTGCACCGGCTGCAGCACAATCCCCAACTGCGCCGCGCCCTCAGTGAAATGCCACTGCGCTCACACCTGCTGCTGCCGCGCGTGCTGCTCGGCGCCGTGAGTTTTTTCATCGGCCTTTACCTCGTCGTGCTCTTCGAATGGTGGGCCGTTAATCTCGTCTTCGCGATTGGCCAGGCCGCGCATGCCGGTGACCTCACGCCCGCCGAGCTGTGCCGCCGCTGGCTGAATTGGGACAGCGGCAATCCGCTCTCGCTCCCCGCCCTGCTGCAGCCCTATCGCTTCCCGAACCTGCCCGAGCGTGTCGCGCAGGGTGAGATTGCGGGCCTGATCGGCGAGCGCCTGCCGCTGATCAGCATCACCCTGGCCGGTGCCTTTTTGCTGTTCCTCAACGGCATCATGCCGCTGCGCCTGATGAGCCTGATTTTGCCACCGGTGTGGCACAACGATGCGCTGTATTGCCGCCGGCTGCTGAGCGTGCCGGACTATGCCAGCCAGTTCTATCTCGCGGTGCTGGCGCAAAACCCCCTGTTCACGATCGCCGGACTGCTGGTGTGGCTGTTTCTGATCGCCATGCCGCTGATCGTTGACCTGGTGGGCAAGCCCTTGCTGCTGCAAGCCATGGTGGGTGCCGATCAAATCCTGTTCGCCTTCACCCTGCTCGCCGCCTGGGTCAGCCCGCTGGTGTATGCCGGCGTCTATGTCGACCGAACCTACACCACTTATTTCAACACCAAGCTGGCGAATCTCATCCTCGACATGCGCGGTCACCTCGTGATCTTCGGCTACGGCCATCTCGGCCAGCGCGTGGTCGACCGCGAGCTGCTGAAAATCCGCCGCCAGGCGGCCGGCGACCGCCGCACACGCTTCGAGAAGATCATCACGCCCGAGCTCGATCTGGAGGAATTGTGCCCCGCTTTCATGATCGTCGACCGCGACCTGAGCAAACTGCTGTTCTCCGCGCAGAATGATTTTCTCGGCAATTTCGGCGTGGTGGCGGCGCTGGAAGAGCGGTACGCGACGGCGGCCGTGCCTGGGAGCCGCCTGCTCAGCCACCGCCGCCGCATTCTGGTGCCCATCGTGCAGGGTGATGTCACCGAGCCCTTCACCATGTCGCGGGTGAATTTCGAGCGTGCGGGCTTTCTCATCAGCACCGTTTCGCAGGAGGAACGCATTCGCGAGGTGTTCGATCGCGCGACAGCCGCCGGCTTGCGCGCGATCATTTGCGTCAGCCGCAGCGATCAAATGGTGAATTTGACCTACAAAGCCACGCGCTTTCCCCTCACCTTTGTCTATCCCAAACAGGATACCGGCGTGGCGCTCGGCCAGCGCTTGCTTGCGGCGGTGCTGAAGGTGCTGCCGCACTTGCCCGCCGGCCGCACTCCCCGCATCCTGGTGGTGGGCCGGAACAAGGCCAATCATTACATGCTCGAAACGTTGTGGCATGCCTGGCCGGGCGCGGACCTCACCAAAAAAGCCGCGGTTTTCTCGGAGATGCTGCGCTTCATCGTCACCGGCAGCGAGTCGGTTGATCCGCTGCCACGGCTGGCGCAGGACACCGGCGAACCCGACCGAGCGGCTTTCATCCCGGCACCCGGCGGCAGGCAGACTTCCTTCAACTGGTGGTGGCGCTGCAACTATCTCACCGGCACGCGCTACCACACCCCGCCGGACACACAACGACCGCTCTACTTTCCCGTGCCCACCTGCCTGCAAAGCAATGAATCCGGCATTCTCGAGCATTGCCTGCATGAGTTCCAGCCCGACATCGTGGTGATCAACGATGATGAAATCGACAAGTCGCACATGTACTTTCTGAAGCTGCTCAACAGCCTGGAGCGCTTCAAATTCGGCCATGCAAACTACCGCCTGCCCCTGATCCTGATGGGCGGCGCACACGGTGATGACACAGCGCGCAAAGACATCGGGGATGCCTTTCAACTCTATGACGCCCTGGCCCGGCTTTATCGCGAGCCGCCCGCGCCCGGACATCCACGGTATGCTTACTTCCGCCGCCAGCCGCCACGCCGCCTGCTCGGCGACAGCGCCCAGGATGCGCTCGCCGACACCGAAGAAATCATCTCGGGCATTCGCGACAATTGGGAACTGGCAGCGGAGGTGCCGGTGAGTATGCTCGCCAACCGGCATGCCGGGGTGCAGCCGAGCTGGGGGGAATCCATCGAATTGAATGCCTGCCTGCCCAATTTGCCCATCGCCCTGCCGGATTTGTGCAGCCGGCTGGCGGGACTCAGGTGCACAGCCACTGCAGAGGCGCCGCTGCGCAAAATTCTTCCCGCCGGCAGCACAACGATCAGCCGGCCCGTGTTTCATTACCTGCGCCATCTCAAACTCGCCGTTGCCGGCCGCGGCTTCGGCTTGAGCGGCTATGCGGATTTGCACACCAGCACACTGGCCGAGCTGCAGCAAGAGCAGGAGCAAGGCAGCCTCTTCGCCACGCGCGCCTACGCCAGCGACGGCCACGATTATCGCACGGAAACGGCCGCCTCTGCGGAGTGGGCCAATCTGCCGGTGCCGCGACTGTTGCAGTTGGCCACCGGCAACCCGCAGCCACAGCTCGCCACGAAGACTTTTCTCGAACTGCTCCTGGGCGACGAAACGGGTGACACCGCCGGTCCGAACTTCTGCCCCGGCATGACCAATTGTCCCATCGCTTCTTACCAGCATTACATCGTCGCCTCCAATCGCAGCGCCCTGGCCGATTGGCGCGAGCGCGGCCAAAATCATGTGCTGCAACATGCCCCACATTACAGTTGCGCATCCGGCCCTGGCAGCCGCCCAGCCCCGCCGCCCTATGCCCAAGACCTGCCGCGCTATGCCCGCATTTTCTGCTGCTGTCATGCCAAACGCAACGACCCCGGCTTGATCGCCCTGGTGCTCAATCTGCTCAATTTCCGGCAATTTGCCGGATTGCTGAACCGCCACCGCGCCGAATCTGCCGCCGCGCAGGAATGGTTGCTCAATCTGGAATACTTCAAAAACATGACCTGTCACAATCGCCGCTTCGGGCTCTGCCGGGTGTTCGGCGTGCGGCGCTACCTGCAGGATTTGCTGCATGACAACCACTGGTCCCTGGCGGAATATGAACACCGGCTGCACCGCATACTGCCGCTCTCTCTGCTGCAAATCATGCCGGTCGGCAGCCCGGAAAATGCGGCCGCCTGGTTCGACTACAGCGTGGCCCTCTATCGCCTGCTCTGGGTGATTGCGCCCGGACGTTTTCGTCTGGATTGGTGGGATCAAACACAACGCCGCTGGCAGCGTCACAGCCTGCACCCGGAGACCGGAGAGTATCCCATCGTGATTCAGATCAGCAACCGTCAGCACCGCACCCGCCGGCAATTGCGCGAACAGGGCTGCTGTGAATATTGCCGCGTCGCAGATCCCCAGCTCGAACTCGGCTGCGCTGCGCAACGGCCCTGGCTGGCAGAATGAGCGGAAATTGCCTGACAACAAGAGACTGACAGAACAGTTGATTCTCTTTTCTTTTTGCCTGAGAAAGGGCGCTCAGCCACTCCGGCCCATCAAACACCATCCTTCCAAACTCTGTCGATCCAATCCTGTTCTGCATGAGGGGAGGCACACTGCGACTGCGATGCCTCAAACCACCACTCCCTTGCATCCTGTCATTGCTCTCTCCTCCCGCTTCACGGCCTGACGGCAGGCCAGGCTGACACTTGCAGTGGATACGCGGGAAGTTTTGCCGCACGCCCGAACCGGGCAAGCGCAATTGTGCGCCACTGCGGCTATTCTACCTCAGGAACATCCCCTGGCTTGGTTCACGCATTCGCATCCTTGTGCCATGCTGCTTCTGCACATCCCCTTCGTTCTGCTGGTGATTGCTCTTGGCGTCGGCAGCGCCATGCTGATTCTGCGCCGCCGGCATGTCGTGGCACTTCGCCAGCACGCCCGCGAGCTGGCACACAGCGAGGCCAATCTCCTGGCCCTGATCGAAAACTCCCACGACTCGGTTTGGTCGGTGGACCGCAACTTTACCCTGCTCACCGCGAACTCCACCTTCCGCCGGCATTTTCACCAGGCCTTCGGGGTGGAGCTGCACAAAGGCATGAACCTGCTCGCAGTGGTCCCACCGGAGCTGGCGCAAACCTGGCGGGCCCTCTACGAGCGCGCCCTGGCCGGCGAGCATTTTACCGTGGAACAACACTACGATTTTGCCGATTCCTGCTGTGATTGCGAAATCTCCTTCAATCCCATCCGGGGGCCCGCTGGCGACATCACCGGGGTGTCGGTGTTTGGACGCGACATCACCGAACGCAACCGCGACCGGCAGGCGCTGCTGGAAAGCGAAGAACGCTATCGCAGCCTGGTGGATCTTTCCCCCGAAACGGTGCTCGTCCTCAGCGCCGGTAATGTGGTCTATGTCAACGACGCCGGCGCCCGAATGTTTGGCGCAGGCAGTCCGCAGGAAATGGTGGGGCGCTCCCTCCATGCTTATTTGCATCCCGATTGCTGGGAGAAGCTGAATTGCCGCCTCATCCGAACCCCCGGCGCCGGACAGATCGCCGAGCTGATCGAAGAGAGCATTGTGCGCCATGATGGTCGTGTCATTGAAGCGGAAATCGTGGCCGTAACCATCACGTTTCAGGGCCGGCCCGCCAGCCAGGTGCTCATTCGCGACATCACCGAGCGCAAACGCGCGGAACGGCTGCTCACCGGCCAGAAGCACATCCTCGAACTGATCGCACGCGGCAGGCCCCTGCCCGAAGTGCTGCGCGCGCTGACACAATTCGTTGAAGCCCGGGTCCCGGATTCCTGCTGCGCCGTCATGCGTTATGACGCCCAGCGTGACTGTCTGCACCTGGGCGCGGGACCCAACCTGCCGGCCACGCTGGCGGCGGCGCTGGACGGCATGCCCATCAACCCCACGCACGGCGTATGTGCCGCCGCTGTCTTTCACAAAAAACAAATCATCTCCGCCAAACTCACCGCCGCCGGCCTGCCCGAGTCCACCTCCGGCACCCCGCCCTCCCCTGCCTCCGCCAATGGCAGACGCGCGGCCCACGCCTGCTGGTCCACTCCCATTCTCACGGCCAACGGTGAAGTGTTGGGCACGCTCGATCTCTACTTCGCCGCACCGCAGCCACCCACACCCGGCGATTTTGAATTGATCGAAATCGCCGCCCAGCTCGCCGAGATTGCCCTGGAACGCGAGCGCGCCCGGGAACAATTGCATCAGGCCAAGGAAATGGCGGAGATTGCCAGCCGCACCAAGAGCCAGTTCGTCGCCAATATGAGCCACGAAATCCGCACGCCCATGAATGGCATCCTCGGCATGACCGAACTCGCGCTGGAGACCAATCTCACTGCCGAGCAGCGCGAATACCTGCACCTCGTCAAGGACTCCGCCGAAGCCCTGATGGTGCTGCTCAACGACATCCTCGATTTCTCCAAAATCGAAGCCGGCAAACTCGAACTCGAACCGATTGACTTTCACCTGCGCGAGACCCTGGGCGATACGATCGCGCCGCTCGGCTTGCGCGCCCATCAAAAAGGCCTGGAGCTGATCTGTCACATTTTGCCCGAAGTGCCGGATGTGCTGATCGGCGATCCCGGCCGGCTGCGTCAAATCATCGTCAACCTGGTTGGCAACGCCATCAAATTCACTGAAACCGGCGAAATCGTCGTCACCGTGGCCGCCCGGCAACTCACTCCCACCAGCGCACTCCTGCAATTCAGCGTGGCCGACACCGGCATCGGCATCCCCGCAGACAAACACGAAATCATTTTCGCGCCTTTCACCCAGGGTGACAACTCCACCACCCGCCGGTTCGGTGGCACCGGCCTGGGCCTCGCCATTTGCACCCAGCTCGTTGCGCTCATGGGCGGCAAAATCTGGGTCGAAAGTGAAGTCGGGCGCGGCAGCGTGTTTCATTTCACCGCCGCCTTTCAACTGCCTGAGCACCAACTCGCCGACCCCTTCGCCGGCCTCGCCGAGCTGGCAGGCGTGCCGGTGCTGATCGTCGAAGACAATGCCACCCTGCGTCAAGTGCTCACCGCCACGCTGCGCGACTGGGGATTGCAGCCACTGGCGGTGGCCTCCAGCCAGGCCGCACAACTCGCATGCAATCGTTCCCGCACTGCCGGCCAGCCGTTCAGCCTGGCGGTGATCGACACCGCACTCGACGACCTCGACGGTTTTGCGCTGGCAGCGCGCCTCATTGAAACCACCGGCTGGTCCGGCACCGTCATCATGCTGCTCTCGCCCGCGCGGCTGCACGCCCAGGCCGTCCGCTGCCGTGAGCTGGGTATCCGCCATTACCTCACCAAACCGGTCAAACTCACCGATCTCGCCGAAGCCCTGCTCACCAGCCACCGCCAGCTCGCGGAAAACGCCGGCAGCCGGCAGACGCGTCACCCCGCCCGCGAGCCCGGCCGGCTGCACATTCTGATTGCCGAAGATGATGAAATCAACCAGCGGCTCGCCGCCCGCCTGCTGGAAAAATGCGGCCACACCGTGGTGACCGTCGGCAACGGCAACGACGCCGTCGCCGCCTTTCGCAATGAACGCTTCGATTTGATCCTGATGGACATTCAAATGCCGGCACTCGGCGGCTTCGAAGCCATCTTCGCCATTCGCGAGCTGGAAAAACTCACCGGTGGCCGCACGCCCATCGTTGCGGTCACCGCCTATGCCATGAAAGGCGACCGCGAGCGCTGCCTCGCTGCCGGCGTCGATGCCTACATTTCAAAACCTCTGCATGTGCAGGAACTGATGAATCTCATTGCCAGACTCACGCCCGTGGCAATGATTCCCTGAGCGCCACCCGGCGGGCGGAACGGAGGGAGAAGTGTGTATCAGGAAGGCGGAAACGCGGGAACTGTCAGCTTGTGAATGATGCACGAACGGCACGAACCACAGGGGCCTGCGGGGTGTGCTGCTTCGCTCATGGAGGCAACCAGCACAATGCCACTGCCTTTTGAAACGCGGATTGATATCGGCAGGCATGCCGCCTTGAACCAGCCGCATTGATTTGCGGCAGCCGGCGGGCAGGGCGTTTCCCGCATTCCCGACGACGGTGTCATCCGCCGGCCTGTTGGTGAGACATTTTTGCACCTGCTGTCGCGAGCTACTTTTTTTTGACGATTTTGACCACCTTCACGCCGAAGGCGGCAGGCGGTTTGGTGTGCGTGTCCCACCTCAGCACGGCAATGGCATGGGGCGCTTTGCCGACTAAGACGGCCAGCTCGAGCAGGTTCTCACTGAGCAGCGGCTTCTTCTTTCTTTTGCCGGAAAGGAGCAGTTGCATCCACTCTCTTTGAAAAGTGCCGTCATCGGTCCGGGCCAGCTCTTTGATGATGCGGTCATAGCTCTGCTTCTGCAAACCGACCAGCTCGAAGCGATGGTCCTTGCCGCGCAAGGCGTGGCTCAACTCGGCCTCGCTCAGGGAATCGACTTTGGCGCTGGCGTGAACGATCACCACCAGTGGAGGCTCCGGTTGGGTGGAATCTTGTGCCGCCACCGGTGGGCCGCCAAACAGCAGCGCCGTCGCAATCAAACAAATTGTCAAGATTGTTCTTTTCATATCAAAACCCCGCGGCAATGGAGGCGACAAACAATTCATGGGAATTGAAACCGGCGGCCTGGCCGCGGCGGAAATGGTTTTCCACTTTCACGAAGACATCCCGCGTGATGCCGATGTTGAGGCCGGCGGTGACTTCCGACTCGGCATCGTTGGCGGCAGCGGTGTCCCGATCGTAACGGTCATAGCGGAGGAAGGGATAAAAGCGGCCCGCCAGCGACAAGCTGCCTTGCAGATAATACCCCACGGCCTTGCGATGCGAACCGGTTTTCTTCAGGCTCTCATTTAGCCGGTCGAATTGATTCAGCGAAGTTTCGCTTTGCAGTTGCAGCTTGCCGAGATTCAGCTCGATATCACCCGCGAGTAATTGCTGCAGGCTGTGCGCCGCATTGCCATTTTGCCCCCGATAAAAAGAGGCGCCGATTTTGATTTTTTCCAGAGCGTCGGCGTAGCGCAAGCGGAAGCCGGCCGCCTTGTTGGCATTGTCATCCGCCTCGTAGGGGCTGGCGCCGGGGCCGTTGGCTACAAACGCCCAATATTCCACATTGCCAGTGGTGAGGGGGAAATTGCCATTGACCTGCACACCGGCAAGATATTTGGGATAGACGCGCTCGTTTTTGCCCACGGCGTTGGGATGTTTATCATACAGCGAAAACGGCAGCTTGGTGAACAGATAAGTCACGCTGAAATCGTGGATGAGATTGTAAATCCCATAGGGCGTCAAAAATTTGCCGACCACGAGATTGTGATTCTTGCTGAGCCGGAGTTGCAGTTGGCCGCGCTCGAGGTTGATCTCGCCGACGCCCTCACCCCCGGCGTGCTCGATGCCGTGTTCGTACTCGATCTCCGCCAGCGCCACGGCGCGCTCGGAAATGTTGAAGGTGGTGACGATATTGAAACGCTGCACGTCGAAATCACTGATTTTGCCGGCGGCGTCTTTGTTGTCGACCTCGAACTGAGCGTCAAAGTAGCCGTGCAGCTCATAAAAATTCAAATTCTCCAGCCCCATTTCACCGAATTCGAATGCCGGTTCCGGAAGCGTATCGCTCGCGGCAGCGAGCGAGAAGGGAGGCATTGGGGCGAAGTCACTCCTGTCGGACGCCTCATGACGCGCACTGGTTTGTGCTGACACGGCACTGCCGGTTAGCACCATTGCCAAAGCCACCACAAAACGGCGGCAGATGACAATTAGAGATGAATGACGCATAGGTGAAATTCCTTCTTTTAAATTTTGCACCAACTTTCTCCTTATGCCCTGCCTTGTGCCTGCTTTCGTTTTTCGGCTTGCAGCGCGCTCTCCAGCACTTTGATGGCATCGGAATCCGTCCGGCCTTCCCGCAAGTAATTTTGCCCGACAACGGAGGTGATCTCATCGCGGTTTTTGATGGCCAGATTCAATTGCAGCACCGTTTTAAAGACTTTCAGGGCTTTTTCATCAGTGCGGCCCAGAAGCAGATAGACATTCGCCAGGGCAGGATAAAGCTTCATCCGGTACGGATGGCGTGCCAATAGGCCTTCGTAAAGCAATGCCGCCGCGGCATAGTTGCCGCGCAAAAGGTGTATCCGTGCCCGCGTCGTTGGCAAAAACAAGACCAGGCCAAGCGCCAGCACAAAGGCAACCAGGAGGCCGCCGAGATAAAGGGTGTAAGCGCCGCCGGCCTGCCGGGTCGTGGTCGCTTCTGCCGGTTCAAACGTGTAAAGATTTGCCCGTGCCTGCGCCAGGTAGTCGGCAGCGTCGCGATAATTGGGCTGCAACAACTGGAGTTTCTCAAAATTGATTACCGCTTGCATCCAATCTTTTTGGGCAAACGCGGCCAGACCCGCCTGGTAGAGGGAATCCAGACGCGCGGTCGCGGCAGCGTCCGCCGTTGCTTCGGCGTTCAGCGCGGTTTTTTGCCGGAGAGCATTCTTCACGTCCGCCAGCAGCGCTGCCGTATCCCGATAATTCGGATTGATTGTGTGCACCTTTTCGAAAGCCGCCCGCGCCGCGTCAAGCTCGTTGCGATTGAAGGCCGCGATACCCTCGGCATAATAGCGCGCCACGATGGTCTCGGTGCTTTCGCGATCCAATCCGCTCTGCGCTTCGGCGAGGCGCTTGCGCGCTTCGAGAAAGTTGGGATCCAGCTCCAAAATTTTTTCAAAAATGAGGATGGCGCGCGTCCAATTGCGGGCTTTGAGGGCAGTCATGCCGTTGGCATATTCTGCGTCGACTTTTTCCCTGAGTCGTTTTTGTTCCAGTTGTTGACGGAGCGCGTCCAAGCTGGCCTGGACATCTTTGTAAGTCGCGTCCTGCCGCATCAGATTTTCGTAGTTGGCAATGGCCTGTTCCAATCTGCCCTCGGCGGCGTACCGTTGTGCCTGTTCATACAGGGCGGCGAGCGTCATTTTCGTGGTCTCGACGCTTAACAGCGAATCCAGTTCCGCGATTTTTGCTTCGACATCCCTGTAACCGGCCTTTTGGGCGCGCAGCTGCTCCAACAGGAGTTTGGCCTCTCTAAGATTGCCGCGCGCCCTGGCTTTCTCCGCCGCAGCGTAGAGTTTTTGCAATGCCATCTCAGTTTCGGCCAATTGCCTTACTTTGCTGAAATGTTCGCGATTGTTGGGAGCGAGTTTCTCGCCTGCCTGCAATTCCGCCACCGCCTCCTCATACTGCCCCTGCTCATAAAGCAGCCGGCCCAGCTCCAACGAAGCCAGAGCCCGCATCGCGGGATCGACTTCCAGTTCCTTCGCCCGGTTCAGCGACTCTTCACAGTATTTCAGCTTTCCCAGGCGTTTGTAGGTCATTGCCATCTCGATGAGAATTTTCAATTTTGTGGCATCGTCCGTTTCCGGCCGGGCCGCGTAAGCCTTGCGCAAGTAAAGCTCGGCGTTTGCGTCATCCCCCTGCTGTTTGTATGCCAGCCCCAGGTTGTATAGTGCCTCGACAAAAAGCGGATCAAACTGGATCGCGCGTTGATAGGCCTGAATTTTTTTCTGGGGATCCTTCTCCAGCCGGGCGGCTTTGAACCAGTTCAGGGCGGTGGGATTGGCCGATTGGGCTGTCGCATCTGTCGCTGCCCAGGGAACAAATATGGCGAAAGCCAGCGCAGTTGCAACATGGCGAAAACTGCTCATAACTTCCTCCACGTGGAATGTGGGTCGTGACTTTTAAATTTTGTTTTTCCGCAAACCATGCGGCATCACGCCGAAATGCACCATCATCAAAATGTCATCTCCAACTGGCTGGACAAATGCAATTTGCCCTTGTCAAACCCTTCGTGGAACATGCGGCCAAATTCGACCACCGTCCAGCGGAATTGCGGATGAATGTAATACCGCAGCCCGTGAAAAACCTTGTAGGCGGGATTTTCAATGGTGGCGCCGTCGGCGAGGAAACGCCACGTTTCATACAGCCCGTACAAGTGCAATTTGGGAGTCAACAAATAATCGAACTGGACATAAGCTGCCCGGGAGGAAACCGTATTGAAATCAAAATTCGTCGCAAAGGTGGTGTTGACTCTGTTGTTCTTCTGCAGCACCGCCTCGCCCGACAGCAAGAGACGATTCGTCGATACCTGCCAGTCCAATCCAAAGGCGACCTTGCGATTCACTGCAAACTCTGCGAGATAGGAGGAGAAACCGGCGCTGAAGCGCCGGCCGGAAAAACCAAACCGCCCGACAAAATCCTTTCCATTGTCGAAGTCCTCACGACTCAGCGACGAGGTACGGCCCTGCCGGCCGTGCACCAAGGCAGCTTTCAGGTCTAATCCGCCGGGAAACACTTTTTCCACCAAAATACCCAAGTCGATCTTTTTCAATGCGAACCCATTGACCAGCACGTTGTTTTTGGTGGAGGAAAAATTGCGGTGGGAGGTGTAGTCCGACCAAATTCCAAAGGGCAGCCGGATTTGCCCGACGGTCAAAGCCACGCCGCTTTTGCCGATATTGTGTATTTTGAGATAAAGTTGCTCGAATGGAATCACCTCATCACTTTCGGGGGCCGCCAGCCGCAACGTATCGCTGATGCCATTTCTGGAAATGGCAATTTCCTCAATTTGATGAATGACCTCCTCCGGCACTGGATTGAATTCCGCGAGGATGCCCAGGTTGGTACCCTCGTCGCGGGAGTTCAATTGTGTGGCAAAGTAAATACGGACCTGGTTGAGTTCCAACAGGTGATGATAGCTGCCGTCCGGCTCCTGATGGTATTCCAATTCTCCCACGACAAAGCCACCGACATGCATTTGCGCCGATTCGGCTTTATCGCTCACTTTTGGCGCTGGCGCAGCGGTTTGCCGCACAAATCCCGACTTTTTGAACTCCGTCACCAATTCCAGGCCGATGGTCTCGATGCTTTGCCCCCGCCCCAGGCGCTCCACGATGAAGTCAATCATGATTTCCGGATCCAGTGTCACGCTCTTGCCGGCGCCGATGAAATTCAAATCCAGATAATTGGTCAGTGGCAGCAAATAACTTCCCTCCATCGCACCAATGCCCTTGCTGATTTCCGTGTCGGTCCGCAGCAGAACTTCAAAATCAACCGATCGCAAAATGGCGTTGACTTCGCTCATGGTCGAGGCGGTGCGGCGGCCGCCCTGCTGCCCTTCCGATTCGGCTGCCAGCACCGTCAAATTGGAAAAACTCAAAAGACAGAAAATGCCTGCAAGCGTGAAACATGCGAAGTCCCGGTAACGGCAAATCATTTTTCTCATGACAAACATCTCCCTTGTGATTGCGTGCGAAACAACTGAGATGATTGAAAACATTGTCAGCCGCCTGTCACGCCGTCGTCATAAACTTTTGATCATTGTCAAACCACCCTGCCTGTCTTCTGCAGCATGCTTGCCGCGAATTTCCCCTCTTGTTGCAGTTTGTACCCGGCTCCTGTGAGATTTGTGATTGGGACGGATTCCCGGTTTGTCCAGCGCGGCGCTGCCGGTCGGGGGATAATTGTTCGGCGTGCACGCAATCATCTTTGAACTTTGTCCTTCCGGCCGGGTTTTGCCGGGCGCTTGATCAAAAGCGGAGCAACCTTGATCGTTTTCGGATATGCGGCAATTTTTTATTCCGGCGTCGTCCTCTTTGCGGGCCAATTGAAACCAGATGACGATCCGGAATTTCTGTGATTGCACCCGGAGTCATGCTGCTGTCACCGACAGCAAAAGTGCCGCACACCATCCTGAAAAATGCGGCTGGAATTTCCCAATACATCTCAGCCGCAAAGTTTTGCAGCATGCAATTTCTGACCCCAAGAGGCAGCGACTATCAGCTTTTCAGCGACAGACTCCTGCACGCAGATTTTTTTACGATTCACAGGTGTAGCAGCCGGACACGGGGAATGACCATGACAATTACCCGGCTGTATCAAAAGAAAGTTTTTGCCATACTCCACATGGCAAATCCAGGTCAGGCAAGCCTATGCTGATGTTACCGGCCGACGGCACCAGTGAGAGCAACGGGAACCCCACAACCGGCGGCCGTTCCATGAACGAGCATCTGATTTTCTATACTGGCATTGCGCGTAAGTGCAGAGGCCATTTCAGCAAAAATAGGAATCCCAACAAAATAGGAATCCTAACGCGGGGAAGGCTGTGAAAAGCGAAGTATTGAGGGCATGTCGGCACACTGCAAGCCATGACCTGATTTCATGAGCGGTATTCACTCCGACCCTTGCCCGCGGCACCGCCTGGCACACAACGGGGCCGGGGCAGGCGCGGCGGAGGGCGTGCAAGTGCACCTGTTTGCTCGCTCCGACCGGCTGCAGTGTGAGTTTTGGGGATACAGGGGAATGAGAATGAAGGTGTGAGATTTCAAATTTCTATTACTGCTGCTGTCTCGTCGTGAAAAAAGATGGCACTGGGGAGAGCGTTTGCTGTGTCACAGCCGCCCAAAACAAATCTCCGGGAAATGGCATCTTGAGCCTGCACGAACTCTCATTTGCGACGGCAATGCCGCTCGCACAGGCTTCCGGCCTGCAACAGACAGCATGTCTGCGTTAGATTGTCATCGTGGGGGGGCACACAGACATGCCCGTTATCCTGAAAACATCATCCTGACCGTGAAGATTGGCAGGACACGGGGAGATTACCGCGGATAAAATCGGTGTGAATCGGCAGCGCTCAGTGTCCGGAAAATTCGGTTGTGACCGCGTGCCGCGCCAGGGGTGAGCCGCACCGATCAGCAGGCGACCGCCAATTCTTTTTGCCTTGCGGCACTTCACGTCCAAAGACGACACTACGAGCTCAAATCAATTCGTCTGGCATTGGCAAACTGCTCCGCAAAGCCGCGATCGCCGGTGAAAATGATGATTTGCTTTTCGGGAAGCAGGCGCAAAAAATAATCACGCAGCCGCCCGCGCCGCGTTTCGTCGAGAAGCAGGGTGGGATCGTCGAGCAGCAGGAAATCCGCGCCCGGCATCAGGCGCGAGAGCGCAATTTTCATGCTGAGATAAAGAATTGTCTTCTCGCTGCCGGAAAGCGTGGGCAAAGCCCTGCCGTCGACATCGGGCAGCAGTTGCGACTTTTCCAAATCGATTTTCTGCGGCTGGGCGCGAAAGCAGCCGAAGTTTTGCAGGCAGGCCGCGATTTCGGCATCGGCTTTTTTCAACGAGATGCCGACAACGGATTGCACCGTGCGCGCAACAGCTTCGGCGGCCCATTCGCTCAACCGGCGGTGGCGGGTGACGCTTTCCACCTGGCGGTTGGCCGACATAATCGCCTGATGGCGCTGCTCGTACAGCATCTGCTGGCGTTCCAGTTCGGCCAGTTGGCGGCGAAGGGCTTCCAATTCTTGTTGCAATTGCCCGCGGGTTTCGTCAGCGGGAGAGGGCGGCGCCAGCGTTGCCAACCTGGCCTCCCAGGTTTGCAATTCCTCCTGCGCCAGGGCAATTTCCGCCTCGAGTTGTTGCCATCGCTGCAGCCGTTGCTCGAGTTCGGCCTGCTTGCGGGCCAGCTCGTCCAGCAAGCACACGGTTTCGCGCGCTTCATGCTCTTTGGCTGCAGCATACTCGCGTTCGCGCGCAAGGGCCTCGTGTTTGGTGCGATAGTCGGCCAGCAGCTTTTCGACCGTCGCCGGCGCGAGTGGTTGCTGACATGTGGGACACGTTTCGCGGCCCTGCCAGCCTTGCAGAGCCGCCACCAATTCCTCGACCTGCCGAAGCCGGCCCGTCAGCGCGATGCGCAACTCGGTGCGGCTTTCCAGCTCGCGCAGTGCAGCGTCGCGCTGTGACAAGTGCTGCATGCTTTGTTGCAAGAGCGCGGCCAGTTCGTCGCGCTGGGTGAAGCCGGCGCGCACCGACTCGAGTTGCTGCTGCAAATGCGCGAGCCGTGTTTGCGCCGCCGCCCTGGCCTGTTCCCAGCTCCGGCGCAGCCGTTCGTCGGGCCCCGTCGCCGGCGTGGTTTCCGGGAAAGCCTGAAGGCGCGCTTCCACTTTTGCCACGGCACTTTTCGCCACCTGCAATTCAACGGCACGATCCGCCAGGCCCTCCAGCCGCAGGCTCTCCTGCAAGCCGGTCGCGGTTCTCTCGCGGCGTTTGGCCAGCCGCCGCACTTGAATGAAAAGCTCCTGCACCTGCAGCAGCGACTCGACGCCGAGCAATTGATTCAGCAACTCGCGGCGGCTGGCCGGTGTTTGCACGAGAAATTCGCCCAGCTCATCTTCGTGCAGGAAACACCCCAGGCGCCACTGCTGAAAATTGAGCGCGGGCAGGAAATCTGCGCCCTCGTCACAACGCTGCCATTTTTCATGATCAGCCTGCTCAATCTGCAGATCGCCTCTGGTGGAACGGTAGAGTCGAAATCTTTTTTGTTGGTGCTGGTAGAACAACCCCACGGTGCCGCTGGCGGCATTCGCACTCGCCAGTGCCGGCGGCTTGAGGCCGGTGGTGAGCGCCCTGCCAGTGAGGGCAAAATACACGGCCCTGGCCAGAGTCGTTTTGCCGGAGAAATTCGCGCCGTAAAAAACGGTCAAACCGCCCAGCTCGAATTGGCGCAGCTCGCGATGGGGCCCGAGATTTTTGACGATGATTTTTTCGAGCGTCATGCTCTTTCCCCCGTGAGCAATGCGTACAGCAGGGTTGCGGAAAGGGAGGGATTTTCCAAGGCCAGGGCGAAGGCGCGGCATACGCGCTCTTCTTCTTCAGGGGTAAAACGGCGGGCATACTTTTGCGTTTTGGCCAGGTCGCGCAGCTTTTCGCGGAAAAGACCTGTCAGGTCGTCGGGAACCATGACACCCCCTTGCTTTGGTTGCGGTTGCCAGGCAGACAGCTTGTCGCAAGCGAACCGGCAGGGCGCGATGCTGGCCGCCCCCGCCGGTCGCGCGTTCGATCACTTCACCTTCGCACCGCTGGCGATCTCGCGTTCGGGAGAGATGATGCTCAGTGCGCCGTCCTCCGTCGAGGCCGCGAGAATCATGCCCTGCGATTCCAGGCCGCGAATTTGGGCTGGCTCGAGGTTGGCCACGATCACGACTTTTCTCCCGGGGAGGGATTCGGGGGCATAATGCTGCGCAATGCCGGCCACGAGCTGGCGCTCTTCCGCGCCGAGGCGCACCTTGAGCTTGAGCAGCTTGTCGGCTTTGGGCACGCGCTCCGCAGCCAGGACTTCGGCCACGCGCAAATCGATTTGCCGGAAAGTCTCCAGGGAGATGAGCGCCGGTGCCGTGGGTTTGTCGGCCTGCGGGGCCGTGGTCGTGGTGGCGGCGGTTTCGGCAGGTGGGATCATGCGAATGGCCCTTTCCAGTTTTTCCTGTTCCGGCGCAATGTCCTTGTCTTCGATTTTGGTGAAAAGAATCTCGGGCGTGCCCAGGCGATGGCTGGCGGGAAACGGCTCGGACGGCGTTTTCAGCCACACTTGTTTGGTCACCTCACCGGGCAAACCGAGCATGCGCCACACGCGTGCCGCGGAAAACGGCAGGGTCGGGCACATCAGCACCGCCAGAGCCTTGCACACCTGCAGGCTGACGTGAATGGTGGTGGCACAGCGGCGGCGGTCCTGCTTGAGTGTGCGCCAGGGTTCTTCATCGTTGAAGTATTTGTTGGCCTCGCGGGCAAGATCCATGAATTCCCTGGTGGCGCGGCGGATTTCGTAGTTTTCATACGCCGCCGCCAGTTTCTCCGGCCAGGCTTGCAGCAGGGCGAGCATGCGGCGGTCGTTCTCTGTCAGTTCCTGCGCCGGCGGCACGTGATTGTCGAAATGGCGCTGCGCAAAAGTGAGCGTGCGGTTGATGAAGTTGCCGAGGATGTCGGCGAGCTCGCTGTTGTTGCGGGTTTGCAGATCGTTCCAGAAGAAATCGGTGTCCCTGGTCTCCGGCAGGTTGACGGCGAGGGTGTAGCGCAACGGGTCGGGTGGAAATTTTTCGAGATACTCGTGCAGCAGCACGCCGATGCCGCGGCTCTTGGAAAATTTGTAGCCTGCGAAATTGAGAAACTCATTGGCGGGAATGTCCGCCGGCAGCACGTAGCCCTCCTGGCCCATCAGCATGGCCGGCCAGACAATGGCGTGAAACACGATGTTGTCCTTGCCGATGAAGTGGACGAGTTTGGTGTTGGGATTGAGCCAGTAGTCCTTCCAGGCGTCCGGCCGGCCGGTTTTGCGGGCCCATACGCGGGTGGCGGAGATGTAGCCGATGGGAGCGTCGAACCAGACGTAGAGCACCTTGCCTTCATAGCCGGGATGCGGCACCGGCACCCCCCAGGTGAGATCGCGGGTGATGGCGCGATCCTCCAGGCCTTCCCGGAGCCAGCCGTAACAGAAGTTGCGGACGTTTTCGCGCCAGTGGGTTTTGGTGTCAAGCCAGGCGCGCAGGCGGTCCTGGAACCTGCCGAGCGGAATGTAAAAGTGGCGGGTGTCGCGGATTTCCGGTGCCGAGCCGCACACCACGCAGCGCGGCTCGCGCAGTTGCAATTGTTCGATCCACTTGCCGCAATTCTCGCATTGATCGCCGCGCGCGCCGGGCCTGCCGCAATGCGGGCAGGTGCCCTCGACGTAGCGGTCGGGCAGGAAGCGTCTGCAGGTGACACAATAAAACTGGCGTTCGGATTTCTCGACCACCAGCCCCTGGTGCAGCAGCCGCAGGAAAAACTCCTGGGTTTGCTCGATGTGCACCGGCTCGGTGGTGCGCGAGAAGATGTCGAAGCTCATGCCCATGCCCGCCAGCGCGTCGCGAATCAGGACATGGTAGTAGTCGGCGATTTCCTGCGGTGTCTTGTTTTGTTTCTCCGCGGCGATGGTGATGGCGACGCCGTGTTCATCGGTGCCGCAGACATAGAGCACATTGCGCTGTTGCAGGCGCTGATAGCGGACGTAGATGTCGGCGGGCAGGTAGGCGCCCGCCAGGTGGCCGAGGTGCAACGGGCCGTTGGCATAGGGCAGCGCGCTGGTGACCAGAATGGGTTGGTTGTCGGACACGGGACCTTCTTTCATCATTTCAAACGTTGTGGGTCAGGGCCTGAGAAAACGGCGGGCGCCGGCGCGCCCTGCGCTGCGGGAGCGGCGTGGGCAGGCGGCGTTTGGGCGGGCGCGGTCGTTCACCGCTCGCGCCCGATGTCTCACGCCTCGCCCAGGGCAGCCGTCAAATCTTCGCGATTGCCGTGGGCATGGCCGCAGTCGTTTTGGCATTTGTAAACCTTGTCCTGCGCTTCGGCGAGCGGCAGCACTTCGCATTCGTTGTTGGGATACTTCACGGTGATGGTGTCGTGAAAGATGTCGATCTTGATGATCGTGCCCCTGCCCTTGTCAGTGGTGATCTCCTTGGCCAGCTCGGGGAAGCGGCCAATCGCCTGGTTGTAGAATTCGCGTTCGTACATCAGGCAGCATTTCAGCCGGCCGCACAGGCCGGCGAGTTTGTTGGGGTTGAGCGGCAGGTTTTGCTCTTTGGCGGCCTGGGTGGTGATGGGCGCAAACTGGTCGATCCAGGAGGAGCAGCACAGCCGGCGGCCGCACACCCCGTAGCCGTCCAGGCGCTTGGCTTCATCCCGCACCCCGATCTGGCGCAGCTCGATGCGGGTGCGGTATTCCGCGGCCAGGTCTTTCACCAGCTCGCGGAAATCGACGCGCTTTTCGGCGGTGAAGTAGAAGGTGATTTTGTTGCCGTCGAACTGGTATTCACAGCCCACCAGCTTCATGTCGAGCGAGTGGGTCACGATCTTTTGCCGGCAGGTTTCGAAGGCCTTCTTCTCCAGCATGCGATTGCTGCGGCTGCGCACGAGATCGGCATCGGTCGCCTTGCGCAGCACGCGGCGCAGCGCTTCGTTTTCGGAGAGCAGGTGGTTGGGCGGCAGACCGACGAACTTGACCACGCCGAGATCCTCCCCCTTCTCGGCCTCGACGATCACGAAGTCATTCACCCGAATGGGGTACTGCTCGGGGTTCTGATAATAGCCCTTGCGCTGCTCTTTGAATTTCACCTGTATGATGTTCTGCACATTACCTCCCCGGGCGTGCCAGTTGATTGATCCGATGCAACAACACCATCAACACCAGCCAGGGCTGCACGTAGCGCTCCAGGCAGTCCAGGGCATATTCCAGTTCGTCGATCACACCGGCAAAATCGAAATGCGGCAGATTCTTCACCAGCGCGAGCAAAGCCTCCTGCAGATCGGCATTCACCAGACGCTGGCCGGGGCCGCAGGCTTTGATCACACAGGCATCGCGCACCCACACCAGGCAGAAACGCAGCAACTGTTGCAGCTCCTGCCGGTCATGCTCGTTGGTGAGCTGGCTGAGAAAATCCATCTGCTCGACCGGCTTGTTGAACTTGAAGGCGGCGCGCATGAACTCGACGGCAAGCCGCCGCCGGGATTCGAGATCATCGCCCAGCAGGGCCAGCGCTTCGCGCAGATTGCCGCCCGCCATCGCCGCCACCAGGGCCGCCCGCTCCGCTGCCACGCCGTACCGGCGCACCAGAAAATCGATCATTTCCTGCTGCGCCACCGGCGGCACGGCAAGCGGCTGGCAGCGCGAGAGGATGGTCGGCAGCAGACCTTCCACCGAAA
This sequence comes from candidate division KSB1 bacterium, assembly GCA_034506255.1. Classification (NCBI taxonomy): domain Bacteria; kingdom Pseudomonadati; order Candidatus Zhuqueibacterales; family Candidatus Zhuqueibacteraceae; genus Candidatus Coneutiohabitans; species Candidatus Coneutiohabitans thermophilus. The sequence continues at coordinate 398,316 of JAPDPX010000004.1, read as the reverse complement.
CGGCGGTCAGCAGAAAATAGGTGTTGGGCGGCGGTTCCTCCAGAATCTTCAGCAGGGCATTCGCCGATTCCGCCTTCAGCCGGTGGGCTTCGAGCAGCAACACCACGGCACCGGTGCCTTCATAGCTGGTGATGGCAAGCTTGCGCTTGAGCTCGCGAATGTCATCGATCAGGATGAAGGAGTTTTCCCAGGGCCGGCTGCGATACCACGGCTGGGCAGCGAAGCTTTGCAGGACTTCGAGCATCTCCTTTTCGGTGGCGCTGCCGGCGCGGGGAAAAATGAGATGGAGGTCGGGATGTGTCATCTCGGCAATGCGCCGGCAGGCGGAGCATTGTCCGCAGGCGAGCGGTTCACCGGCGGCCGCCGGCGCGAACAACGCGGCCGTGGCGCCGGTGGAACGCGCCGTGCACAGGAAGCCCTGCGCCAGATAGAGCGCCAGGGCCTCCTTGCCCGCGCCTTCCGGACCGTGCAGCAGATAGGCATGGGCAAGGCGCTGATGCTGCCGGGCGCGACGCAGGACCTCGACGGCATGCGAGGCGTTGAGAAAGGGAATATCTGCGAGTTGCCAGGGATGTTCGTTTTTCACTGCAGCCACTCTTCCGGGTTCAGATCCTGGGAGCGCGCTTCCTTGGTCCGCTGCCAGATCTGAAAATGCAGCGTTGCCTGCTGGCCGGGGGGCGCTTCCGCCACGGTGCCAATGAGCTGGCCGGCGGCCACCGTTTCGTTGAGATTCACGAAAATTTCCGCCAGGCGCGTGTAGACCGTGTAGTAACCGTCGGCGTGATTGATGATGAGCAGATTGCCGTAGCCGCGCTGCCAGGTGATGGTGGTGACTTTGCCCGCCGCCACCGAGCGCACGCTGGTGCCGGACGCGGCCGCGATGTCGATGCCCAGATTGGTGGTGATCGTTTTTAAAACAGGATGGCGATAGCTGCCGTAGTGACCGACGATTTGTCCATCCACCGGCCAGGGCAGGCGGCCGCGGCGTCCGGCGAAGGGTTCGGCCGGCAGGTGCGTGGGCAGCGGCATCGTTGTGAGCCGGCCTTCGCCAGAGGCGGGCGCGGGCGGGGCAGTCTGTTCCTGCTGTTGCTGCAACGCCGCCTCCGCGGCGGCAATCAGCCGGGCGATGCGTGCGGCAGCCTGCTGCTGCTCGGTGAGCTGCATCTGGTGAAACGACTTGTCCTGGCGCAGCTTGTTCAGCAGCGCTTCGCGCTCCTGCTTGCGCTGGCGCAGCGCCTGTTCCTCCTGCAGTTTTTCCGCCAGCATTTTCTCATACGCCGCCAGCTCGCCGGCCAGCTTTTCATTTTGCGCCTGAATGCGCGCCTGTTTGCTTCTCATTCCCGCCAGCAGCCGGCGGTCGTTGGCAAACAGCCGGCGCTGGTATTCCGCCCACAGCAGAACCTGGTTGAGCGAGCGGGAGGAGAGCAGCATTTCGAGATCTTTCAACCGGCCGTATTTGTAAAAGAACACCGCGCGCCGTGCGCCCAGAGTTTGCAGGCGCTGCAGTTCGGCTTCGGTTTCGCGCAGGCCGGCCAGGGTGGCGCCGGCCTCCTGGCGCGTGCTGATTTCCTGCCGGCGCAGGCGCCCGACCAGGCGGTTCATGAGATCGATCTGTTCCTCCAGGGCGCGCAGCCGGTCAAGCTCGGAGGACTCGCTCTTTTCGAGGCTGCTGATCTTCTGCTGCAGTTGTACGATGTTGCGCCGCAACTCCTCGAGCTGTTGCGGGCTCTCCTGGGGAAAGGCGGGCGGTGGGAGGAATACGAACAACGCGACGGGAAGCCACCACGCCGTCCGCTTGCGCTGGCAAAACATGGCGCGAAAGTAAGGCATTCCCCCAAGAAAATCAACTGGAAATTCCCCCGCACGCTGGCGCGGCCGCGCGCGCATGCGGCGGAAAAGAGCTTGACTCACGCAGACCGCTTCTCTATATTGCGCTGCCCAAATGATCACGGCGGGCACGCCCGCCATGCAGGCGGCAATTCCGTGACAAGTCCGCGCCCTGTCCTGTTACATTCATTGCTGACACCGATCCTATGAATCGCGAAAATGGCGCTCCCCGCACCGCCACGAAAAATCCATTGTGGGGGAACATTTTCCGGCGCAAAAGCAACACCGCCGAGGATGTTTTGAGCACGCTGCGGCAGGTGCCGCTGTTCAGCAACATGAACGACAGCGAACTGCGCGAATTTGAAAAGCTCATCCACCAGCGGCACTTCAAGGCCGGCGAGACCATTTTTTGGGAGGGCGAACCCGGCGTGGGCATGTACATTATTCAGCACGGCGCGGTGGCCATCTGCAAACACAGCCGCAACGACGTGCGTGAAACCCTGGTGCGGCTGCACGACGGTGAGTTTTTCGGCGAGCTGGCCCTGCTCGATGAAAGCCCGCGCTCGGCCTCCGCAATCGCCGAGGAAAACTCCCGGATCATCGGCCTGTTCCGGCCCGATCTCTTCGGGCTGCTGGAACGCAAGCCGCGTCTGGGCAACAAATTCCTCTTTCAACTGGCGCTCATCATCGGCGAACGCCTGAAGCAAACCAACACCGAGATTCAAAACCTGCGCGCCCAGCTCGAGCGCTCGGAAGTCGTGCTATGATGGCGAAGACTGCCGGCAAAACCCCGCGCGCCGCACGCTTTCAGCCGTTGCACGCCCCGCCAAGTGGCGCGCCGCCGCTGCTCGCCGGGCTGCCCGCAGCGGACACCAAAATCGTCCTGGTGCTGGACCGCAAACTGCTGCGCCGAGCCGCGCGCACCATGCTGCTGCTCGCCGTGCTGGCGGGGCTGGTGTGGCTGCTGCCGCGCATCACGCCCGTGCTCACCATGCTGACCACCGCCCTGCTGCTCACCACCGCCCTCGATCCACTCGTCACCTTTCTGGAAAATCGCGACCTGCCGCGCACCACCGCCGTGGTGTTCGTGCTGCTGCTGGCGCTGCTGGTCGGCCTCATTCTCATACGCCTGCTGGTGCCGGTGATCAGCCAGGAAGTGCAGTCGCTGGCCGCCGCCATGGATGCCAAGGCCTTCGAGCAAATCATCACCCGCCTGAAGGGCGAACTCGCGGGAAAAATCCCGCTGCTGCGCCTGCAGGCCATCGATGAGAAAATGACGGCGCAACTGCAAAGCCTGGTTGCCGGCTTCCTGCAAAACGCCTTCGCTTTCATGCTCGGCCTGCTTTCCGCCGCGCCCAATGCCGTGCTGGTCGCCTTCATGGTGTTCTTTCTGCTCAAGGACGGCCGCCCGTTGAAAAAGGCATTGATTGCCAGTGTGCCCAATCGCTATTTCGAAATGGCGCTGCTCATCACCCACAAAATGACGGAGCAGCTCAGCCGCTATCTGCAGGGGCAGTTGCTGGTGGCGGCGGCGGTGGCCGGCCTGTCGGTGCTGGCGCTCTATCTGCTGCAGGTGCCCTACTACTTCTTCATTGGCGTGCTCGCCGGCCTAGCCAACGTCATTCCCTATTTCGGCCCGATCGTCGGCGCCGTGCCCGCCATCCTGATGGCGCTGCTGCACACCGGCTCACTCAATCTGGTGCTGGCCATTGTCATCGCTTTTGCCACGATTCAATTGATCGAAAACATCTTCATTTCACCCTACATCACCGCCCGCAGTGTGGAACTGCATCCGCTCGCGATCCTTGTGGTCATCCTCATCGGCGGCAGTTTGCTGGGCATGTGGGGCATGCTGCTCGCCGTGCCGGTGGCGAGCCTCATGAAAGTCACCGCCGAGCTGCTGATTTGGGGCGTGCGAAACTACCGTTTGAGTGACTGAGCCGTTGCGCCTTTTCCGCCATCGGCAATTTTCGTGCAGGCCCTCGTGCCTGACAAAGGGTTCATGCCTTCCGCCTTGCAAAACAGTTCAACCCTCGCATACCGCTGCTTTTCTCCCCGGCGGCGACGCCCCGCCGCGTGCCGGCAATGGTATGCTGTCGTGCTCGCCGCCGCCTTCACCGGCCTGACCTGCGCCAAAACCGGCGCGCCGCCGGGCGGTCCGGTCGATGACATTCCTCCAAAAATCCTTGCCACCTCGCCGGCGCGTGATGCCACCGGGGTGGCGCGCGACACCCGGCTGTCCTTCACCTTCAGCGAGAAGATCAATCGCAAAAGCTTCGAAGAATCGATTTTCATCACCCCCAGCCCGGGCGGGGAGCAGGAGGAGGCATTGCAGTTTGACTGGCAGGGCCGCACGGTTCACATCCGCTTTCCCGATTCACTGCGCGCGCGCCGCACTTACGTCGTCAACCTCGGCACCGGCGTGCGTGACCGGCACGGCGTGCGGTTGCAGGAAGCTTTCGCCCTGGCTTTCACCACCGGCGACACGCTCGATCGCGGTGAAATCCGCGGCCGCATCCGGGACGGGCAGGCCGCGGGCGTGCTGATCATGGCCTACATCCTCGAAAACGGCCGCCAGCCCGATCCCGCCAGACAGCGGGCAGACTACTACACCCAGGTGGGCGAGAACAACACGTTCACGCTGTCCCATCTCGCCCCCGGGCGCTATCGGGTCTTTGCCGTGGCTGATCGCAACGCCGATCGTCTCTACACGCGCGGGGAGGAGAGCATCGGCGTGCCGGCGCAGGATGTGGTGATCACGCGCGCCGCGCACAGTGCGCCGCCGCTGAGTTTTCAGCTTGCCGTCGAAGATACCCTCGCGCCCGGCCTCGCCGCAGTGACCGCGCTTTCTGCCAATCAACTGGAGTGGCGTTTCGACGAGGCGGTGACGCCGGCGCGCGGCAACTGGCCGGCCCGGCTGCGGGTGATGACCAAAGAGACACGCACCCCGCTGGCGCTGCTCGCCGCCCTGCCGCATCCCCTCAATCGCAATCAGGTGCTGGCGGTCTGCACGCCACAGCAAGCCGTGACCTATCTTGCCGCCGCGGATTCGCTCCGGGATGAAGCCGGCAATCTCATCGAGGCTGCCCGCAGCCAGGTGGAATTCGACGGTCTGAGCCAGCTGGATACGCTGCGGCCGCGCCTGGTCAAAATCTCGATTGCCGACAGCAGCCGGGACCTTGCGCTCGACGTCCCCATTGAGCTGATCTTTTCGGAAATCATGCGCGCGGACAGTGCGGTGCGGCCGCTGCGCGTGCGCGATGCCGGCGGCGCGGCGGTGAGCGGCCGCGCGGGATGGGTCACGCCCCTGCAATACCGTTTTGCGCCGCTGCCGGCCTGGCAAAGCCACACCCGCTATGAATTCGAGATCATCGCCGACTCGCTGTTCGACTGGAATGGCAATGCGCTGTTTGACACCACCGGTCGCGTCACGTTTTGGACGCTCAATGCCGACACCCTGGCCTCCATCAGCGGTGCTCTGCGCGATGCGCGGGACTCCACCGCCGGCGATATTCATCTCACGGCCAAACAGATTGGCGGCAGGATCGAATATCATACCATCGTGCCGGCGCCCGGCCGCTACAGCTTTCCGGCGGTGCTTCCCGGGCTGTATCAACTCAGCGGCTTTCGCGACGACAATCGCAACGGCCGCTACGATGCCGGCACCGCCTTCCCTTTCGTGCCGGCGGAGCGTGCCCACCTCTGGCCCGACACCATCAAGGTGCGCGCGCGCTGGCCCAATGAGGGCAATGATCTGGTTTTGCCCTAGCGGCAAACCCACGCAAGCGTGAGGGACTCATGTCTGACATTCAAGTCAACCTCCGGCTGGAGGACAAACTCGCGATCCTCGACTTTACCGGGGATGTCACCAGCCTGGCCGAGCGCAAAATCGTGGCGGCCTACGAGCGCGCCAACACGCAGAAACTGCGCTGCCTGTTGTTGAATTTCAGCGGGGTCGGCTACATCAATTCCGCGGGCATGTCGATCATCATCACCCTGCTGGGCCGCGCCCAACAGCAGAATCTCACGCTCAAGGCGTTCGGCCTGTCGCCGCATTTTCAAAAAATTTTTGCGATGGTCGGGCTGCTGAAATATATTCCGCACTTCGCCAGCGAGGCGGAGGCGCGGGCAAGCTGCACGGAGACCGCCGGCAGCCGCTGAGCCTGCCGGCGTGTCCCGCGCCCGCACAGGAATTTTCATCATGGCCGTGCCGCCGGCTGACCGCGGCGCCGCTGCCATCTCCCTGTCCGTCAGCAAACGCCACCGCCGCGAAAATCACGATGAGCGCTTATCAACTGCGTCAAATGCAAAGCACCGACCTGCCGGCGGTGAATCACATCCTTTCGGAGGCATTCACCGCCGCGCGACTGGAGGAGGGGCATCGCCGGCCTTATGTGCCGCAGGTGCATCTCTCCTTTCTGGAGATGTACCGCTCTTCCCTGCCGGCGGCCTGCCTGGTGATGGAGCACAAACACAACGTGATCGGCTATGCCTTTGCCCATCTCTGGGGTGGCGTGGGCTGGATCGGGCCGGTGAGTCTGCTGCCCGCCTATCAGGGCAGGCATCTTGGCCGCGAACTCATGCAGGCGGTGATCCAGGCGCTGCAGCAGGCGGGGGCGCAGGTGATCGGGCTGGAGACCGAGCCGCGCAGCAGCCGCAATATCGGCTTTTACTCCCATCTTGGGTTTCTACCCGCCCAGCTCTCGCTCGATCTGGTGCGCCAGGTGCCGCCGGTGCGCCGCGAGACGCGCATGCCGCAGCGGCAGTTTTTTTTTCACAGCGAACTGAGCGCCGCGGAGGCGGCGCGCACCCTGGAGGAAGCGGAGGCATTGGCGCAGGCGCTCGATCCCTGTCTGCGCATCCGGCATGAAATCGGGCTGATTCAGCAATTTCGCTACGGCGACACACTCTACCTGCGCGCCGGCGACATGCTGGTGGCCTGCGTGCTGGCCCACACCGAAACTTACTCACCGGAAGAAACCGCCCGCCATTTGCGCATCGTCATGCTGCTCGTGCATCCGCAGTACACGGCGCTGCTGGCGGAACTGCCGGCCCTCCTGCTGGCATGGGCGGAACAGCAGCACAATACCTGCATCACTGTGCGCACGCCCACACGCTACGCCGGCGCCTATCGCATGCTGCTGGAGGCCGGCTTTCGCGTCTCACACGCCGAATTGCGCATGACTCTCAGCGGCTATCATGAGCAGGCTGACCCCGATCATTGCAATCTAATGAAATGGGAATAGCCGGCTTGCCGGCGCGCACCGCCCCCTCTGCCATGTCCCGGCGGGATTACGCTCACACAGAGGGCCTCTCGCGATAACTTCCTGAATTTTGCATGCTGGTTCGCTGTTCTCTGGAATAAATGAAGTGTTCACAAAGCTCCGTCTGTTGTTCCGTTCGAAGTCAAGCAGGACTTTTTTCGAATGTGGCGAGGCTCTGATCGCGAAATTCGCCCGTTTGCCGAAGGCGTCATGGCTTCTCCCCCCCACGAAAATGGCCTCCCACGAGATGGCTTGTTTCGTGGGATTTCTGCTTTCGTGGGCGGATTGTTTGTGTTTGATCCTGACACTGAAGGTTGAATCATTGTCGTGCTGCCTGAATTTTGCATGCGGGTTTGCTGTTGCCCGGAAGAAATGACTTGTTCACAAAACTCCGTCAGACATTCGAAGCTTGCGTGTATTTAAACTTCCTCAGGAGTGGCCTGTGGAATTTCTCATGATCTGGCGCGGTTTTTTTTGAGCGGGGCCAAGCAGGTCACTCCTGAAGGAGTTTGGGGAAATGCGATATGCCGTTTCCCTAAAACAGTTCACTCTTACCGGGGTTGACCGCACGTTTGCCCGAAAATTTCTTATGCACCACCCCCAGGGTGGTTGGGCGTCGCGATCCAATCAGCGTTTCTCGCGGTGGGGATCAATTGGAGTGCAAAATTCAGGTGGTAGACCCTTCAAGGGCGGGGCCTATTGGAGGGTGTGGACGGTCCGGAGTGGGGATGCTTTCCCACCGCTGCATGAATGACCTTGCGGCGGCCGGCATCCGGCGGAAAAGGGGGACAGAAAAGACCGCCATGATGATTTCGCCCGGGCCGAATCCCGCGGGAATGAAATGCCTGCAGAACACCGGCACGGGTTTTCCGTGCAACCGCGGCGGGCAAAGATCGACTTTTTGCAAACAGGCTTCACATGATCATCGTCAACGATCTTACAGTGGAATATCCCGTGGCGGGTGGGGTGCGGCGCGTGCTGTCGCAGGTCTCGCTGACGCTGGCCGAGGGTGAGTTCGTGGCGCTGATGGGCGCCAATGGCTCGGGCAAGACGACGCTGGCGCGTTGCCTGAACGGCATCGTGACGCCTAGCGCCGGTGAGGTTTGGGTGGATGGTTTGAACACACGCGACCCGCATGCGCTGCGCGAGATTCGCCGCCGCGTCGGGCTGGTGTTTCAGCATCCCGACAATCAAATGGTCGCGCCAACCGTGGAGCGCGAGCTGGCTTTCGGGCTGGAGAATTTGGGACTGCCGCGACCGGAGATGCAGCGCCGCATCGCGGCCATGCTGGAGCTGTTCCACTTGAGCCACTGCCGGGAGCGCGCCCCGCATCAACTCTCCGGTGGGGAAAAACAGCGGGTGGCGCTGGCCAGCATCATGGTGATGCAACCGCGCCATTTAATCTGCGACGAGCCGACCTCCCTGCTGGACTATCCCGCGCGCCGGGCCTTTTTCGACATGCTCGCCCGGCTGCGCCTGCCGCCGGACGGCGGCACGCCCTTGACGATCCTGCATATCACCCAATTCGCCGAAGAAGCCCTGTTTGCTGATCGTCTGCTCATCCTGCATCGCGGGGAAATCGTGCTGGCGGGCCCGCCGGTCGATCTGCTGCAACGCGTCGGGGAGTTGGCGGCGGTGGGTTTGCAGGCGCCGGTGGAATTTCGTGCGTTCGATCATCTGCGCCGGCACGGCCATGCCTCCCTGCCGCTCGCGGAAGTGAGGCTTTCCCCGATTCTGTGATCCGGCGGAAGGCGGCGGGCAGCAGATGCCCGCTTGCGGCGCGAGGGGCGGCATCCTGCTGTTGTCGTGCCCGGCTCGCGCCTGCCTGCGGGTGCAGACGGCAAGCCCAGTGTCACCAACTTTGCGGTGAGGCCCCCTGCACGGCTGGGCTGGACACGGCTTTCGCCAGATTCGTGTCATGCAATCGCTCACCGGGCCCCGCCCGGGGTGGCAAGTTTTTTTTCGCGGGAGGGGATGACAGTGGGCTGCAAGCCTGCGGTGCGACTGCCGGCAGATCAAAACCTCCAACCCAGCTCGCCGAATCCCCGCACGAACCGCATCGTGTCGCCGTGAAAGCGCTCAACCGTCGCACTCAGGAAAAAGGCACGGTTGAGATGCGCATCCAGCCGCAAACGTTCCCAGGGATTGTTTTGTGTGGCCGCAGGATTGGTCATGCGATAAGCATAGACGCCCCCGCCCAAACTCACGGACAGGATTGCCAGCAGGCGGCGCGAAATCTCGAGACCGGGATAATAGCCGCGCGCCAGCGCATTCCCAAAATAAGAAAAGCGGGCGTTCACACTGAAGCCGCTGCGCCACAATTCCGCGGCGCTCGCCATGATACCGGCGGAATAAACAGCCGGTGCATTGCCCTGGCCCTGCCAGCCGCCATCGATTGCAATGCGATAAAGCGCCGTGGGTTGATAGCTCACCTGGCCGCGCCAGCCCTGGCGCAGGCTCGCATCGAACAAGCTGTCCGCGAGTGTGCGCGTCTCCCAGGTGCGGATCAGGCGCCGGGCATCATAGGACAGGCCCAGGGAAATTTTCTCCTGCGGATAACAGGTGAGATTGAAATAGGCATTGCTGAGCGCGAGTGCGCCACCACTGGCGGTGCGCCAGGCGCGGTTGAGATCGAGCTCGGCATACTGCATGAGATAAAACCGGCCCGGCCAGTTCAACTCGGTCTGCGCCGCAAGAAACTCCCGGCTGATCTCACCGCCGCGATACTGCCCGACGCCCGTGACTGCCAGCGTGAGTTCCCCTGCCTGCCGCACCGGTGTTTTCATTTGCAGCGCGCCGCCGATTTTCCTCCCGGCGGCACGCATGCCGGAGCCGGAAAGGTCCGGATCGAAGCCGCCAAACAAACCGGCTTTCCAGCGCGGGCCGAGGCGATAACTGAGCGCCATGCCGTCGAGGTAACCCACGCCGCGCAGATCATGCCGCAGCATGCGGCCCACGGCGAATTCAACCGGTGAGGTTGCGGCTTCCCATTCCAGGGCCACCTCATAGACGCGATGCGCCACCGGCTGGGTTTGCCAGACGCCGGTTCCGGGCTGCTGCGAACGGCGCACCGAGCGCGTGCGCGCCAGCAGGCGCACCGGCAGTCCGCCCAGGCGCTCGACTTGCAGGCGCAGATAAGCGGAGGATTCCTGAAAGTCGAAGGACTGCGGGCCTTGATCACGCTGCCCGTAAGATTGCAGACTGAAGTGGCCGGTGACCTCGTTGTTGGAGGGCCGCCGCCCGCCCGCATATCTTTTCGGTGGGGAGACCACCGGCCGGCGGGCGGGGGCCGCGGCTGCCGGTTTGCTCTTCGGCTCAGTGGCCGGAGGCACGCGCTTCAAATATTCGTCGAGCGGGATGACCCACAGAATCGGGTCATCAATTTTCACCTGCGGCAGGCTGCCCGCCGCCCCAGTCTCCAACAGACAACTGGCGCTGTGCTCGGAAACATATTTCACCTCCAGCGGCAGGAGGCGCTCGCCGTTGCGCATCACCCAGACCTTGTCGCCGGCGCGCACGCCGAGCACGCTGCCGCCGTTGAAATAAACCGCATCCAGCGTGACGTGCCGCACGCGAAACTCCCGGCGTGCCTCCTTCTGATTCACCGCCACGGGGGGCTTGCTTTGCGCCTGCGCCGGGACGCCGCAACACAACCACAACAGCACCACCCCGCAACGCCAACACCTGCCGCTTGTGCTCATCACTGCCCTTTCTCTTCCGTGTTGAGATTCCCGCTGTCTGCCTCACACCCGGGGATGACAACGGTAGCATGCCTGACTGTTGTATTGATAACCCGACCGGTTGCGATGCTCTTCATCCATCTTGGTCTGGTTGTGTTCATGGCAGAAAATGCACTCGAAAATCTTGTAATTGGCGGCATTGACATGACAGGTGGCACAGCTTTGCCATTTGCCGCGATGCTTGCCGGAATAGATGCGGAAATACTGGCTGTCATGGTCGAACGTCGCCGGCAGCCAGGCGTTCATCGTGTGGCACACGGTGCAATCATGTGAAAAATTCAGCGTCACATGATTGGGATTGGTCGGCCGCTGGAAATCCGCCTGGTGGCAGGAGTAACAATCCGTGGGCGTGCCGGCATAACGGTTGTTGACGTGGCATTGCGCGCAGGCAGTCGTCAGGTGCGCCCCCTGCAGCGGAAAGCGTGTGCGGTTGTGATCGAAGGTGGAGGGCTGCCACGCCGAAGTCGTGTGACACGAGCTGCATTCCTGCGAAAAATTGCCCGCCACGTGATTGGGATTGGTGGCGCGCTGATAATCCGCCTGATGGCAGGAAAAACACGCTGTCGGTGTGCCGGTGTACTGCCCGTTGACGTGGCACTGGGCACACGCGACCGCCAAATGCGCACCGGTGAGCGGAAAGCGCGTGCGGTTGTGATCGAAGTTGGCCGGCTTCCAGGCCACGTTGGAATGGCACGAGCTGCACTCCTGCGAAAAATTTCCCGCCACGTGATTGGGATTGGTGGCGCGCTGATAATCGTCCTGATGGCAGGAAAAACACGCCGTCGGTGTGCCGGCAAAACGGCCGTTGCCGTGGCAACTGCCGCAATCCACCGCACTGTGCGCGCCCTGCAGCGGAAAGCGCGTGCGGTTGTGATCGAAATTGGCCGGCTTCCAGGCCACGTTGGAATGGCACGAGCTGCACTCCTGCGAGAAATTTCCCGCCACGTGATTGGGATTGGTGGCGCGCTGATAATCCGCCTGATGGCAGGAAAAACACGCCGTCGGTGTGCCGGCAAAACGGCCGTTGCCGTGGCACCTGCCGCAATCCACCGCACTGTGCGCGCCCTGCAGCGGAAAGCGCGTGCGGTTGTGATCGAAATTCGCCGGCTGCCAGCCCACGTTGGAATGGCAGACAGAACAATTTTGCGAAAAATTCTCCGCGACGTGATTGGGATTGGTGGCGCGTTGATAGTCGTCCTGATGGCAGGCGAAACAATCCGTGGGGGTGCCGGCAAAACGGCCGCTGCCGTGACACCTGCCGCAATCCACCGCACTATGCGCGCCCTGCAGCGGAAAGCGCGTGCGGTTGTGATCGAAACCACTGAGATGACCCAAGCCGGCGGAGGCCCAGCCAATGATCATGCTGCTGTGACACAGCTCACAGCGCATGGAGAAACCCGCTTCCCGGTGGTTGGGATTGGTGGTCGCCTCGTAATCCTGGCGATGGCACACGCCGCACTGCAGCGGGAGATTGATGAACTGGCTGGTGCCCTGGCGGGTGTGGCAATTCTCGCAGGCGACGCGCTGGTGCAGGCCGAGCAGCGGAAAGCGCGAGGCTTGATGCACCGCATTCATCCTGGAGAATTCCCGCCAGCCTTGAAAGGTGTGGCAGCGGGTGCAATCCCTGCCGAGCGTGCCGTCGTGCACATCCTCGTGGCAGGCGGTGCATTCGCGTGACGCACCAGTGAATTTCAGCGAACTGTGGCAGCGTTTGCAATCCACCGTGGCATGCTGCCCCGCCAGCGCAAAGCCGGTGGTCTCATGTTTGAACTTGAGATCGAGACGCAACGGCGACCAGGCCCTGGCCGTGTGGCAATCACTGCAGGGGAGATTGATTTTGCCGTGCGGTTGATTCACCGTGGCAACCTGCGCTCCGGCCTCCAGGCCAAGCCCCAAGCCCGCGATCACCAGCCAGCGGGGGGCAAGCCTCCAGCTCAACGATGACATGCAGCGCACTCCTGCTTGATTGGTTTGTATTTGATGACACTGGTGCGATCCGCCAGCCTGACGGGAAGATGGCATCGTTCACATGCCACCCGCGCGTGCGCGCCCTCGAGTTTGAACGAGCTGTCGCGATTGTGAACGAAGGCCAGATCCTGCCATTGTGAAGTTTTGTGGCATTTCTCGCAGCGCACTTCCTCCGCCTTGCCGAACTGGCCGTGATGAACATCGTCATGACAACCCTGACAGCGCAGCGGCCGCGGCCGATAGCGCACGCGTTCAGTGACCGCCGGCCCGGCGCGAACCAGCCGAACGGGCGTGGCATCCGCCTTCATTTCCGTCACGATTTTTTCCCGCGGATGGCAGTCGTTGCACGCCACCCGCTGATGCGCGCCGGTCAGGGCAAAACGTGCACTGGCATGATCGAACGTGGTCTGCCGCCAGCTCTCGTTGCGATGGCAGCTCTCGCAGCCGCCGCTGGCGACACGCGGCGCGAACTGGCCGCCATGCACGTCTTCATGGCAGGCCGGGCAGCGTTGCTCGGGAAACACAAAAAGCAATTTCCCGGCCAGCGCGCCGGCAGTTTGGCGGACGTGACACAGACCGCAGGGCGTCGCGAGATGCGCGCCGGCCAATGGAAAAGCCGTTTGCTGATGCCGCGCCAGCGTGAATTGCGAGGGCGTGAAGCCCGCCACCGTGTGGCAACTCTCGCACCCGCCGCGATCCGGCCGCCGTGCAAACTGGCCGGCATGCGCATCCTGATGGCAATCACGACAGAAGGCGTGGGCGATTTTTTTCTTGAAATTGCCGCCGGTATGGCAGCGTTCGCATGCCACGCTCTGATGACGCCCGCGCAGGGGAAAATCGGTCAGATCATGATTAAAGGCGCCTGCGGCAATTTTCTTCCAGTTGGCGGTGTTGTGACACCGGCTGCAATCATTGCCGAATTCGCCGCGATGGGGATCCTGATGGCAGGGCGTGCAATTCGCGAAGGTCAGACCGGTATATTGCACGAAGGCAGCCGTGGTCTCCCGTCCCACCCGGGTGGCCGCCGCTTTCTCCACATGACATTTGCCGCACGCCACCTGGCGGTGTGCACCGGTGAGTTGGAATTTCGCCCGATCATGCGAGAAATGGGGCGCCGGCTTCCAACCGTTGAAATCATGACACTGCTCGCACTGCGAAGCAAGCTGGCCGCGATGTTCATCGCCATGGCAGGGCAGGCAGGCCGGGGTCAAGCCCAGGAAGGTCTTGCGCAACTGCACATTGGGATCATCGGCAAATTTTTCCTGAATGTTTTCCGGCCGATGACAATCGCGGCAGGCGACTTTGGCGTGCCGTCCCTGCAAAACATAACCAGCCTGGCGATGATCGAAATTCGCTTCACCCTGTGGCCACACGATCAACTCGAAATCCACGCCATTGTGCTCGCTGTGGCAATGTCCACAGGACTGTTCGGCAGAGGCCGGGCCGGACAACTGCGCGGCGGTGACCGTGGGATGATAACCGCGTTTGGCCTGCAACCGTCGCGCGATCGCCACATGGCATGTCAGGCATTTGGCATTGCTCATGCGCTCGCCGATCTCGTGACAGGACAGACACTTGGTCATGCCTTCGAGTTGCTTATGTGGCCGCGCGAGCGGTCCCGGTGAAATCTGAGCAAATGTTGCACTCGCCGCGAGCGCAAAAAATGCGCACAGAGCCCAAACCAGCCAGTGGTGGACTTTGACAAAAAGACCGGGCAGGCTGTCATCTCCTCTTATTAATTCACAATTCAACTCCCTCTGTGAAAAATCTCCAGCGAGGCCCTGAACGTAGTCAAAGATAATGCCAGCTCGAGTGGTTTTGATTTTGCAGAACTGAGCGCCATCATGTGGGATCCTCCCGCATCTTGGGCGCACACAAGGCCAAGCAACCCCATTTTTGTAATTTCGATTACATCACGGTGAGCAATATGGAGCTTCTCTTCATCTTCGCGTGGACCGTCTTTGTCGTGGCATGGCAGCTACACCGGCGCTGGCAGCGCGACCGGCGCAATCAAGCCCGTCTCGAACAAAACCGGCGCGAGGACATCAAAGTGCCGCCCTCGCTGCATCCTTTTATCGATCCGGAGCGCTGTATCGGCTGCGGCAGTTGTGTGACTGCCTGCCCGGAGGGGGAAGTGTTGGGCCTGGTGCTTATGAAAGCCGCGCTCCTGCAACCTGATCATTGCGTCGGCCACGGCCGCTGCGAAGCCGCCTGTCCGGTCGGGGCCATCACGCTGGTGCTCGGCGCCGAAGACAACGGCGTGGAGGTGCCGGTGACGGATGAGAATTTTCAGACGCGCGTACCCGGCGTTTATGTGGTGGGAGAGTTGGGCGGTATTGGCTTGATTCGCAATGCCATGCTGCAGGGCCTGCAATGCGTGGAGGCCATCGCGGCCCGGCCACGCCGCCCCGGCGCCCACTATGATGTGATCATCGTGGGTGCCGGCCCGGCCGGCCTGGCCGCCACACTGCAGGCCGCAGCGAAGGGGCTGCGTTACTTGACCCTCGAACAAAACGACATCGGCGGAACCATTCTGAAGTATCCGCGCAACAAAATCGTCATGACTGCGCCGCTCGCTTTGCCCGGCTACGGCAAGATTCATTTCCATGACGTGCGCAAGGAGGAGCTGCTGGCAGAGTGGGAAAAAATCATCGCCAAGACCGGCATCTCGATCCAGGTGAGAAAGCGGGTCGAACAGGTGGTGCGGCACGACGAACTGCTGGAGGTTTTTGCCGGCGGAGAACATTACACCGCCCCTCACCTGGTTTTGGCGCTGGGCCGGCGCGGCATTGCCCGCCGCCTCGAGGTTCCCGGTGAGCATTTGCCCAAAGTGCGCTATGAACTCGATGACCCGCGCGCGTTCGCCCATCGCGACTGTCTGGTGGTGGGCGGCGGCGACAGCGCACTGGAATGCGTCCTGATGCTGGTCGAAGCCGGCGCACGTGTCTCCTGGTCCTATCGCCAGCGCAACATCTCGCGCGCCAAGGCGCGCAACCGTGAGGCGGTCACCGCAGCGGTGCGCCGCGGAGAGATCCGGGCTTTCCTGCCCAGCGTGGTGAAGGAGATTACCACCGCCGCGGTGGTGCTCGATCTCGAGGGCGCCGACAAAGTCATTCCCAATGATGCCGTCTTCATCATGGCCGGCGGTGTCCTGCCGTTTGAATTTCTGAAAACGATCGGCATTGAAATGCGCACGCTCCATGGCGAACCTGTTCCCAGCCGGAGGGCCGCGTGAACGCACAGGAGTTGCAAGTTTCTCCTCCCTCTGCCTGGGCGCACCAGCCGGGGCGGAAAAAGCCGCGCCGCGAGCTGCAGGCCCATGGCCTTTTTGTGCTGATCTTTCTGACCGCCTTCGTCTTCTTCGCCGTTTTGCGCTATGGCGGCGGCTATTATCTCACCGCCATGATACAACGGCCGCTGCACCCCCTGCATGCCCTGCTCAAGCCCAGTGGCGTGATCGGCCAGGGCTTAGGCGTGGCCGGCGGCATCCTGTGTTTTTTGACGCTGCTCTATCCCTTGCGCAAACGCTGGCGCCGGCTGGCCAATTGGGGCACGCCGCGCCGCTGGTTTCACTTTCACGTCTATTGCGGCATCGCCGGGCCGCTGTTCGCCACGCTGCACACTGCCTTCAAGTTCGGCGGGCTGGCTTCGATTTGCTACTATGCGATGATGATCGTGATGGCCAGCGGCTTCGTGGGGCGTTTTCTCTTTGCCCTGCTGCCGCGCAATCAACGCGGCGTCCTGCTCTCGTTGCAGGAAATCGATGCGGAAATTCTCTCGCTGCAGCGTGCGCTGGCCGCTGCCGGCTTGAACGCCGAACATTTTCGCGTGCATGCCTTTCGGCAACCCGGCCGCCCGGTTCGCCTCGGCTGGCTGCAAGTGCTGCAACTGTGGCGCCGGCGCCGGCAGGAATTGCGTCACTGGCACCGGCGTTTGACGGTCTCGAATCTTGCCGCCGCACGCCGCCGCAGCCTGCTGGCTTTGCTCTCCCGCAAATTTTTTCTTGAAAGCAGCCGCCTCACCCTGGATTTGACCGCCCGTGCCTTCTCTCTCTGGCATGCCTTCCACCTGCCCTTCACCTATTTGATGTTCCTCACCCTCATCATTCACGTGAGTCTGGCGCTGTTGCTGGGCTACACTTGGATCTTTTGATGACGGCCTTCCAGGACTGCAACTTTGAATCGAATTCTGCGGCACGGACAATATTGCTTCAGAGTCGGTGTGTATCTATCGCTGCCGTGGGAGGTACGCTGTTGCCTCCAAAGGCATGCTCTCATCCTTGTCATCCCGCGGGAGCTTGTGAGCAACTTGGAACCGTGCCCAGTTCTTCACCGCATCCCTGCAGGATGACAGTGCCGGGCGGAGATATGCCACCTGAAGCAACAGGTGGGTTGCCGCTCATGCACTGGCGCACGGCACAGAGCGCACCCAGCAGCCGAAGTGTTTCAACTCTTCCATGCGGCAGGACCAGACCAACTCGCCGTTCCACAAAGTCATGTCCGGGCAGCCATCGCACATGTTCTGCAAACCAGTGGGCACAAAATCCACCGGCTGGATGATCATGATGGATTGATAGTGCAAGCCCTTGAACAGCCGCAGCGGATTGCTGAGCACCGCGCCGAGATAATGGCCGGCCGCACTGCGCACGCCGTGGTCGATCAGCGCGAGCAGCAGCATCGCCCGGCCCAGGTTGGTGTGCCCCGGTTTGTGGTGCAGGTGAAATAGCGGCTCCGGCTCAGGTGATGCATCGTCTGAATCGTTTCCATGAATCTGGAGCCGACGTAGCCGTAGATTTTTCCCGGCGAACCCTGGCGCCCGCTGAGCAGCCATTTGAAGGAATCTGGCTTTTCTGTTCCATTCAAATAGGCGCAAGGCGTAAACTCAGGAAAGCGCTTCCGGATCTCGGCAACGACCTCCGTTGATTTCAAATCAACCTTGCGCGCCTTCGTCTCCGAGTAGGCCAGCACGCCCAAATCGATTCTTCGTCCGCCCGCATACCACTCGAATGGAAGCTCGGGCACCGCGGCGCGAAACAGAATGAACACCATCACCTGCACGATGTCGATGTGTTTGGCGGCCCACTCGACCAGCTCCGGCGTATGAGCCAGCGTGTCTTGAAGCGCACCCATAAAGTTGGACACTCTTGCTAAAGAATACCTGAATAGGCTATATTGGTCCAACCCAAGGGAGCACGATCATGTCAAAGAATCGCAGAAACTTTACCCCTTCTTTCAAGGCCCAGGTTGTGCTGGAAGTCCTTAGCGGTGTCAGGTCCGCTGCCGAGGTTTGCCGGGAGTACCAGATCAACCCTCAGCTTTTCAGTCAGTGGAAAAGTCATTTGCTGAACAATGCCGCCAGCCTTTTTGATGGCGCCACCCGTCGCAGTGCGGAACAAGCCCGGATCGAAGAGCTGGAAAGAGTGCTGGGGCAAAAAACTCTGGAAGCTGAGATTTTAAAAAAAGCCTCGAACATTTTGCAAACACATCTCACCAGAAGCGGGAGGTCGTGATGAAGTTGATTGCAGACCATCCCGTGGAGACGGTTTGCCGGGCGCTAGATTTTCCCCGGAGCAGTGTTTATTACCGGAGCAAAGAGCCAGATGAAAGCCGCCTCAAAAAGGCGATCTTGGAGTTGGCAACGACGTGGCCAACCTATGGCTATCGTCGCCTCACCGCCATGCTCCAGCGACAGAACTGGTGCGTCAACCGCAAGCGTGTGCTTCGCCTCATGCGGGAAGAAATGGGCTTATTACGCGCCAAAAAGCCCAAGAAGAAGCGAACAACAAACAGCGTGCATTCTCTCACCCCCGCTATTCAAACCTGGTCGCAGAACTCACTGTGGCTCGTCCCGATCAGGTTTGGGTGGCGGACATCACCTACATTCGGTTGCGTCATGGGTTTGTTTATCTCGCGGTGATTCTCGACGTCTACACGCGCGCGATCCGCGGCTGGCATGTGGGACGCAGCCTTGATCTGAGTCTGACGCTTTCTGCGCTGCGCCAGGCCTTGTCAAAGGGCACGCCGGAGATTCATCACTCCGATCTGGGCATTCAGTATAGCGCCCCGGCATACATCGATGTTCTGCGCGCCGCCGGCGCCGACATCAGCATGGCGGAAGTTGGCCAGCCGACACAGAACGGTTACGCCGAGCGCGTGATCCGAACCATCAAGGAGGAAGAGGTTGATTTGTCTGACTATCAAGACTACCACCAGGCACGCCAACAAATCAAAAAATTCCTCGAAGAGGTTTGCAACAAAAAACGAATTCACTCGGCTTTAGGCTATTTGACTCCGATCGAATTCGAAAACCAGTGGAACAAACAAAACCGCAGTCAAAGTTCCTTAACAAAGGCCGTTTTTGTATCCAAAAAATGGGGTGCACTACAACACTTTTAGTTGTTGATATTACGAACTTTCTGGTTTTCGGATAGACTCTGAGCCAAACGCTATTATTGGTCAAGTCCCGGCTCACGTAAACCGACCCAGAGCGACCCTGGTCATACCAATAGACTTCACCCTGGTCACCTTCAGTGAAATACTTGCTGACATCCCAAGTCCGGTCTTTGCCCAGCGGTCCAATATCATCGCCAGCCGTTTGCTCCGGTGCATTGACAGCCACTTCAATGGACGCTTGCGTGGGCTTGTCACTGCACGCAAAGAGCGCGACCACAACGAGCAAAAGCAAGCCAATCTGTTTCATAACACCCCCCTTTTGAAGATACAGCGAATTCACTGTGCTGCCCGGCCGCTCACCCGCGACTTCCATGCACTGTGGAACGGTCAAAAAGCATTCAGATCATAGAGACATGATCTCGTGCACAGAACAAGTTGTTCAGAATAACACTTTTTGTGGAGGCTTGGGAGAAAAAATCAGGTGAGAATGAAAGATGCAGAACCGAGCCCAAAGAAGGCGAGCCCCCACAGTCCAGGCTCTGCACACGACGTTACTCACCCCTCAAGTGCAATTTACGCTGATCAAGCATGCATCCCCATCAAATTGCGACGTTATAATAAAATCCCAGTTCAGCACAGTCAAGGATTTTTTTGCCTGGCAGAACGCCACGGTTACCCGGGCGGTCTGGGCACAGTCTTGCCGAAACTGACGACTGGTTTCAGAAAGCCCCGTCGGGATTGCGCGCAACCAGGAGGAGGATGAGCGATTCAGCGCAAAGCGCAGTTGACAAACTTCACATGTGAATCACGGGCCAACATATTCAGACCCGCCTTGAGGTTCGACATGACATCGATGGGCTACACATTCCACGCGTCAGCACCGCCGACATCAGAACTTCGCAGCTCCGGCTCCCTGGCGGCCAAAACTGATTCTGCGGCGATGATTAATTCGCGTGTGCGCGAAACGGCGGGCCTTTCAGAAAATTTTCCTGCAGCGGCTGGGTGGGCAAGAGAGCCCCTGGTTCTCACAACACCTGGCGCTTCGGGAACCTCGCTCCGGCCGGATTGGTCCGTTTTCGGACAGACGCTGTTTCACACAGCTCGCGTTCGACAAAATTGTTTTCCGCGGTTGTCCGCGCGCCATGATGCAGGCAATGGCTTCATTCGCAACTGAGATTTTGAATTTTCTGAATGCTGCATGTCGCGCCCGATGCGCCGTGCTCGCTGAAGAGCCATTTTGATCCGGTCGGCGCGCGCCATAAACGGCGGCGTTATCTCGGCGGCTTTACGTCCGGGTGTGTGTGCTTTTGTTTTTTGATTTCGGATTGCCCGGGTTGGGTTTTCAAGCCGCCGCCCGGGCGTTCTGCGTGGCAATCATGCCCATTCCCGGGCTTGCACCGCAGCCGAAAATTCGATATGTTGCCACCGCGAAAAACGGAACACACAATGTCACGCGCCTGCTGGCCTGATGAAGTTCCGCTTTGTCAGGCCAGCTTTGTTTTATTCACAGAACCGGCGATGCCGGCGCCATCAGCCGGCCGGCATCGCAACAGGTGCCGCACCGGATGTCCGTGGGATGAAAAATGGGAGAGGCAATTTTTTTCTGCCTGCAACGTTTGGCCGATTCTTCATTCTTATCACAAAAAAACGCCGCTTTGCCGGCTTCTGCCATGCTCCCGGATTCGACCCTTCAAGGAGTTGCCATGTCCAAACGCATGAAGTCCTATGAAATGATTCCCGACCGCTTCAAAAAGAAGTACCTTGAATTCTACGACGAACTCTATCATGCCGAACGCAGCGTGATCGACAACAAGACCAAAGAACTGATTGCGCTGGCAGTTTCGCTGGCGGCCGGCTGCCACGGCTGTTTCAAGGGCCACGTCACCAAGGCCGTGCGCTACGGCGCCACCCGCGAGGAGGTCGGCGAAGCGATCAGCATCGCGGTGGCCATCAATGCCGCGGCCATCGTCGACCGCACTGACATCGCCAATTTCGATTTCGACCTGGTGCAGCGGCTGTGGGAGAAGGAGGAGAACGGCGATCTCGATGCTGACGACGTCAGCTCCCCGCCGTCTCTGCCTTGAAGAGCCGGGCGCGGTGCCCTCCGGCAGTTTCTTTAAAACCAAATCGATGCCTTACAGGGTCATCGTCCTCGTGGAACACTGTTGTAGCCGCGAAGCCATGAGGTTCATCAGCCGCCCACCAGGGGCGGGGACTACGAACCGTTGCAGACTACGGGCGTCCATGCGTGACAGCGCGATCACACTCCCCTGCCCACAATCGCGGCGCCTCTCCCGGACTTTCGCCTTGCTTCTTTCGCGCTTTTCTTCTACCATTGCCGCATGTCCCGCCAGGAAGAGAAGAGTTTCACGGCGCGCTTCGGCGAAGTTTTAACCAGCCGCCAGAGCCTGCTGTGCGTCGGCCTCGATCCGGAAATCGAAAAACTGCCGGCCGGCTTGCCGCGCACGGTGCAGGGTCTGGTGCGTTTCTGCCGGGAGATCATCGCGGCCACCACCCCCTTTGCTGCGGCATTCAAGATTAATTTTGCCTTCTTCGAGGCGCTCGGCACGCTCGGGTGGGCCGCGCTCGCGGAAGTGGCGGCCGCGCTGCCGGCGACAACCCTCCGCATCGCCGATGCCAAACGCGGCGACATCGCCAACAGCGCGCGCCTGTATGCCCGTGCCCTCTTTGAGGAATTGCCCTTCGATGCCGTCACCGTCAACCCCTATCTCGGCGCCGACGCCGCCCGGCCTTTTTTGGAAAATCCCGCCCGGGGTGCCTTCTTTCTCTGCCGCACCTCCAATCCCGGCAGTGGCGGGATTCAACAATATCCCGCACCGCCCGGGGGCGGCACCGCCACGCCGCTGTATTTGCATGTTGCCGAACAAGTGGCGCGCTGGAACACGCATGACAACGCCGGGTTGGTGGTGGGGGCCACGCATCCCGCCGAGTTGCAAAAGATTCGGGAGAAGTGTCCGCACCTGCCCCTGCTGATTCCGGGTGTGGGCGCGCAAGGCGGCGATTTGGAGTCTGCGGTGCGGGTGGGGGCGACGGCGGCCGGCAATTTGGCGGTGATCAACGCCAGCCGCGCGATCATCTATGCGGATGGCAGCAGCAATTTTGCCGAGGCCGCGGCGCGTCAGGCCGAGGCGCTGCGCAACCAGATGCGCGCCTGCCTGAAGGCCAAAACCTAAGCGCCGCCGGCCGGTGGGATTGCTTATTCGAAGCGGATGAGTGTCACCTGGAGATGACGCACCTGCCTGACGGCCTCGCGCCATTGCACCAGGATCGGGCTTTGGTAGGTGCCCTGCACCACGCGGCCGCGGCCGGGTTGCTCACTGTCGGAAACCAGCAAACTGATGCTGCGTTTCATGCGCAGAAAACGTTCTGCCGGCACGCGAATGAAGGCCGACAGAATGCGTTCGACCACCGACTCGCTGACGCGGAAGGCATCCATCAGCTCGTTAAAGAGGTGCACAAAGTCGTATTTGGCGTAGTTGATGGTTTTGCAGGGAATGGCCCTGGGATCGAGCAGCATGTGCTTGCCCTGGCGCGCCATGAACTTGAGCGGATCGCGCAGCACCTCGGCGAGATCGTGGCGCATGAGCAGGGTTTCATACTCGTTCACGGTCAGGCCGGCGTTGCGCTCGCTGCTGCCCAGCGCGATGTCGATGCGGCCCTTCTGGATGTCATGGTCCTCCACCCAGGAGTTGAGCTGGTCGATCAGACCCAGGCGGCTGTCCTTGAGGTTGATGGAATCGATCGGGTGTTTGGAAACGGGGACCGCAAAGCTTTCGCGCCGCACGACCTGCTCGTCGTTGTAGGCCAGCGCGCGTGTCTGCCGTGTGCGGGCGATGTTGTCATGAATGCCGTCGAGATCGATGAAATATACCGGCTGGCCCGGCCGGTTGACATAGGTGACACAGTTCTTCAGGCCGGAGCCGATGTAGGCGAGATGGGAATCCCCGTTCCTGGGCTCGCATTGCCGTTGCTCCTCGCTCAGCTCGGCACGCAACTGCAACTGGTCGTGATGGTAGTCGGCATTGGGCGGGAACAGCTTTTGAAACGCCCGCATGAAGGGATCGACGTGTTCCCGGCTGTGCTGGAGGCGGGCGCTGAAGCTTTGCTCGAAAAAGCCGGCGGTGGTATGATGGGAGCAGTACAGCGTCTTGCGATACTGGGAAAGAAGGTCGCCAAATTCGGCAAGGATTCTCTTCGCGACATCGATCACATCATAGCGTGCCTGCGGAGTCAGGACGAGGGTCACTTCCTTCGGCTGAGAAGGCATTGCAGCTCTCCGAATCACGGTTCAACGTTCACAGAGGAAATGGGAGCTTCTCGAGGTTGTTGAAAAGGGGGGGCTTTCAACAGCTCAAAAGCGGCGCAATGTATGATATCGACTCAGAAATGTCAAGTTGATCTTCCGTCGGTGCGGCGGTCCTGTGCGCCTGCCGGTTTTTAGCAAAGCAACGCGGGAGTTTCCCATGCCCTATTGGCTGGTCAAGACCGAACCGGAGACCTTCTCCTGGGATGATTTGAAATCCGCCCCGCGCCGAACCACCTGCTGGGAGGGCGTGCGCAATTATCAGGCGCGCAACCATCTGCGCGCGATGAAAAAGGGCGACCTTGTTTTGTTCTATCACAGCGCCGTGAAGCCCCAGATCATTACCGGCATTGTGACGGTGGTGCGGGAGGCTTATCCGGACCATTTTGCCTGGGATCGCACCAGCCCCTACTTTGACCCCAAAAGCACGCCGGAACACCCGGTGTGGGTGATGGTGGATTTGCGCTGGTGCGCGGATTTCAAGACGCCGGTGTCACTCGAGCAAATCAAGCGCACTCCGGGTCTGCAGGAGATGGAGCTGGTGCGCAAAAGCCGGTTGTCGGTGCAAAGCGTCAAAGCGGCGGAGTGGAAAATCGTGCTGCGGCTGGGCGGCCTGTCCCCGGAAAATTTCACTTGCTAGTCTTCGATTTCTTGGTTAGAGTTAGTGGCCGATGCACACAACACCGCCCGGCTGCCACTTTGGGAGCCGGCTTTGCTTTTGCGACGTGGCCGGCTGCAAAGCCCGGCAGCGGGATGCTTGCCTCATCGGCGAACCGATCAGGATTTGGCATTTTTCATCATCACCCCGACCTTCAGCGAGAAGGCAATGCGCATTCGTTTTTGGATTGAGATTTTCGGTTTCTGGCTGGTCGCCGGCTCTTTGGCGTTTGGCCGGCCGGACAGCACCGCGGCCGGCATTCCACCGGCCTACTTGAACGCTCTGCGCAATGAGATCGCGTGCTTTTGCGGTTGCGGCATGACGGTGCAAGGCTGTCTGGGCGGCATGATCTGCAGCGAATCCCGCGAGCTGAGCGAGCGCGTCATTGCACTGGTATCCGCCGGCAAGACGCGCGAGCAGGTGTTGCAGGCCATGGTGGAGCAATACGGCGAGCGCATCCTGTCCGCGCCCACCAAGCAGGGTTTCAACCTGGCGGTGTGGGTACTGCCGTTCCTCGCGCTGCTCGGCGGCGTGGCGTTGATCTTCCGGATGGTGTCGCGCTGGCAGCGCGGTTCCGCGGCGACGACGCCGGCAGCCGGCAGCCCGGCAGCCGGCAGCAACGATGAATATGGCGACCGCTTCGAGCAGGAATTTCGCCAGTTTCAAAATTAATCACGACGGAGCTTTCATGGTTGAAGTTGTCGGCATCCTGTTGATTGTGGCAACCGCACTGTTCATCGGCTATCCACTGCTGCAAAAATCCCCGCGGCAACTCAGCTTCGGCGTCAATCATCAGGCGGAAGATTTGCAGGCGCGCAAGGAGGAAATCTACGCGGCCATCCGCGACATCGATTTTGACTTTCGCATGGGCAAGCTGTCGGCGGAAGATCATGCCCTGCTGCGCGAGCAGTACAGGAATGAAGCCATCAACATCATGAAGCAACTGGACACGCTGCTGCCGGCCGCCGGCAGGGGCGGCCGCCGCAGCAAGCCTGCCGGCAGTGCGTCCGCCACCCGCTTCTGTTCCCAATGCGGTGAGCCGGCGCAGGCAGCAGACAAGTTTTGCAGCGCCTGCGGAGCGAGTCTGGCATGAGCCTGAGTGTTTCCGGCTCGGCGCCGCCGCCCGCTCTCGCAATTACCAACCTGACCAAAAGCTACGGCTCCTTTCATGCGCTGCGCGGCATCTCTTTGCAAGTGGCTGCCGGCGAGTGTGTGAGCATCTTCGGGCCCAACGGCGCCGGCAAGAGCACTTTGTTGCGCATTCTCGCTGAGATCACCCGCCCGACGAGCGGCGAGATCTTCATTCACGGCCAGCCGCTGCGCGACCGGCCGCTTTCCGCCCGCCGGCAACTCGGTGTCATCGGCCACCAGACGTTTCTCTACGACGATCTCACTGCCGCGGAAAATCTGCAGTTCTTCGCCCGCCTCTATGATGTGCCGGCACGCCACGACCGCGTCCGGGCCGTGCTCGCCGAGGTGGGACTGGACAAGCGCGCACACGACCGCGTCCGCGCCTTCTCGCGCGGCATGCAGCAGCGCCTTGCCATTGCCCGCGCCATGGTGCACGACCCCGGCATCCTGTTTCTCGACGAACCCTACACCGGCCTCGATCAACATGCCGCCGGCATGCTGACACAGTGGCTGCAAAAACTGCGCAGCGCGCGCCGCACCATTCTGCTGGTGACGCACGACCTGCAGCAGGGTCTGGCAATGGCTGACCGTGCCGTGATCTTTCTGCGCGGCCGCCTGGTGTGGGAGGGCGCCACCGCCGGAGTGGAGCCGCAGGCTTTTCAAAAGCTCTATTTCGATCTGGTGGCAAAAGGAGAGCAATGAACGCGCTGGCCAAGCTCTGGGCGGTGGTGTGGAAGGATCTGCTCTCGGAGTTCCGCACCAAAGAACTGCTCTCCTCGATGCTGATGTTCGCGCTCATTGTGGTGGTGATCTTCAGCTTCACCTTTGAAACCGGCAGCACCGCCACCCGCGAGGCCGGCCCCGGCCTGCTGTGGGTGGCCTTCACCTTCGCAAGCGTGCTCGGCCTGCACCGCTCGATGGTTCACGAAGTGGAGCGCGGCTCGCTGCACGGCCTGCTGATCGCCCCGCTCGACCGCGGCCTGCTGTTTCTGGCCAAGGCCATCGGCAACGTCATCTTCATTTTCCTGATCGAAATTCCAACCTTCGTGTTGTTCGGGATTTTTTTCAACGTCGATCTCACCGTCGGGCTGGACAAAACCGTGGTGGTGTTCCTGCTCGGCACCATCGGTTTTGCCGCGGTGGGCACGCTCTTCAGCGCGATGTCGGTCAACACCCGCACCCGCGAGATCATGCTGCCGATTCTGCTGTTCCCCATCCAGGTGCCGGTCATCCTGGCTGCGGTGCAGGCCACGGCCGGTGCGCTCACCGGCCGCACCTGGGCGGAGCTGGCCGACTGGCTGAAGATTCTGATCGCCTTCGATGCGGTGTTTCTCATCGTCTGCTTTGTAACTTTCGAATACGTGCTGGAAGAATAGGCGCGCCGGCGGCGGCGCCAGTCTGGATCTTTGTTTGCAAGAGGTGAATTCTCATGCCTGCTGTGGAAAAACTGCAACGGTGGAGCAACCTCTTCGGCCTGATCACGGCCGTGCTCATGCTGGTGAACCTCTACAACATCTTCATCTTTGTTTCCACGGAGGCCAGCATGGGGATCGTGCAGCGCATCTTTTATTTTCACGCGCCCGCGGCGATTGTCGCGCTCGCGGTGGCCTTCCCGGTGACTTTTGTCTGCAGCGTGCTCTATTTGTGGAAGCATCGCTCCTGGCATGATCGCGTGGCGTTTTGCGCCGCGGAAATCGGCGTGCTGTTCACCACCATCGTGCTGACCACCGGCCCGATCTGGGCCCGGCCGGTGTGGAACACCTGGTGGTCATGGGACCCGCGCCTGACCACGACGTTGATCCTGTGGTTCATCTACGTCGGCTACATGATGCTGCGCGTCTACACCGGCGAGGAGCAGCGTGGCGCCCGCTTCGCCGCCGTGTTCGCCATCGTCGGCTTCGTGGATGTCCCCATCGTCTATCTCGCCAACCGGCTGTGGCGCACCCTGCACCCGCAGCCGGTCATTTTCGGCGGCTCCAATTCCGGGCTGGAGCCGGACATGCGCTACACCTTTCTCTTCAGTATCGTGGTGTTCACCTGCCTGTTCGTTTTTCTGCTGCTGCAGCGCCTGCGCCTGGAGCGCACCCAGCTCCTGGTCAAAGAGATCAAACAAGAAAAAGCTTTCGCCGCTTCCTGAAGGCGGCAGGCTGCCTGCCATCGCGGAGCAGCGCTTGTGCTGACAGGTTTAATTCAACGCAAGGGATGCAACCATATGACATTCGCCATGACAATTGTGTGGGGGGCAACCACCCTGCTGCTGCAAACGCCGGCATCCAATCCGGCCAGAAATCTCAACTTTCTGTTCGCCGGCTTTGTCGTGGTGTGGCTGTTGATTTTGGGTTATCTCTTTTCCATCAGCCGGCGACAGAAACGGTTGGAGCAGGAAATTGCCACGCTGCGGCAAATGCACGAGGAAAAATGAAGAACAGCGCCGGGGGAATGCCGCAAACCGGTGGGAAGCCTAGCGGCATGAGCGGCGGGGCGGCAATATGGGAAGAAATTCCTGTACCAGATGGGCAGCAAGGCGAAAGCGCGCGGCTTTCGCCTTTGCATTTGCAGTCAGGCCTTGTTCAGCAGACGGCGGCGGCGCAACAGCCGCACCAGCTTGATCACGCCGTAGTTGAGACTGGCGTGCAGCAGGCCGATGATCGCGCCGAGAAAGGCCCATTGCAGGGCGGCCTGCAGAAAAGAGGAGGGCGTGTTGGGATCCACAAAATCGCTGAAGATTTTCCAGCAGCACACCAGCAGGCTCCACCAGCCGATGTAGGGCCAAATGTAGCGATCATAGGGCTTCAGATGGCGGTGGCGCACCACCGCTTCCACGGGTGCCGCTTCTTCAACCGGGAGACTGCCCGGTCGCTCGCGCCGCATCAGCGCCTGGCAGGATTCCACGCCCAGGGCCGCGGATTTGCTGGTGGGGTCGAGCTGCTGGATGGCCTGGTAGGCCTGCAATGCAGCGGCATAGTTTTTCTCATCGAGGTGGCGCCGTGCCTGTACGAACAGCTCCTTGAGTCTCTGTTCGCGCTGATGGCGCGCGCTTTCCGCCTGCACAATTTGCAGACCACGCTGCGCGCGGCGATTGCCCGGCTCCACTCGCAAAATCTCGCCGAACAACTCCTGCGCTTTCTCGAGCTGATCCAGGCGCGCCGCCTCCTGGGCTTGCAGCAGCAGAGCGCGCACGTATTCCGCCCCCTCGCCCTCCTGCACCACCGGCACGGTGTGCATCTGCGGGGGCTGGCCTGCCAACAGCGGGAAATTTTCCCGGCTGCCCAACCGGATGGGATTCTGCACCGCCCCCAACTGCTCGGCACAGCGCGGCACCGCCACCGCCAGAAATTGATAAAGCGCCTCCCAGCTCAAACGGCCGGCAATTTCGCCGCTGGCGTCACTCTGCAGTTGCCGCAGCAGGATGTAGGACAGCAAGCCGTGCTGCAGTTCCGGGTCTTCCAGGCAGGTTTGATGCGGCATGGCGGCGGCAAGCACGTAGCGCTGCCGGCCCTGGGAGAGCGCGGCGAGAAAAGAATCGTCATACGACACCGGCACGCCACTGGTGGCGAGCGCGCGGCCGTCACCATCAACATTGAAGCCGCAGTCAAGCACGATGATGATGCGCGCCGCGGTCACGAGCTGCAGCCAGTCCGCCAGCCTGTCCAGCGGGATCACCGAGCCTTCCAAATCGCTCAACAGGGTATCGTGGCCGAGCAGGGCGTGCTGAACGGGCTGCGTGGCGAGCGTGGCGCCGCGTCCGGCAAAGAAGAGCCAGACGTCGTCATTCTCGCTGACATTGGCACCCAGCCAGTAAACCAACTGCGAGCGAATGTCCCCGGCCGTGGCCTGCTCATCAACCAGCAGATGCACATTTTCCTTCCGGAACAGACCCCAGCGCGGATCAATCAGCAGATCGCGCAGAGCAGTGGCATCGTTGCGGGCAAACTGCAACGGCGGAATTCCCGGGTCACGATAATGGTTGATGCCGA
Source organism: candidate division KSB1 bacterium (assembly GCA_034506255.1). Taxonomy (NCBI): domain Bacteria; kingdom Pseudomonadati; order Candidatus Zhuqueibacterales; family Candidatus Zhuqueibacteraceae; genus Candidatus Coneutiohabitans; species Candidatus Coneutiohabitans thermophilus. The sequence goes on along the minus strand of JAPDPX010000004.1, from coordinate 369,035 downwards.
TGAGCACGGCGTATCTCTCACCAGAGCCGGCGGAAAACTGAGGTGGCTTGTCCATAGAGACCCTGGCAGTGGATGGCGGTCATGCGAGGAGGCGCGAAGCCGGTCGATCATCCTGCAGACGACCAGGCTGCGCGACAGAACTTTGGCAATGCCTCGGTTGCGTGTGGGCTCGCAGCACAGAATCTTGTCTGCAGGCAGGGATGCCTGCGCTGCTCCACACGGTACCGGGGGATTACGAACTTTATTTTACGGAACTCGGATGTTGCCGCGTTTTCAGCGGCATGACAAGGCATATTCCATGCGCTGCTGCTGCACACCTCTTCCCCGGCGTTGACCTGGTCGCCCAATCGCAGACCGGCCGCGCCCGGGGGAGGGATTCCGGCATGTTGACAGGCCGGGGGCGCTTCCTCCAACCAAAGAAAACGCTGCACGCCTGCCTTCACGGAAGCGATGAAGACCTTGCCGTCCGGACAGGCAATGCGGCTGCACCCTGCCCCATGCGGTTGTCGAAAGCTGCCTTGCGTTTGTCCAGACACTAACGACAACGGCTTGATTTTGCGGAAATTTTTGTCAGGAAGGATGAACGGTGGCAGGGCGGCGAGCCCGGCTTGTCAGAGTCTCCAGGCATCGCCCCCCATTCTGTCCCCTTGGCAAAGCGACAAAATCTCCAAAACACCGGGAAGCGGGACGCAAGGGGGACCGGCTGGTGGTTTGGGGGTTCAAAATCTTTGCGACCTTTGCACCCTGGCGGCTTCGCCTCAAAAGACCATGGCCCCAAACGTCGGGAGGGAGAGAGACCATGCGGTTTTCGCGAGGGCTTTTGGGGCTCGGCAATCTTCATGGAGGCGATATGCTTTGCGATGGCTCAGCCCCCGTAGAGATCGAACGCCGTGTAGTCGCGAAAATCCCAAAACGGCTGGGCGCCCTCGCTCCGGGTGCTCTCGATGGCTTTCAGCAGGGCATCCTTGAGAGCCTCTCTGAGATTCACGTTGTCCTCGCGTTCGAGGATTTCGATAACAATCACCCGACGTTCGTCGCGTGTTGCCCGGGGGTCGAGAGTGGGGCGCGGATGTCGAAACTGGCCCAGGCTTAAGGTGTACAGCGGCGGCAGGTTTTGGAATTCCTCGCGGAAGATGATTTGCAGCCGTTCGGCGCGGCTTCTGGCACGGGACTCTTCATCTCCTCTTTCGCCCTCGGAGGAGGCAGTGCCAACGCAAATGATGCCATGCCTGGCGCCGCTGATGTTCAGTTCCCTCACATGCACTCTGGGATCAACCGGCGGCGCAAAGGCTTCCACCAGATCAGAGCGTTCAAAGACCCAGCGGTATTCCTGCGTGAGCGTGTTGATTTTCAACCGAATCCGCCGGCCTTCCCTGTCCCTGCCCTCCTCCTTCCTGCTTTTCCACGCGCTGTCACATTCGTTTTTGGACACCCAGCCGTTCGCGCGCGCAATCTCGGTCCACCCCGATTCCTGTATTTGCTTCAACTGAGACTGGGCTTCCTGCAGTTGCGCTTCCAACTGGCGGATCCTTTCCCGGGCTTGCACCAGCTCGTCTGATGGAGCGGGAGGCTCCGCACTGGTCATGCTCCCCGGAAAGGGATTTTCATTTTTCCATCTGATGAATTGCTCGGCAGTCGGATTGGTGCGCATGAAGCTGGACAATTCCTCCAAATAGACGGCCTGTTCCAGAGTGTAGCCGTCGCGACGGATTGCCAGACAGCGCAGATAGCTGAAGATGCGGGAATCCATCACCGCCTTGCTTGCCAGGGAAATGACTTCGGGATTGGTTTTGATATTGATGTCGCCGGTGACGATTTGGCCGAACTTCGATTGTGCGAACTCGGCGTCGATGCCGGCGGCGGTGAACACCGAGGGGGGTGGTTCCTTGCAACCATATTGATCTGTTTCGCCGGGGTGCTGCGTTGCTTTGGGATTGCAACTGTTCAACACCCACAGGCAAAACGCGACACCCGCAAGCCATGCGCTCTTCTTCAGCATGTCACCTTCCTCCCAACGATTCTTGTTCGTCTCAAAAGCCGCACACCATGACCGGCGCGTCTGGCAGCAGCAGAAATTGCCACAAGAAGAATAAAAAGCCGGTGGGTGGGCGCAAGCCGCGAACGGCCCACCTCCCCTGCCGGAATGGATCGCGTTGTTCGAACGGGGAATGATGAAATTGTCCTGCGGGCATCGGGGGATGCCGGCATGCCCGGGGTCCTTGATCAGCCGGCATGCCTGGGCATTGCACGCAGCAGCCCTGGAGTTGAGTACTGATAGTTTGGAAAAACAGCCTCATTTTGTCAAGAGGGATTTTGACAAAATTTTTCGGCCCTTCAGGCTCCGCAGTCACCGCCGCCCACCGTTAGTATTGTCTTTGGAAGCATGCCAGGGCAGGGCAGCAGTCGTCCAACCGCGCATGTCGATTCCGGTTCAGGCGCGGCAAGGGTCTGGGGCATCGCAAGGCGGCGATCCAGGGCCGACTCTCCTTCAAACATACCGGGGACCGACGATGAGAACCGATTTCCTTGCGACTGTGGGACTGTGTGCGGCATTGTGGGTGAATACAGCGGCGGCCTCCCCTTCCGATCCCCCATCAGGCAAAACAGAACCGGCCCACGTGGCGGCCTTGCGGCGTGAGCTGGGGTTGTCGGATTATTTGCAGCTCGAATGGCTCACCAGCAGCAACGGCATGGACACGCTGCGGGTGGTGGACAATTTCAACCGCAGTGAAGTGGGGCCGGATTGGGCCTGTGATCCGCAATACTGGCAGATCGTCGACGGCGAGTTGTGGCTCACACCGGCAGCCATCTACGAATGGCGCTATCTCGCAGTGTTCAAGCCGGTATTCAACCAGCCCGGCCGCACCATCACCTCCGTCTCTTACCGCTGGGGTAAAAACGCCGATGCCCTGGGCATCCGCGAAGGCGCACACGCGCTCATGCTCGATGATGCCTCCGCCTCCGCCAGCGGTTACTGGCTGTGGCATCGCAACAACTGGAACCAGGTCTGGTTGTGGATCATCAAGAACGGCACGTGGGAATACTATCCCCGCGAGGGCAAATCCGTGGACCAGGAGCCGGCGCATGCCAACCCGGTGGCCGGTGACGTGGTCACCGCCTATATCCGTCAGGAACCGGAAGCGGTGTACTTCGATTACTACGTCAACAACGATTGGGATGCCACGGTGGAGGACAGCACCAGGGAATTCCCCAAGGACAACTACTGGTATGCCGGCGTTTTCATTCACGGCGAGCAGTTGAACAACCAGGTTGACGATTTCACCATCACCTGGGTACAGAGTGACGCGATTCCGCCCGCAGACGTGAAGGATTTGCGCGCGATCGACAGCACGGAAAACGCAGTGACGCTGCAATGGACCGCCACCGGCGACAACGAAAACGCCGGCCGTGCCAACAGCCTGGAGATTCGTTATGCCACCTGGCCGATTACCGCCTACAATTTCAGCACCGCCACGCTGGTGCCCAATCCCCCTGCGCCGCTGGCCGCCGGCATGACGCAAACCTTCACCGTCACCGGTTTGCAGCCGCAGACGACCTACTATTTCGCCCTGCGGGTGTTCGATGAGGCCAGCAATGGCAGCGGCATGTCCAATGTGGTGGAAGCGACGACCACGCGCAGCGCCGTGGCGCAGCAGTTGAGCCTGGTCAGCGGTTGCAGCCAAAGTGGCGAAGTGGGTCTGGCGCTGGCGCAGCCGCTGGTGGCAATGGTGCGGGATCAATATGGCAAGCCCTTCAAGGGCCATCCCGTGCAATTCGTCGTGACAAACGGTGCCGGCACCTTCAACGGCGCCACTCAGGACACCATCGCCACCGACAGCAGCGGCCAGGCGGCAGCCACCCTCACGCTCGGCACGTTGCCGGGAGTCGTACAGGTCGAGATTCGCGCGCCGGGGCTCACTGGTTCGCCGATTGCCTGCACGGCCACCGCGCGTGCCGGCAAACCGGCGCGGCTGACGCAGGCAAGCGCAGACAGCCAGTTGCTCTCGGTCCATTCTCCGGCGGCACCGCTGCGCGTGCAAGTCCGTGATCGCTTCGACAATCTGCTCGCGCACCAGCCCGTCATTTTTCAGGTGGTGAGCGGCGCCGGTCATTTTGTGCAAGGACAGCAGCGTCTGCACAAAAAAACCGTGTTCACTGACAGCCTGGGGCTGGCAAGCGCAACCGTGCTGACGGAGGAGGTTTATGGGGACACGCTGCGCATCACGGCGCGGCCGGACAGCGCGGTGAGCGACAGCGTGAAGGTGAGATTCACTCTGTTCACCGCCAAACCGGAGACGATGGCCGTCGTCAGTGGCGACCGGCAAAGCGCAGCGAGTGCAACCGTGTTGCCGCAGCCTTTGGTCGTCAGGGTTTGGGATGCCCTGGGCGCGCCGCTGCGGAATTATCCGGTGCTGTTCCAGGTCGTGGAGGGGAATGGTTCGCTGACAGGCTGGCAGCCGCGCCGGCGGGTCGCGACCGACAGCGCGGGATATGCCGCAGTGAAGTGGACGCTGGGCAGCGTGGCCGGCCGGCAGCGCGTCACGGCTTCGGCGGAATTCCGCGGCCAGCCGCTGGCCTCCGCGCCATTGAGTTTCGTGGCAACAGCCATTGCCGGCGCGGTGAGTCCCTTGCGCTCGAAAATCACGCTGGTCAACGGAACAGTTGTGCCGGCAGACAGCCAAACTGCCGCGCTCCTTCGAATCATGCTGCGGGATGACTTCGACAATCCCGTGGCGGGCAAACTGGTGGTGATCAGCGCCACGGGCGGGAACAATTACATCGTGCAACCGCAGAAGCCCACGGACAGCCTGGGGGTGGCGTTCGCAGAATTGCGCTCGACCAGCGCCCAGCGCAAGATCGTGAAGGCACGGGTGGTTTCAGATGATCTCATCCTGTCTGACAGCCTGGTGGTGCGTTTCATCGCATTGCCGGCCAGTCACATCGCGATTACCGGGGGCAACAACCAAACCGGCCGGGTGAATCAAGTGCTGGCACAGCCCGTGGCCGTACGCGTGAGCGACAGATTCGGCAATGCGGTGCAGGCCAGCCGGGTGAAATTTGCGGTGGTTGCGGGCGGCGGCGCGGTGGTGGAAAACAGCCCCGTGTCCAGCGACAGCAACGGCGTGGCGCAAGCCCACTGGCGCCTGGGTCCGCTGCCGGGCACCAACCGTCTGGCCGCGAGTTTGGATTCGCTGCCAAGCGTGAGTGTCGAGTTCATCGCGCAGGGTGTGGATTCAACCACCGGTGTGGCAGAGAACCCTCAGGTGGTGCCGCAACAATTCACTCTGTATCAAAACTCGCCGAATCCCTGCAATCCCGCCACCGTGATGCAGTTCGCCCTGCCGCAGGCGGCGCAGGTGGTGCTGCGGATTTATGATTTGGCCGGCCGGCAAGTCCGCGTGTTACTGGCGGAAAACCTGCCCGCGGGGCTGCATCGCGCGCACTGGAATGGCCGCGACGACACCGGTCAACTTCTGCCTTCCGGCGTTTATTTCTACGTGCTGCGCGCCCGGCTGCAAGACTCCGGCGAAGAAATGAGCGCCACCCGCAAGCTGGCACTTATTCGGTAGTGCCTCGGCGCATTCTTTTGCATGTCGATTTCGATTTTTGCGTGTGCCGGGTCAGCCGGCTTTCAGATGCCGGCCCTTTTTTACCGCCGGCCCGGAAATTTTTCCGGATCATCCGAAATTCTACAGGCCACTCCCAAAGGGGTTTAAAGACACGCAGGATTCCCATGTCTACAAACAGTTCACTCCTCACGGAGTTTTGTGAACACGCCCTTTCTTCCGGACAACAGCAAGCCAGCATGAAAATTTAGACAGTATGAAACCCGCCCGGTTGCCAAAGACGGCACGCTTTTTCTTCCCATGAAAATGTCCTCTCTCGAACTGTTTTTCGGCTCGATTTGCCGGAGGCTGATTTACGCACTGTCGCGCTGATTTTGAGCAGTGGCAAACGGGACAAATCAGCGTCGCCAAAATCTCTGCAGCCAAGATGATGTTTTCAGGGTAATTTGCCTTGTGGCTTTGCACGCCCCTCACAATGAAAATGCAGCGCAGACCTCATCTTGTCTGCAGGCAGCCTGCGCTACGGCATTTGCGGAGGGAGGCTTTTGGTTAGAAGGAAATTCGGAGAGCGAGCACCGCTGTATCGGCGGCAAATTGCAGGCGCGTGTCAACCGCCCCGCTTTTCTCCGGCGGGATGGCGCGCACGATCAAGGCATCGAGGCTGGAGGCCGCCCAGACCACGGCCAGACCGAGTGCCAGATTGTTGCGCAGCAAATGATAGCGATTGAAGGTGCGATAGCGGGCCTTCACTTCCGCCGCGTTGGCCTGCAGGTAACGTTCCTCCGCGCGCTCCCGCAGAAAGTGGGCGGTGAGTGTGGCGCCGGCGAGCGCGGCGGTGGAAAACAGAAAAACCTGGCCGCGGATCTTTTGCCCTTTGAAGCGCTGTCCCCAACCCGGCAGCACCAGGGAGCGCCAGGCGGCATCCACGCGTTGATCGGGAATCATGAGATAGCGTGTTTCGACCTGCACCGACGTGGCGGCGGGCGGCATCTGACTGCGAATTTGTTCGAAGCGCTGCTGCAACACCGGTGAGAAAAAGATCGGATCGAGCTGCAGCGTGCGCGACAATTGCAGGGCCGAGCGGAAATGGGCATCAACCGCGGCCGATTCCCTGCGCTGGTGGGCGAGCAGGCCGCGCAGCGCATGAATCTCCGCGAGCTCCACCGGCGTGAAATCCTGAAAATGGGCAATGGCGCTGTCCGCCAGCGCGGTGGCGAGTTGGAACTCGCCGCGCTGCAACGCCCGCTTGATCTCGGCGCTGCGTTCGATATTGCTGCTTTGCGGCCACACGCTGGTGCACCAGCACAGGGTAAACACCAGCAGAAGCCACGGAGATTGTTGAACCCAACGGGGCACGGATTTTCCTGGTTCTGAAAAAAATCTCACTCGGACGGTGCCGGGGTCTCGAGTCATGAATTGCACGGTTATGCCACCGCTTTTGCTGCTTCGGGCAAACCGTCGCGGGAACAGCATACCGGAACCTCGTCAGCGAGAAGTGACGGAGCCGAATACACTGCAGTCCGCCAGGAGGCGAACAGCAGCAGCGCCAGCCAGGCGGCCAGCAGCAACAGCAACCCCTGCCGGGCGAAAACGCGCTGCCGGTCGGCAGCACGACGAAGCGAACGATAGTACACGCCCCAGCCTGCCAGCAGCAGCAGCAATTCCAGCGCATGCGCCGCGCCCGGTGCGAGGCTCTGCAACCCGAGCCCCAGCTTGATGAGCGGGCCGAAATTCGCCAGGGGCAAATCCGCGTGATGCACCAGCCAGTCCAGCGGCCAGTGCGAGAGCACACCCAGGCTGAGGGGAACGGCCCAATGCCGCTGCTCACGCGCGCCAATGAACAGCAGGAACACCACCAGCGAGTAAAATACCGTCCAAAAGAGCGAATGGGAATAGGGCGCGTAATCGAATTGCAAATATGGCAGGCCGGTGGCCGTGATCCAACGGCCGCGCTCTTCTCCCAGCCAGGCGAGAATCAACCAGATCCAATCCGGCAGTTGCACCGCGAGCAGCAGCAACAGCGAGGGCACGCGCGGGGCGCGGGCCTTGATCACCAGCGCAACGGCAAAATGGCCGGCAACCATCACGCCTCCTCGCGGCCGGCGGACCTTCCCTCCAGCCAGCACCAGCCCAGACTGACAAGCAGCAGCAGAGTTGCATGGAAAATTAAAAACTCTTTCACCGACATTTTCCTCCCGCCGTCACTTTGGCTTCAACGCTTTTGTTTGAGTGCCACCAGCCGCTGTTGCGAGGCCTGCACCCATTCCGGCCGAATGGGAAATTTCTCGATCACCTGCCGGTAGAGGCGGCGCGCCCGGTCATATTCCTGCAGCCGTTCACAGGCCTGCGCGGCGGCCAGCATGCCTTGCGCCGCCCATTCCGGATATCTGCCATAAAGCACTGGCAGCAACAGAAATTCCGCCACGGCCTGCCGGTCATGCTGCTGCTGGACGAAACTCTTCCCGATTTCGAATTGTGCCTCGGCCGCGATCCCGGAGTCTGCCACGGCGCGCACAGCGCGCAAATATGCGCGCGCCTGCTCCGGCTTGTCTTCCGCCAGCGCCAGCCTGCCCAGGCCCAGCAACGCCAGGGCCTGCACATTTGCGGCGCGGCGGGATTGCTGCATGGCGGTAAAGCGGGCACGGGCCTGATCAAATCGCTGCAGCGCGATTTCCATCAGGCCGCCGCGATATTCAGCGTGCACTGCCAGGGGATGCAGCGGATGCATGACGCGCAATTGTTCACAGGCCAGCAACGCGCGCTCGAAATCACCGGCCTTTTCCAGCAGACTGGCGGCACGAAACAGCGCCTCGGCGCTGTAAAACGAGGCGGGATGTCGCTGCGCCTGCTCGAAGTAGGCGGTGATGGCCTGATCGAATTCACCGTCTTGTTCGAAACAGGAGCCGGTTTTGAACCAGGCTTGTTGCGCGGCCGGGGTGGCGGGATGGTCCCGCGTCAGGCGCTGCAGGGTCGCCACTGCACAGTCGTTGCGGCGCAACCGCGCACACAACTCCGCCTTTTGCAGCAAAAGCTCCGCAACCATCGCAGGGTCGTTGCAGCGGTCGAGATATTTATCCACCACCGCGACCGCCTCGTCACGGCGGCCCTGCTGCGCCAAAGCCCAAGCCATGCCGGTGACCGCCTCCTCCCACCGCTCGCTGTGGGGGTGTGTATCGAGCAGCGTTTGATAGGCGGCGCGCGCCTGTTCATATTGCTGCAAGCGCAAATAGCATTCGCCCAGCGCAAACTGCGCCTCCGCGGCATGCTCACTGTCCCCGAAGTGGATCAGGACTGCGCTGAAAGCGCCGAGCGCCTGCTGATAGTCCTGCAAATGAAACCAGGCGCGGCCGGTCATGAGCTGTGCGGCGGCGGCGCGCCGGGACTGGGGATGCAGCCGCACGACATCTTGAAAACTCTCGATCGCCAGCCGGAGCTGTTCGCGCCTGTACTGGCACATGCCGATTTGATAATGTGCCTCCGCCTCCTGGCTGGGCAGCGGCTGCAGATTGAGCACGGTGCGGTATTGCTGAATCGCCAGGTCGAACAGCCGTTGTGCCGCGTAAGCCTCACCCGCATGCAACAGCGCCGCAATGCGGTCCGCCGGATCGGTACCGAGCTCGGCCGCGCGCGTGAAAAAAATGGCAGCCGCGGGCAATTGCTTGCGCTCCAGAGCCAACCATCCCCGGGCATAGCTGGCCCGGCCGGCGTGTGGGGACTGCGGCCACTGTTGCAGCAATTCTTCGAAATGCTGGTCGGCCTGCTGCGACCAACCCGCCTGGTAGCTCGCCTCTGCCAGCCAGAATTTGGCCTCGACCGCCAGCGCGGCCGCGGGATTGCTCGCCAGCACTTGTTGAAAACCGGCAGCCGCCTGCTCATATTTCCCCTGCTTGAATTGCGCCTGCGCCATTTGATAACGGGCGTGCGCTGCCTGCGGATCCCCGGGATGCAATTGCAGGGCGGCGGCATAAGCCTGCTCGGCCACCGCATATTCTCCCATACCCAGGCGGCATTCCGCCAGCATGAAAGCAGCAGCCGCAGCATTGGCGCTTTGCGGAAACCGGTCGCGGAGCGCCTGAAAATGCCGGGCCGCGGACTCATAGTGTGCCGCGCGAAATTCCAGCAGGCCAAGCTCATAAATTGCTGCTGCGGACGCGGCGCCGGCGGCATCATGCTGCAGCACCTGCAAAAAACGCGCGCGTGCCTGTGCCGTGTCACCAGCCGCAACCGCAATGCGGCCGCGTTCCAGCAGTGCGGCGGTGTACAAGCGATGTTGCGGGAACTCGCGCAGCAACCGCTCGCAAGCCTGCGCTGCAGCCTCATCCTCCTGACGGGCAAGATGCGCCAGCCCCAAACCATGCAGCGCCTCGGCGGCCAACCCCCCGTGCGGAAATTTCTCCAACTGGCGCGTATAAGCGGCCACCGCTGCGCCATAATCTTGTTGCTGCAAATGGGCTTCGCCCAGCAAGAACATGGCCCGCTCGCCCAGCGGATGCCCGGGGTATTGCGCCAGCGCGCGGGTGAGCGTGCCCACCGCCACTTGCCACTTCCCCAGCAGAAACGCCGCAAAGCCGCTGTGGTACCACGCGGCCGGCGCGAGCGGGCTGTCGGGATGCAAATCCTTCACCTGGCGATATGCGGCCAGCGCGCGCTCATACTGTTTGAGCTGCAGGCAGGACTCCGCGAGCAGGAAGCGCGCCGCCGCAGCCTCCGGGCTGCCAGGATGCTGCTGCACGAAGGTTTCGAACTGCGCCGCCGCAGCCTGATATTCCCCGCTCTCATGAAGCCGTTGTGCCGCAAGAAATTCCTGATATTCGGGAGTGCTGCGCAAAGGTATTGTCACGGAGGTTTGGGAAAAAACAGCAGGAGCAGCAATCAACCACAGCAGACGGATGAAACGGGGCAACAGCCTGGCGATAGCCATGATCATTCCACAATACAGAGTCCCGGAGGTTACCATTTGAAAAAAAAGGTGCAAGCTGATCGGTGTGGGCAAACCTGCAGTGGCGGGGACGGAAAGCATTTGATCCGCACACCGCCGGGCATGCGCCTTGGAATCTGGAATCTGGATCCCCATGAACCTCCCGTGAAAATCACGCCAAACCATTTCGTGGGGAAAAAACATGACCCGGCAGGCATTTTCGTGCAAGGCCGGCGCCCGGCGTCCTGCCCTTTGGTACCCACACAAGTCAACATCCAATCTAAAAAAAGATAGTGAATATGAGACCATATTGCCAAGACTAATTTTCGCGCGCAGCACCATGTCATGCCTCAGTTACTTCCTGAATTTTGCACCGCGGTTGATCTCCTCCGCGAGAAACGCCGCTTTCATCGCGATGCCCAGCCACCCAAGGGGTGCTGCAAAAATTTGCAGGCAAACACGCTGTCAACTCCGGCCGGGGTGCACTTCACACACGCCACTTCCTCCGGACAATGGCAAGCCCGCATGCAAAATTCAGGCAGCACAGCCGCGATGCAACCCGCGGTGTCAGGATCAAACACAAACCCTCCGCCCACGAAAGCAGAAATCCCACGGAAAAGCCATTTCGTGGGAGAAAAGCCGTAACACCTTCGGCAAACGGGCGAATTTCGCAGTCCGGGCCGCGCCACATTCGAAAAAAGTCTGGCTTGACTTCGAACGGGATAACAGGCGGAGCTTGGTGAGCACGCCGTTTATTCCAGGGAACAGCAAACCCGCATGCAAAATTCAGGTTATAGCTGCGCCTCACAGGTAACTGCGGCATTACGGCACGCTCCACTTTGCGATTGCCCTTGTGGCCGGAAATACCTTATTTGATCCGCAACCGGGAGGTGACCGCAAGTCCCGCCTGCAGCAAAAGAAGAGAGGAGATTTGGCATGCCTGAGAGAGTTGCTCTGATCACCGGCGGCAGCCGCGGCATCGGCCGCGCGCTGGGTTTGGCGCTCGCGGAGGCCGGATGGGACATTGCGCTGTGCCACCGCAAAAGTCCGGTCGAGGCCGAGAGCGCCGCCGCCGCGATTGCCGCCTTGGGCCGCCGCGTCATCAGCCGGCAGTGCGATGTTTCCGATCCCGAAGCGGCGGCGGCATGCGTGCGTGAGGTCGAAGAAAGCTGGGGCCGCATCGATGCCCTGCTCAATTGTGCCGGCGCGTTCCATCGTGTACCGCTGCTGCAGGAGACCCCCGCCGGCTGGCAGGAGATGTTCGCTCACAATCTGCATCCGGTGTTCTATCTCAGCCGCCTGGTGGCACCCGGCATGCAGCGCCGGCGCTGGGGCCGGATTGTCAACTTCAGCATCGTGCATGCCGACCAACTGGCGAGCCAGCCCAATTTGACCGCGCACTACATCGCCAAGGTCGGCGTGCTCATCCTCACCCGCACGTTTGCCACACTGCTTGCGCCGGACGGCATTACAGTGAATGCCATCTCGCCGGCTTTCATCGATTCCGGCACGGCGCTGCCCGCCGGGTTGCAGAACACAATTCAGAAAATTCCCGCGGGCCATGCCGGTACGGTGGCGGATGCCGTGGCGGTGGTGAAATTTCTGCTCTCTCCCGAAGCCGGCTACGTAACCGGCACCAACATTCACCTGAGTGGCGGCTGGGGAATTTAGGGGCGCAGCGTCAGCGCGCGGCAGCCCGCGGGAGGCTGATCCGGCCCGGCAGGTTTGTGACACGGCCCAGGACATTGGCCTTCTGCACATCACCCGCGCCTTTCTCCGGCGCCATGATCTCTTGTCCGGCAGAGACAACTCCTCCAGCCGGAGGTCGCGTGCCGAATTTCGAGCAGCGGACAATTTCCGGAACTTTGATGGCGGCGGGGTGGGGTAGCAACAGGCTGCGCATTTCGTGGGGTCATCGCAGAACCGCTTTACGCCTGCTGCGAGGGATGAACCGGCCCGGGCATTTGGCAGAGAATTGCCTTTTCAATTGTGGAGTTTATTTCGTATTATTGCCGCTTGCGTTTCCCGGTGCGTCCATTCATTCATTTTTGAAAATGAGCAGCCGGCCCCGGCCGGCTCCCAACCCCTTGCAAGGAGTCTGCAGTAAATTTATGACAAAAGACGGTATTCGCAACATTGCCCTCATCGCCCACGTCGATCACGGCAAAACCACCCTGGTCGACGGCATGCTGAAGCAAAGCGGCACCTTCCGCGACCATCAACTCACCGGTGAGCGCATCATGGACAGCCTGGCGCTGGAGCGCGAGCGCGGCATCACCATCCTGGCCAAGAACACCGCCATTTGGTTTCAGGACGTCAAGATCAACATCGTCGACACCCCGGGTCACGCCGATTTCGGCGGCGAAGTGGAGCGTGCGCTCAGCATGGTGGATGGCGCGCTGCTGCTGGTCGATGCCAGTGAGGGCCCGCTGCCCCAAACGCGCTTTGTGCTGAAAAAGGCGCTGGCGGCGCAACTGCCGGTGATCGTGGTGATCAACAAAATCGATCGCAGCGATGCGCGCATTCAGGAGGTCACCAACGCGATTTACGACCTCTTCATCGATCTCGATGCCAGCGAGGTCCAGCTCGAATTTCCCATCCTCTACACCAATGCCAAACAGGCGGTGGCCCACCGCCGGCTGGACGACGGTTCGACGAACCTGCGGCCGCTGTTCGAAACCATCCTGCAGGCCATTCCCGGGCCGCACGCCGATGACACCGCCGTGCCGCAGTTTCTCGTCACCCATCTCGATTACGATGATTATGTCGGCCAGTTGGCCATTGGCCGTTTGCGCCACGGGGTGCTGGAGATGGGCAGGACGTACTGCCTGTGCGCGGCGGATGACGAACGCCGGCCCGTCAAATTCACCGCGCTCTATTCCTTCAAAGGTCTGCAACGGGTGCCGACGGACCGCGTCACTGCCGGCGACATCGTGGTGGTGGCGGGGGTGGAAAATGTGCGCATCGGTGACACCATCACCGCGCTCGAAAATCCCCGGCCGTTGCCGCGCCTGAATGTCGACGAGCCAACGGTGGCGATGATTTTTTCGGTGAACACCAGCCCGTTCGCGGGCCGGGAGGGCCGCTATCTCACCTCGCGCCATCTGCGCGAACGTCTGGAAAAGGAGGCGCGGCACAATGTGGCCCTGCGCCTGCGGCCGACCGGGCGCGCCGAGGCCTTCGAAGTTTGCGGCCGCGGCGAATTGCAGCTCGCCATCCTGATTGAGACCATGCGGCGCGAGGGTTACGAGTTTATGGCCTCCAGGCCGCGCGTGCTCACCCGCATGGAAAACGGCCAGCTCCTCGAACCCATGGAGCATCTCTTCATCGACATCCCGGAGGAGTTCATCGGCGTGGTGACCGAGAAACTGTCCCGGCGCAAAGGCCGCATGCTCAACCTGGTCAACCACGGCAGCGGCCGGGTGCATCTGGAGTTTCGCCTGCCCTCCCGCGGGCTGATCGGCTACCGCAACGAGTTTCTCACCGACACCAGGGGCACGGGCATCTGCAACACCCTGTTCGACGGCTATGCGCCATGGCACGGCGCCATTCCGCAACGCACCACCGGCGCACTGATTGCCGATCGTGCCGGCCGCGTCACGGCTTATGCTCTGCTCAGCCTGGCGGATCGCGGCGAATTTTTCGTCAATGTGGGCACCGCGGTGTATGGCGGCATGGTGGTGGGCGAGCGCAATCGCAGCGGGGATCTGGAGGTGAACATCACCCGCGAAAAGAAGCTCACCAATATGCGCAGCTCCACGGCGGAGAGCACGGAGACGCTGCGCCCCCCGCGATTATTGACGCTCGATCAGGCCATCGAGTTCATCGGCGCGGACGAGCTGGTGGAAGTCACCCCGGAAAACATCCGTCTGCGCAAGCTGGAGCTGGATGGAGACAAACGCGCGGCGCAGCGCAAACGCCTGGCAGGCGCCGCGGAGGAACCCCTGGTGGCGTGAACCATGATGCGCGCAGTGAAATTCGCCTGGCAGGTGTTGCAGGAGGCCGGCCGGCGCTTTGACCGGGATTACGGCACCTTTCTGGCCTCCGGCCTCGCCTTCGATCTCATGCTGTGCATACTGCCTTTTCTGCTGGTTCTGCTCTCGCTCTCCGGCTACGTGCTGGAGTCATCTGAGCAAATGCACCAGGACATTCTTGCCTTTCTCGAACGCGCCCTGCCGGTCACGCTCTCCGAGCTGCAGCACAGTTTGCAGCACTTCATCAAGGATCGCAAGATCATCGGCGCGGTGGGATTGATTTCGCTGCTACTGGCGGCCTCGCGCGTCTTCGGCGGCATTCGCACCGTCATCGAAATCTCCTTTCGCCGGAAGCTGCCATTCAATTATGTCACCGGCAAACTGTTCGACATCGGCATGGTGGTGCTCACCGGCGCGCTGCTGTTTCTCTCGCTGGGATTCTCCTATGTCATCACCGACCTGCAAAACTGGCTGACGAGCTGGCTGAGCGGGCGGGGCTATGATTTCAGCCGGCTGAACAATTTGATCGCGCTGGCGCTGGCCTTTGCCGCCTCCACGGGGATGTTCTTCCTGGTTTATCGCCTGCCGCTTGAGCGCCATGTTCCCACCCGCATCGTCATGACGCTGGCGCTGCTGGTGGCCGCGCTGTGGGAACTCGCCAAGTGGCTCTTTGGCCTTTATCTCGCCAACCTGGGCCGCTTCGACGTGCTGTATGGCTCCTTCGGCGTGCTGGTGATTTTGGTGCTGTGGATTTACTATTCCGCCATCATCTTTGTGGCCGGCGCGGAGTTGGGCAGCGCCTGGCATGATTTGCGCCAGCCGGCCGTCGCAAAAGCGGCCCCGGCGCGTCGGCCCGACACCCTGCGCGACGAAACCGGCCGCGCCACGCGGCGGGCGTAAACGACCGCGCGCTTGCTTTTGTGGAGAAAAGCCGTTATTTGTGCCCATGACGTGTCTCCGGTTTACGGCCGCGCCACCAGGCCTCGTTTCTCCGGCAGTTGAGATGAATCGAACGGGAACGCCTCCCCCTCATGGTTATGTATCGCTGGCTTGTCCTGCGCCTGTTTTGGAGCATACTCCTGCTCCCCCTGATCGCCTTTGTCACGCTCTGGATTTTGCACGAGTTGCTCTTCCGTGGCAGCTATTTTCCCGACACCATTATCATCGTCATCCTCGCGCTGGCCCTCTTCCCCGTGGTGAGTGCGGTGCTCACACGCATCGCTCGCCGGCGCTTTGCCTTTTTGGAGGAACGCGGCAGGGAGTTGCTGCTTGCCGGCCAGGAAGATCATATGGCCGAAATGTTGCCGCTGTTGCGGCGTTTGTTCGACAGCGGCCTGCTCTCGCCGCGTGAGCAGGAAAAATGCGGGCAGGCGCTGCGGCGCAGCTACTTCCCCTTCTATGCCAGCCATCTCGAGGACCCGCATGCACGCACGCAACTGCTGGCGGCGCTGCGGGAAGGCGTGCGCGTCGAGGAAGCCTACTACGCCCTCAAGTCTTATGTGCTGAATCAACCCCGGCTGACCATGGGCACCGCCGCGATCGCCGAGGAGCTGCTCGATCACAATCCCGGCGATCAGGCGCTCGCCAACTTTTTCGTGCGGCATTTTTTGGAGAACCGCAGCACGCATCATCGCGCGGAATATTTCTATGCCAGCCACCTGGCACACGACGGCAGCCTGAGCGACCGGATTCTTGCACTGTGCCTGGAAAAAATCCTGGGGCGGGAACGCCGTGACGATTTCGCGGCATGGTGTTATGTGCGTGCCTTTCAATCGAAATGGGGGGAGGATCCGCGTGTGCGTCGCGCCCTTTACCAGTTGCATGAGGCGTATCGGCTGATACCGCGTGACGATGCCCTGGCGCGCGTGGTCGCAGCCTGCGCTTCCCTGCTGTCGTCGGAGGAGATCGAACGCTGGCGGGCGGAAAGCCGGCCGGCCCCCGCCCCGCCCATGCGGCAACGACTGGAAACCCTCATGCTCGCCCTGCGGGAGGGCCGGCTGTATGCTGCCACGTGGTTGCGGAAATATCAACGCTGGGTGTGGGCCGTCACTGGAGGGGCCGTGCTGTTGCTCATTCTGCTTGCCTGGCCGGAGCCGCCCGCCAGCAAAGTTTCCCCGCCGGCACCCTCACCACCAGCCATTGACCAGCAACGTTATTTTTCATTTCAAGTTGGTGCGGTAAAAGAACGCCGCCGCGCGGAACGAATGCGGCAGGCGCTTGCAACCTCGGGGTTGGTAGTGTATATCGTGCCGCCACGCCATGTGGAAGGCTGGTATGCCATCCGCGTGGGCCGCTATCCTTCGCAAGAGCAGGCGCGCGCGGCAGCCGACAGCCTGAAAGCCGCGGGCATCGTGAGTGAATATTTCGTGACCAACTACGAAGCTCCTGCCACATCGCAGCAATAAATGGTGCTCGTCCGGCATCCCTGACTTTTCAACAACGGTTCGTGCAACGGCCGGGCCGTTGTCTCAAAATCCCCGGCATCTTCACGACCTCCGGCTTTAAGCCTTCCCGGCTCAACCGGGTGAGAGCGGCGTTTGCCGACAGACACCAACGAGTGCGCCTGCGACCTTCCGCACAAAATGGGGCGTGCTTGTCGAGCTCGAAAACAGCCCCGCTTGTTGCGGTCATCCCCCACCGATTTCGCCTGCCTGCCAGCAAACTTGATCCGCCCAAGTAATGGAACGGCCGGATAAAACCGTCGCACGCAGAGGCAAGCACCGGCGGCCTGCGCTTCCAACCCATCCTGACACGTGTCGTGTCGTTTGCCGGCGGGGCTCACTCGTCGCCCTGACGCAACATCAGCAGACGCACCAGGTGAATCACAGCCACCGCCGCGGCGGCGACATAGGTGAGAGCGGCAGCGGTCAACACCTTTTTCGCCATGCCGATTTCATCGCTGGCGAGATACCCACCGGACTGCAGTTGCGCGAGCGTGCGCCGGCTGGCGTCGAACTCCACCGGCAGCGTGACGAGCTGAAACAACACCGCGCCCGCAAACAGCACAATGCCAATATCGAGCCGCAGCGGCAGACGCATGAAAATGCCGAGCAGCGCCAGCGGCATGGCCAGCGATGACCCAATATTGGCCGCGGGAAACAAAGCGGTGCGGAAATGCAGGGGGCCGTAGGCCAGCTTGTGGTGAATCGCATGCCCGACTTCATGAGCCGCCACGCTCAGCGCCGCAATGGAATTGCCGTCAAAATTGTGTTCCGACAACCGCACTTCCCGGCGGGTGGGATCATAGTAATCCGACAGCCGGCCCTCTGCACGACCGATGCTCACCCCGCCAATGCCGTTGCGGTGAAGCAGAGAAGCGGCGACTTCCGCGCCGCTGCGGCCATAGCGTGAGCGCACCTCGCTTTATTTGTTGTAGGTGCTTTTCACCTTCCACTGCGCCCACAGGGCGAACAACATCGCCGGCACCAGCAGAACCAAATCCAGGGTGGAAAAGAAGAATGGCATGATTTGCCCCCGGAATTTTACAACCTTATTAAAGCAGTGTTGCAAAACTGAAGCGTGGCACGCGAAATGCGAGTTTCGCATCGCACCGCGGAGTCCCAGGATTCAGTTGTTCATATCCCCTCCGCCGGCGGGTTTGCGGGCGGCGAGACACCACCACCTCGTTCACCCGCCAATTTGCGCTTGAGATCGCCCCAAATTTTCTCGGCAGTCTTGGGGAAAATCAACCAGAATGCAATTCCCAAAAACAACAGTCCGGGAATCACCGGCAGAAAGATTCCCAGAATTCCCAGCAGCAAAAACCAGGCGGCCGTGCGATACTTGTTCTTGCGCCAGTGTGCCAGCTTTTCATCGAGACGCGAACGCGCCGAGGATTTGGAGTGGCCGGTGGTGTGCTCGTTTTGGGCGGCGGTCGTGGGCAATGGCATGTCAGGGGAGTTCATGCTTAGCGATCAGATTTTTGGGAATTGTCCGTTCTTAATGCCTTCAAGGTTCTACGCCAATCAGAATGAGCGGAACTGCCGGCACTCCTCTGCCCTGCCGGACTACATTGTAAAACTCCCCTTCAGTAGGCTATGCCAGAGCTCATTTGACTTTGCAGCGATTTCATTGGAAGAATCTCCACACCAACATCAATGTGATCACCGATATAGAAGGCAAGATGCTTGACGAAGAGATCATAGGCCACAAATGCATACTTGCCAAACTGCACTTCAACGGCGACTCGATCCTTGATGAAGTCTGTCTGATTGTAACTGAAGATCGGAATTTCACCTGCAGCTTCAATCTCGCGCTTCTGTTGCTCCGCTGTCATTGCGAGCGTCTTTCGGACTAATTTCTCACTTCGAGTAACCCACTAGCTCACGCGGCTCTCTTGCCAAGACTTCCTGCAAAACAAGCGTTTGAATTGGACGTTCATACTAATCGGACTGTACAACAGCTTTCCTCTCTTGGTCTTTTCCTTGGAAACTTTAGTACAGCGCTCATTGGCGTCCACGCTGCTAATGACTGACTTTATTCCTTGCCATAAGGCCGGTTTGTGAACTTGAAGGAATTCAAGCCCATTCAGATGGGAATAAGTTTCAGCAATCTTCATCGATTTTCCGTTTCTCTGTGTTTTAGATCATTTTCGAAAAGGGTGATTTATCCAGTGCACTTTTTCCAGGGAACAATCGTCAGTCTATTCCCTTCTTCAAAAGGATCATAAACGGGCCTATTCATCGGGCGGATTCACAGGGTTCCATCCAGTTCTTGCTGGATCCTTGCATGAGTAAGTTGAACGTATTGAGGAATGGTCTCTGCTCCCACGCCTTTGCGCTTATGGCGAATGGCTGCGATGATTGTGGTTCCGGTCCCGAGAAACGGATCAAGGACCCAGTCACCTTCAATTGTCAAGGATAAAACCAACCGTTCTATCAGTTCAACTGGGAATTGACATGGGTGCTCGGTCTTTTCAACATGATTACTCTTGACACTGGGAATCACCCACAAATCTCCGGGATTCTTGCCGAGGGGGTTGCACGAATACTGGCCGGCCTTGGGGCTTTGAAGTATTTTTTCCCGGGGTACTTTTGAGGTACCCGAACCGCATCAAGGTTGAAGGTGTAGTCATCGGATTTGGTGAACCAAATGATGGTCTCATATCTTCCCGAAAAACGGCGACTGCAGTGTAGGCCGTGTTCAAAATGCCAAATAATGCGATTTCTCATCTTCAGGCCGAAACTGGCAAAAATCGGATAAAGCACGGTGTCCAAGGGTATAATCGAGCCTCTATCAACATAGTTGCCAACCTGTCAGCAAATGCTGCCCCGGGCAGACAGAACGCGCACACACTCCGCGATGACCTTCGCTTGCTGTTCAAGATAAAGATCGAGATGGAGCTTCTTCTCGTACTCCTTGCCAATGTTGTAGGGAGGCGATGTGACAATGAGTTGAAGCGATTCATCCGGTATGGTTCTCAGGAGATCAAGACAGTCGCCTGGGTGGACGACTATTGATTCCGACAGCGAGAACTTATCGACAACTTCTTGCCTTGGGCTGAACAAGGCCGTCGTGTATGACTTCATTCCACTCCTCCAGGATGTTGTAATGCCTTTGCGGAGGCTTCGGACGGGCGGCATCCTTGACGTATGGCATTCCCTCCCGCTCCTGACCAAAGCCTGAACAGTCATCACTCTCTTGCTTATCGCAAATTCTTCAGCATGATCAGCCGGTTGCCATGCACATTATCGGGATGATACTCGAGATGATCGACCGAGCGGCGGATGATGTGCATGCCGAAGCCGCCGGTGCGGCGTTTGGCCACCGCCTCCTGCACGTCGTATTCCGCCGGTGGTTTCAACTGAAAACTCAGGCCGGTATCATGAATGACGATGATGAACTTCTCGGGGTTGTAGTGCACCGACAAATCGATCCAGTTGCCGGGATTGGAATGGTAGGCGTGTTCGATCACATTCAGGCAGGCCTCATAGACGGCGATGCGAATCTTGCCGATTTCCCGCGCATTCATGCCCGCCTGTCTGGCATGTTCCACCACAAAATCACACAGTTGATAGAGATTGGCGATCGTGCTTTCCACACGCAGGGAGTAGGAGCTCACCTTCTCCAACCCGGGGGGATTGGTGACCGCCGTCTCCGCGGGTGCGGCGCCATGCAATGTCTCCTGCAACTCATGCACCACCGGCGGTTCGGCGATTTCAGCCAGTGCCTGCACGCTGTCTTCCTCATGCCAGATACTGCTGCCCGCAAACGAGGGCCAGGCGGGGGCATCGGGGTCTTCGATGAGGTAGTCCCAGGCGTTGAATGCCTTGAACTTGTGTTTGGCGGTTTCCGGCAGGTTTTCGACCTTGAGGTCGCCATTGCGCAGCCGCACGCGCGCTGCGGTGGCAATCAACAGCGCGATGAGTTTGGTGGAGGGGAAAAGCACGTTTTCCATGTCGATGACATAGTTCACCTTGTCCTGGCTCAAAGTCATCTCGAAGTAGGAAGCCAGCCGGGCCACCAGTTCCGGCATGGGCGCATTGGTGTCAAAGTGGAGCTTGATGACGAAGGGCGGTCCCTCGACTGTTTCCACGAAAAAAAGTGGCTTCTTCATGACAGAATTTTGGATACCTGGTTCTGCCCAATGGCATGCGGGCGCAAGACTGGCACCCATGCGAGGAGTAATGCCGGCCGGGTGCGGCCGCCGTGTCGGAAGTGCGCCTGGCCAATACCCATTCGCACGCGTGGACTTTCACGAAAATGTTCCTGCCACTGCCCGGCTGCGGCCGGAAAGCCCCGGCATTTCCACCGCGCGCGATGGCGGAAATGCCGCTTCCGCCGGGACGAAACACCTTCGGATGGAGATTAATTATACCGGCAACCCGCCCGCGTTGATCATCCCTGCTCGCAAAAATTTGCGCATTCAATGGGCCGGCGTACGGCGAAAAGTATGGAAATGCGTCTGGAGAAGCAAGCAAAAGTTCGGTCGAGGCTGGCAAGCAAACAAAAAGGGCGCAGCGGAACGCCGCGCCCTTGGGCTGTGTGGGGGTGGGGTAACGGTGGAAGTTCTAACGCATGAGGGTCAGCTTGCGGGTTTGCACCTGGCCCTGAGCTTCCAGACGGTAGAAGTAGACGCCGGAAGCCACCTGCCGGCCGCGATTGTCACGACCGTCCCAGGTCACCTGGAATTCGCCAGCCGGCCGCACGCCTTCCATCAGCGTGCGGACGGGCTGGCCGAGTATATTGTAAACCGCCAACCGCATCTGACCCGCCTGCGGCAGGGCGAAGCGGATCACCGTGGATGGGTTGAACGGATTCGGATAGTTCTGCCACAGCGCAAAGCTGCCCGGGGCTGCCGGCGAATGGTTCTCCTGCACGCCGGTAATGCCACTGGAAACGATGCGCAGCGTCACCACTTCAAGCTGGGACTGATTGACCTGCGCCACCAACTCGACCTGCTGACCGGGGCGCAAGGCACTCATCGTCACCGGCTGGTTTTGTGCGTCAAACAGCAGGGAGGTGGTGGTAATCACATGCGGCAAGTCCTGCACGTGAATTGTGTTGCCACTCACCTGGGTGAGGCTGCCGGCGAGCGCACGCCGATCCTGCACTTTCACCCGCGAAGCCAGGAACTGGCCGCCCTGCAGGCGCGCTTTGACCTCGACCGTCATGCCGGGATGCAAATCGTTGATCGTGATCGGCTGATTGTCCGGACCGAGGTAGACGGTGGCGGAATTCACCTGAAACTCGATGCCTTCGACGTAGATCGCCGCAGCGCTGAGGGCGGTAAGGGTGCCGGTAAACTCGAACTCCACATTACCGGCCGGATTGCGCAATTCCACCCGCAGCGCGATGAAGATTTGATCGGCAATGAGTTGCGCCCGCACTTCGACGAAGTCACCGACCTGCAGCGCTGCCAACGGAATCGGCTGTTTCTGGCGGTCGACGATCACCGTCGCATTGGTGACTACAAAGGGACGGTTGAAGAGATAAAGCGTGTCGCCGCCATTGCGCACAATGCGCTCGATGCGCCCGACGATTTCGACGACGGGAGCGATGCGATCTTGCACGTGAATGCGTGTGGCCAGCCAGCGTCCGGCTTCCTGCCGGGCATGCACCTCCACCACCTGGCCAATGGCAAGGGTTTCAAAGGTGATCGCATTGCCCTGCCGGTCGGTGATGACGGTGCTGGAGGTGACAAAAAACTTCAGCCCGCTGACTTCGACGTATTTTTCGATGCCGTTCAAATTGGTGATGACACCGCGCAGCTCGATTTCTTCGCGGTCAAAGTCTTCGATCGCGATGCGCGTGGCGTGGAATTTTTGGTCGGTGCCGACAAAGGCTTTCACTTCCACCAGCATGCCGGTGCGCAGCGTCGAAAACGGCACGGGGGAGTCGTCTTCGTCGCGAACTTCGGTGCTGCTGTCCACCAGGAAGGTCAGGCCCAGCACGGTCACGCTCGTGTCACTGATCTGTGAGATGAAGCCCTTGATCTCGAAGGTCTGCGGCGTCTGCTTTCTGATTTTGATGCGGGTGGCGACCGGTGTGCTGCCCGGCAGAATATCGGCATGCACTTCCACAACCATGCCGGTGCGCAGCGCGCTGAAGGTGATGAAGTTGTTGTTTTCGTCGAGAAAAATGGTGGTCGCAGTGATGCGGAAACGCACGCCGTTCACCGTCACGCTGGAATCACCCACTGCGGTGATCACCCCGACGAGCTCGAGGTCGCTGCCGTTCTGGTCTTCGCGCTCGATGCGGGTGGCGAGCGGCACATCGTTGCTGCGGGTCCGGCCCTTCACCTCCACCAGCTCCCCGACATGCAAATCCGCAAAGGTGATCGGTTCATTGTCGAAGCCCAGGATCTCCGTGCTGGCAGTGACTTCGAAGGAGGTGTTGCCGACCACCACATAGCGCCGGACGCTGTCAATCAGCGCAGCGATATGGCCGGTGAGTTCGATTTCGTGATCGCTGTAATCTTCATCTTCAATTCTCAGGCGCAGCGCGATCACCTCCCCGCTGGCCAGATGCGTGCCTTTGGCCTGCACCTCCATCCCGACCTTGAAGGCGGCGAGCGACACGGGATCGTTGTCTTCATCCAGCAGCCTGGTGGTGGCCACGACGCGGAAGGCAATGTTGTTGATGGTCACCACCGAATCGACGATGCTTGCGACATAGCCCTTGGTCTCGATTTCGTAGGAGGAGCTGCGATCGAGCACGACAATGAAGCGGGCCCAGAGCTTGTCGTCCGAGCGACGCTCCGCCAGCACCTGCACTTTCCAATTCGGCTTCAAGTCCCCGGGCGACAGGATCCGGCCGCCTTCTATCACCCGGGTGCGATTGTCGAGATGGATCACGTTGTTGCCGGACAAGATAATATAATCCCTGGTGGCCACTTCGATCCGGCCGGTGACAAGCAGCGAATCACCAACCCCGGGCCGGGCTTGAATCACGATCGGCACTTCGGCTTTGAACTGGCCGTTGCGATGATCGCGGATTTCCGCACGAAACACCCAGGCGCTATACCTTTGGTTCAAATCAGCCAGCGGAATACGGGCTTCATAACTGCCATTCAGATGATTGAGAAAACTGCCTTTCCGACTGTCGCCACCGCCGGCGGGTTGCAACTCGAATTCGTTCTTCTCCAGATCCAAGTAATTGATGTTGGTTGCAATCACACGGACATGCAAAGTGTCAATAAAGGCAAAAATTCCGTCAGACGTCGAGTAATCGCTGTGACGTGAAAGTTGCAAACTCTGCGCAGCCACTGTGCCAGCAGACGAAAACACCCACATCGCCACTATCAGCCCAAGTGCGAAAGTGTGTGGCTTTCGTCGCAACATGTCATTAGCCTCTCTATGCTGTGAGGTGATGGTAAAAAAACAGGTGATAGGGTCTGAAATCGCTGACTTTTTACGACTGTTCCTGCAGCGGCCTGGCCGTTGTCTCAAATCCCGACTGTTTCACGGCATCTGGTTTTTGAGGGCCCCCGGCTCAGCCGAGGACAACGCTTTCAGAAAGACACTGATTAATCCGTCCGTATACCGCGCATCCAAACTCGATGCCATTACTGTGTCGATTATCTGCAAACGATAAGTTCAGAATTAGCATTACACGGCTTCTCTCCTTCAGGCCATGCTGGGCAAAATTTGCGCATTTAAAATTGGCTTGGGCGCGCAAGCCTTGCCCACTGGGCTTGGCTTCGCAAATAAGCCGGCTGCTAACAGCCAGGTTTGTTCTTGAAATTCGATGGCGAATCTCTATATTTGCGGCATGCTCTGGTATCGAACTGGCAAGTGACCTCGACCTCGCGAGAAAGTTGCGGCCAGGGTCTGGTTTGGTTCTTGCTTGATACAGTGACTCTGCGCTGCAAGGCCTTGCTTGTTTGTTTGAAAAGAGGAGAACTTCGCCAAGCAGCGGCTTTCCCCCTCGGGCATCGTGGTTTTTGACTGATCGTGGCGCAGCCCTCCCGTCTGTCAGCCAATGCAGACAGGAGGTCTGCGCTCCGAAATCATCTTCGCGGGTGTGATGTTTTTTTTCAAGAGTAGCACAATTAATGACGAAGACAGGGCGAATTGCAAAGCCGCTGGCAGGCCGGGTGGCGGGGTTGTGCGCGTTACTTCTGCCCGCCATGTGCTGCTGGCTGCTTTCCTGCACCACGCCGGCAGAGCACAGCAATCCGCTCGATCCGGAGTCGCCGGCTTATCAGGAGAAGGGCACTATCACCGGAAGGGTCACCAGCTTTTATCAACCTTACAGTCCCCTGCCGGGCGCCGAGGTGCGTCTGCTGCCCGGCGGCGAAAGCCGGCGCACCAGCACCTTCGGGGAATTCACTTTCTCCGGACTGTCACCCGGCCGCTACATGTTGCTGGTGACTGCAGAGGGTTTTGCTGACGACAGTGCCGGGGTGGAAGTGGCAGCGCGACAAACCCGGGAAGTCGCTTTCCATCTTGATGCCGTGCCCCAGGTGACGGGCGCGAAAGTAACCGCCGCGCATGTGAAAACGCGGGCGTCACTGAGCGACACCGATTTCGTTTTTCTGACGGTGACCGCGGAAGTGAGCGACGGCGACGGCCCCAACGACCTGCAACGGGTGCAGGTGGAGATCCCGGCGGCGGCATTCGACGATTCCCTGCGGCGCAGCAGCACGCCCGCGAGATGGGAGCGCACGTTTTCTCCGGAGGAGTTGCGGGAGAGCGGCGGCCGCGCGATCAATCCCTACAATCTGGTGGGTGAATCCTTTCACATCAGCGCCCGCGATGCGCCCGGTGCGCAGGCGAGGTCGGCGCCGTTTCAGTTGGTGCGCGTCATCGCCGAGGAGCCGCTGCCGCAACAGCCGGCAAACGGCCAGGTGCTCACCAGCCATTCACCGCAATTGCAATGGTTCATGCCGCCGCTCTCCTTCGAGCACACTTTCACCATTCAAGTTTTCAAACTGATCGGCGGCTTTCCAACGCTGTTGCTGACGATCTCGGAGCTGCCGGCCGGCACCATGGCGTTGCCCTATCCCGGCCGCTTGACCAGCGGCTCCTATTTTTGGACGGTGGCCGTGGTCGATCGCTTCGGCAACAGCAGCCGCTCGAAGGAAGCGACATTTGTCGTGCAGTGAGTTGGTTGAGACAATGACGACCGCAGGCCGTGCCCGGCGGTCTGCCAGCGACAGGTGCCTATGTCCGAACCCCTTGCGGAATTCTCCGACCCCCTGCTTGCGCTGTCGCAGATCAGCGAGAGCATCAACACCATTTATGACATTGATGAGCTGCTGCAGCGCATTCTGGCGATCGCGCTGCAGACGGTGAATGCCCAGCGCGGCTTCATCCTGATGTCGGAAAAGGATGACCCCGCGGATTTGCAGGTGCGGGTGGCGCACAATCTCGACCCCAACGCGCTCAATGCGATGGCACCTTTCTCGCGCAGCATCGTGGAGGCGGCGCTGGCAGGTGGCGGGACACTGATCACCTACAATCCCGCGGACGATGCGCGCTTCCGCTCTTCGGAAAGCATCTTCGACCAGAAAATCGTGGCCGCCGCCTGTCTGCCGTTGCGGGTCAAGACGCGGCGGCTGGGCGCAATCTACATCGACAGCACGGAGACGCGCGGCAAGTTCCGTCCGGAAATGGAACCGTTTCTCAACGCCTTTGCGCACCAGGCCGCGATCGCCATCGAAAACGCGCAGATGTACGACCAGCTCCGCAGCGAAAACCGGCGGCTGCGCCAGGCCATGGCCGGGGCCAGCGAATTCACCGGCATCATCGGCCAGAGCCCGGCCATGCGCAGCGTGCTGGACACCGTGCGCAGCGTGATGGACACCAGCGCCACCGTGCTCATCCTCGGCGAGAGCGGCACCGGCAAAGAATTGATTGCGCGCGCCCTGCATTACAACAGCCGGCTGAAGGACAAGCCTTTCATCGCGCTGTTTTGCGGCGCGCTGCCCGAGACACTGCTGGAAAGCGAACTTTTCGGCCACAAGCAGGGCGCCTTCACCGGTGCCGCACACGAGAAGAAGGGCCTGTTCGAAGAGGCGGATGGCGGCACGATTTTCCTCGATGAAATCGGCGACATCAGCCCCAAAATTCAAACCGCGCTGTTGCGCGTGCTGCAGGAGCGCGAAGTGCGGCGCATCGGCGAGAGCAAAGTGCGCAAGATCGACGTGCGCGTGCTCGCCGCCACCAACAAGGATCTCGCCGCCGAAGTGAAGGCCGGACGCTTTCGCGAGGATTTGTACTATCGCCTGAATGTCATCACCATTCACCTGCCCGCGCTGCGCCATCGCGGCCATGACATCATTCTGCTGGCCCAGCATTTTCTCGACCGCGCCGCATCCAAAGCCAAACGCCCGATTGCCGGCTTCTCGCCCGAGGCAATCACGGCGCTGCTCAACCACGACTGGCCCGGCAATGTGCGCGAGCTGAGCAACACCATCGAGCGGGCCGTGCTGCTCGCCAAAGGCGACTATCTCACCCCCGCGGATTTGCGGCTCGAAACCCCCTCCGCTCCCGAAACCACGGAACTGCAATCGCTGCGCGACCATGAGCGCAGAATCGTCGAGCGCGTGTTGCAGCAACACCACGGCAATGTGACGGAAGCGGCGAAAACACTCGGTGTCTCGCGGCGCTGGCTGCATTACCGCCTGAAGGAGTGGCAGAACACCTGATGGTTGGCAGGGATGATTCCGGGTGTCATTCAGCGGGAATCCGGCCAGGCCTCCGGCACCGCGCCTGAATCTTCACAGGATTACCACGAAAATGCCGTGGCGCAGGCTTCCAGCCTGCCTGCAGACGTTTTCATCGTAATGGGTGTGCCAATGCACATGGCAAATTCCTGCAGCATGACATGGCGGAGGGCTGTACGTTTCAAGGCAACGGATTAGTCGCTTCGCCACAACCCGCCGACTTCCGGGGAAATTTGCCATGCCCGTATGGGCACCCATCGGGATGAAAACGTGGCGCAGGCCTCCTGTTTGCCGGCAGGCTGGAAGCCTGTGTTGCGGGATCTTCATGGCAATGCGGTTGTCTCCGCCTGGCCGTTGCCTCCCCGGAATTTTCACAAAGCCCGGCACGGACATGAACTTTGCTGGGTGCCGAAACGCCCGGGCGCTGATGTTGGCGCGCCGCCACCAATTATTCTCGCGGGTGAGGCGATTGCGGGGGGAGCATTCAGCCTCGGGTGGCTGTGAGGCACAGCCATGCCCGGGCATTTGATGACCGTGGCGCGTGTGCCGGCTTTCCGGCAAGCCGCGCGTCGATTTACAGGCAGTGCCCCAGGTTTCGACCGGCATGAAAACCCTCGGCAACTTCCAGCTCTTCGCCGAAATCAAGCGCAGCGCAACCGGCGCCACGTATCGCGGGCTCGACCGCCGCACCCAGCAACTGGTGCTGGTGAAAACCTTCATCACTGACGACAGCGCGTCCGCGGCCGCCACGCGCTTCGAACAGGAGGCTGCAATCTACGCCCGCCTCTCCCACCCCAATCTCGTGAAGCTCATTGCATACGGCACGGCTGAGGGGTTGCGCTACCTGACGCTGGAGTACCTCGAGGGCCGGACCCTGCGCAGCCTGTTGCAGCATTCCCCGCACGGCGGCAAATTGCCGGTCACCATTGCCCTTACCCTGTTCGACAATGTCCTCGCCGGTGTCGCGGAAATTCACCGCCATCATTTCATCCATCGTGATCTCAAACCGGAAAACATCCTGATCGGCCATGACGGCTGTGTCAAGCTGTGTGACTTCGACCTCGCCACTTCACATGCCGCGCAGCCGGCCGGCAGCGGATTGACCGGCTCGCCCGGCTATCTCGCACCGGAAATCATTCTCGGCGAAAAGGCCACGCCCGCCATCGATCTCTTCGCCCTGGGCATTCTGCTTTATGAAATGCTTGCCGGTGCCCGGCCGTTTCAATCCACTTCCGCTGGCGGGGAAATCAATGCCATCGTGCGCGTTGCCCCCCTGCCCATCACCACCCTCAACCCGCATGCGCCAGCCGTGCTCGACGAATTGTTCGCGCATCTGCTGGCCAAGAAACCGGCAATGCGCCCGAACAGCGCAGAAAACGTGCGAAGCTGGCTGGCGCAGCATTTCGTGCTCGGCACCCCGGAAACGCAGCAACAGCGGCTGCGCGAGTATCTGGCGGCACCGGAGAATTGGCCGTTGCCAGCTGCCGCCGATTTCATGCGCGCCGAACCGCCCGCTTCGCCACCGTCAAAGCCCGGCATACGGCGGCGCTGGCTTGCTGCTTCCGCCAGTCTGATGCTGGCGCTACTGCTGGCATATTGGGGATTTCATGCCAGGACGGGGGAAGCACCGCAAGGCAAGACCGTCCAGTTCACCACCGCACCACTGGCGGCAGATTCCCTCCAGCCGGTGCACACCCTGCCAAAACCACAGCCGCAGGACAATGCCGCGGCCGCAAGTGCGCCAACGGTCACCCCGGTGCCGCCGGCGGCACCGCCTGCCGTGGACAGCGCCGGCGTGCCGCCATCTCGCATGCTGTACATTCAAAGCAATCCGTGGGCCTATGTTTTTGTCGATGACGACTCGCTCGGCATGACGCCACTGGCCACGCCGCTGTCCCTCTCTCCTGGCGTGCATGCCCTCATCCTCAAGAATCCGAAGTTCCCGCCCCTCCGCCTGCCCATGAATCTTGCCGCGCACTCGCCGGATACGCTATTCTTTTCGCTGTGGGATCACGTGGCACAGGTCGAACTGCAAATCAACCCGTGGGCCGAGGTGTATGTCAATGGTGAGCGCCGGGAGCCGCACGCCGGCGAACACACGCTCCTGCTGCTGCCCGGCGCGTGTGAATTGAAGTTTGTGCATCCCCAACTCGGGGAAAAAACCGAGACGATCGTGCTGCGCGCCGGAGAAACGCGCCGCCTCGCGATCAACATGTTCTAAGAAAGGAGGACCACTCGTGTACACGGAAGCCGTTGTCAAGATCAAAAAGTCGTGGACCGGTGTTTGCGCAAGGAGCATGATGATGCTGCTGGGTTCGGTGCTGGCGCTGCCGGCGCAGCCGCTGCAATACCCGCACAGCAAAAAGGTCGAAGTGGTCGACGATTATCATGGCGTGCGCGTCGCGGATCCGTATCGCTGGCTCGAAGAGGCGGAAGCGGAAGACACGCGCGCCTGGGTGGCGGCACAGAATGAACTGACCTTCGGCTATCTGAAGCAGATCAGCAGCCGCGCCGCGCTCAAACAGCGCCTCACCGAGCTGTGGAATTATCCCCGCTACTCCGTGCCGGTGCGCGAAGGCGGCCGCTACTTCTACACCAAAAATGACGGCCTGCAGAATCAAGCCGTGCTGTACATGCAGGAGACACTTGACGGCGAGGCCCGGGTCGTGCTCGACCCCAATCAACTCAGCGCCGATGGCACGGTGGCGCTGACCAACCAGAGCTACAGCAAAGATGGCAGGCTGCTGGCCTATGGTCTCTCCAGCCGCGGCAGCGACTGGCAGGAGATCAGGATTCGCAATATCGACACCGGCGAGGATTTCCCGGAAACACTGCACTGGTGCAAGTTTGCCGGCATCGCGTGGCGGCATGATCACCAGGGATTCTATTATAACCGTTTTCCGGAGCCGGGCACGGTGGCGAAGGAGGATGAGAACAATTTCAATCGCGTCTACTACCATCGCCTGGGCACGCCGCAAATGCAAGATCAATTGGTGTTCGAGCGGCCGGACTTCAAAGAGCTGGGCTTCAGTCCGATGATCACCGATGACGGCAAATATCTCGTGCTCTACGTCTATCACGGCACCGATCCCAAAAATCGCATTTACTATCGCGAGGTGGACAGCGACGGCCCGTTCATCCGCCTGCTGGACGAGGCGGACGCCGGCTACAGCCCGATCGACAACGACAGCACGATCTTTTACTTTCAAACCGACTTGCAGGCACCGCGCGGCCGCATCATCGCCATCGACCTGAAACAGCCGGCGCGTGAACATTGGCGGGAAATCATCCCCGAGCAGCCGGAGGTTATTTCCTTCGCCACCATGGTCAACAACCAGTTCGTGGTGGCCTATATGCGCGATGCCCATCATGTGTTGAAAGTATTCGATCGCGACGGCGGTTTCGTGCGCGAGCTGCCGCTGCCAACCATTGGTTCGATCTCCGGGCTTTCAGGCCGGCGCCAGGACAGCGAAATGTTCCTGCAGTTCACCTCGTTTCTCTTTCCGGCCACGATCCACCGCTATGATTTCACCACCGATCTCCTGGTGAAATTCCGCGGCGCGGCGGTCAAGTTCGATCCCACACCCTACGAGACACGGCAGATCTTCTACACGTCCAAAGACGGCACGCGCGTGCCGATGTTCCTCACGCACAAACGCGGGCTGGCGCGCAATGGCGGGAATCCGGTTTTGCTGTACGGCTATGGCGGTTTCAACGTGAGTCTGACGCCCTACTTCTCGGTGAGCAACGCGTTGTGGCTGGAAAACGGCGGGGTGCTGGCGGTTCCCAATTTGCGCGGCGGCGGGGAGTACGGCGAGGAATGGCATCAAGCCGGAACGCTGGCGCGCAAGCAAAACGTGTTCGATGATTTCATTGCGGCGGCGGAGTGGCTGTGCGTCAACGGCTACACCAATCCGCGCAAGCTGGCGATCAGCGGCGGCAGCAACGGCGGCCTGTTGGTGGCGGCCTGCCTGGTGCAACGGCCGGAGCTTTTTGGCGCGGTCATTTGCCAGGTGCCGGTGATCGACATGCTGCGCTATCACAAATTCACCGTGGGGCGTTACTGGATTTCCGATTACGGCAATCCCGACAAACCGGAGGATTTCAAGTTTCTTTATGCCTATTCGCCCCTGCACAATGTCAAACCGGGGGTGGCCTATCCGCCGACGCTGATCACCACCGCCGATACCGATGATCGCGTGGTGCCGGCGCATGCGAAAAAATTCGCCGCCACGCTGCAGGCGGCGCAGGCCGGACCAAACCCCATCCTGATTCGCATCGAAACCAAAGCCGGTCACGGCGGCGGCAAACCCACCACGAAACAGATCGAAGAAGCCGCCGATATCCATGCCTTCTTGTGCAAAACGCTGGGCATAACGTTGCCGGGCAAATGAGGGGCGCCACCGGCAGGGATCAAATGCTGCGGACAGTGCACCGGCGAAAATCTGCGACGGCGCAGCCGCGGCTCGTCTGTGACCGCGCTTGCGCGGAAGACTTTGGCGGGATCTGCAACGGCTTTGCCATGACACGCAACTGCACCGCAGAGCCGTTGCAAGCCGTGACCCGTGGCTGAATGGTCAGCGATGCTGCAGCCAGCGGTGCGGCGGGGAGGCCGGCCGGTTTACTGCTTGCGCGCAGCCGCGAGACGATACACTTCCAAATATTTCTGCGCTGCGTGCTGCCACGAAAAATCCTCTGACATGCCACGGCGCACCATTTCACGCCAGATCGCTTTTTCGTGAAACAGCCGCACGGCCCGCTGCACGCTGGTAAACAGGGCATACGGGGTGAAATCACGAAACGAAAAGCCGTTGCCCTGGCCGTGGAATTCATGGTAATCGTGCACGGTGTCCGCCAGGCCGCCGGTGCGGCGCACGATCGGCACGGTGCCATAGTTCAGACTGTACATTTGATTCAAGCCGCATGGCTCATAGCGCGAGGGCATCAGAAACATGTCGCAGCCGGCGGTGATCCAGTGTGCCAATTCGTTGTTGAAGCCGAGATACACCCCCACCTTTCCCGGATGGGCGCTGACCGCCCACTGCAGGAACTCCTCGTATTTTCGCTCGCCCTCGCCCAGCACGATGATTTGCAGCGGCATTTGCATGAGATCATGAAATGCACCCGCCAGCAACTCCAGGCCTTTTTGCGGTGTCAAACGCGAGATCATGCCGATCACCGGCACCTCGGGATCGAAAGGCAGGCCGAAGCGGGCGAGCAGCGCCTGCTTGTTGCGCACCTTGGTCGCGAAGGAGTCAAAATCATAGCGGTGGGGAATGTACTTGTCGACGCGGGGATTCCACTCGCTGGTATCGATGCCGTTCAAAATGCCGTGCAGATCCGCGCGCCGCATCGCCAGGATGTCCTGCAAGCCCTCGCCAGAGGTGGGAGTTTGAATCTCGCGGGCATAGGTTTCACTCACCGTGGTGATGAGATCGGCGTAGAGAATCCCGGTTTTCAGGAAGGAAAACGAGTTGTGGAATTCATACGGCCCGCCGGGATAGTATTTGTCGTAGGACAGCCCGGCTGCCGCGATGCTCTCCCGGCCGAAGCGGCCCTGATAGCCGAGATTGTGGATGGAAAGCACGCTGGCCGTGTGGTCAAACAGCCGGTCCCAGTAATATTTGTCCTTCAAATAAACGGGCAGCAGGGCAGTGGGCCAGTCATTGGCATGCAACACCTGCGGCGCCCAATGATAGCGCTGCAGGATGCTGATGAGGGCCTGTTGCAGCAGGATGAAACGGCCGTCTTCATCATAATCGGAGGTGTAAACCCGGCCGCGGTGGAAATAATGCGGGCAGTCGATGAAGTAATGTTCCAGGCTCAGTCCGGGCGTTTTTTTGTACCAGGTGTTGCAGGTGAGATTGAGATTGCCAATTTGCAGGGGGAGGTCGCGCAACTCGCCGGCGAAAAGGAGACCATGATCGAGCACGCGTATGGAATCATACAATGGCAGGAAGACCTTGACTTCCATGCCGGCCTCCGCCAGCGCGCGCGGCAGGGCGCCGCTGACATCCGCCAGGCCGCCGGTTTTGACAAAGGGCACACACTCACTCGTCGCAAATGCGATGCGCATCCCTCCTCCCTGTTTTCAGAAGAAATTTTGCCGCGGCGCCGCAGCGGGCGCGTGGTTTGCCGGTCGAAAAGTCGCGGCAAGGTATCAAAGCAGCCGCAAAAATGCAAGCCGCCGGCCGCGGTTCTGTCGCAAGTGAATTCTTTGCTTTTTCAAGATGTCAGCCGCGCAGCACGGTGCATGAATGCCAATTCCCCTTTGCCTCGAGGCGCGCACCTTCACGGTTGACAGTTGTTTGCTGGCGGCCGGTCCGCGAAGATTTCCGCGAACCGTTCAAGCCTGGCCCGCGGGGTCAGCTTCGTGCCAGGTCGGGTCGCGGTCTTCCTCCTGCATTTCCCGCATGCGGCGCCGGATGCGACGGCGGGTGGCAATAAACCCCGCCACCACCAGCAACAGGAGGGCAAGGCTCCACAGCACATTCTCATCGAGCAGGAAATACCAGCGGAAATTCGCGCGCAGATAGTCGAAGTATTCGGCTTCAAAATCCCACAGATCCTTCTGGAAGGCCGCCTGAAAGGCGGCACGCGGATCGCCCTGCGCGGCCAGGCTGCGGGCATATTGCACGAGTGCCGCCTCGCCGTACTGTTGCACGAGGTAATTCACCGCGTGAAAGCTGATGGAATAGGCCAGGCCGGCGCGGGGATTGGGAAAAGTGAGCAGCTCTTCGATGGCATCGAAGGAAAGCAGCGAGTGCGT
The DNA here is from genome assembly GCA_034506255.1 of candidate division KSB1 bacterium. Taxonomy (NCBI): domain Bacteria; kingdom Pseudomonadati; order Candidatus Zhuqueibacterales; family Candidatus Zhuqueibacteraceae; genus Candidatus Coneutiohabitans; species Candidatus Coneutiohabitans thermophilus. The sequence goes on along the minus strand of JAPDPX010000004.1, from coordinate 334,696 downwards.
CGCCATGGCGCTGGAAATGAGCGTCGGGGAGACATGCTGGGTTTCACCGGACAGCCAGGTGGCCACGCCTTCATCGAACCAGCGCGGCGCACGGTGGGGCACCACCATCTCGGCGAGCATCACATGCACGAGTTCATGCCGCAGCGTTGCCGGCTGCAACTCACGGCCGCGGTTGGCAGCCGGTGATTTGAGAAACATGCGCCCCCCGTTCACGTCCACCGCCGCCTCGCCCCAATCAGGAACGAGGTGACGGGTGAGATAATCGAAACTGTACTGGCTGGGGCAGAGAAAAACCGTGAGCGGGCGGCGTGGACGGAACTGCAGGCGTTCGCTGAGCTGTTGCTGCTGGCGCTCGAGCTCGACAAGCAGACCGGCCGCGAGTTTTTCTTCCGAGGCAACGTGGGCGAGGGTGAAGCGGCCGGCGTGGAGATACTGCCAGTCCTGCGGGCGCAGCGGTGGCGCCAGCAGCAAAACAACCGCGGCAGCGCAACCGCCAGCGAGGCGCAACCGCCGCACTGCGCTGGCGAAGATCTTGTTGTTGATCAGCTTCACCGGCAGGGGAATGTGAATCGGGACGCGCGCCCGTCAGGAAATGAGCTGCAAGCCGCGCTGCAAGTCGGCGATCAAGTCCTCGGCGTCTTCAATGCCGACGGACAGGCGCACCAGGCCGTCGCGCAGGCCGATGCGCTGGCGCATCTCCGGCGGAACCGAGGCATGCGTCATGGAGGTGGGATGGCAAATCAGACTCTCCACGCCGCCCAGGCTCTCCGCCAGCGTGAACAACTTGATGCCTTTGAGAAAAGTTTTGGCCGTGTCGAAATCAGCCAGCTCAAATGAAATCATGCCGCCGAAGCCCGGCTGGCCGTAGGGGTCGAGTTGTTGCCGCTTCGCCAGTTCATGCTGCGGATGGGAGGCCAGGCCGGGATAGTAGACCTTCACGACACGGGGATCCGCGGCCAGAAAGTTGGCAATGGCCATGGCGTTGGCGTTGCTTTGCCGCATGCGCAGCGGCAGTGTCTTGGTCGAGCGCAGAATCAACCAGCAGTCAAACGGGCTGGGCACTGCACCCACCGCGTTTTGCAGAAAGGCCAGGCGTTCTGCCACCGCCGCATTGCTGGTCACCACCACGCCGCCGATGACATCACTGTGGCCGTTGATGAATTTGGTCGTGCTGTGAACAACGAGGTCGGCACCCAGCTCCAGGGGGCGCTGGAAATATGGGCTGAGAAAGGTGTTGTCCACCACCAGCAGAGCCTTGCGCTCATGACAAAAATCCGCGAGCGCACGCAAGTCGGACAGGATGAGCAGGGGATTGGTCGGCGATTCCACAAACAGCATTTTGGTCTCACGCCGCCAAACCTGCGCGACTTGCTCGAGTGAAGAAGTGTCGACAAAATCGAATTGCAGACCAAAGTCCGCCATCACTTGCCGAAAGTAACGCGCGGTGCCGCCATAGACGTTGGCGGTGCACACCACGTGATCCCCGGCTTTGAGCAGCTTGGTGACCGTCGAGGTGGCGGCCATGCCTGAAGAGAAGGCATGGGCAAACCGGCCGCGTTCCAGTGCCGCGAGATTCTTCTCCAGCGCCAGGCGGGTGGGATTGCCGGTGCGACCGTATTCATACCCTTTGTGCACCGCCGGCGCCTCCTGGGCATAGGTGGCGGTTTGAAAGATTGGCACGATCACTGCACCGGTGGTTTCCTCCGGGTGCTGGCCGGCGTGCACGGCGTCGGTCATGAAGCCCATGATTTCCCTTCCTGAATGAGGTCAAAGAGAGGTTGAACTGCCGAGGCAGTGGCGGCGCTGCAGTGCAGGCACGCTTCCCCGCCGGCCGCGCTTGCCTGAAACAAAAAAGGCCTGTAGACTCAGGCGAGCCACAAGCCGCGAAGACTCTTGCTGTGCCGAGGGCCGGACTCGAACCGGCACGGTTACATTCGCAACCGAGGGATTTTAAGTCCCTTGCGTCTACCAGTTCCGCCACCCCGGCGCCGGAAGCGCAAGCACTGAGGCGGCGATCGGAGTCGAACCGATGAATAGAGGTTTTGCAGACCTCCGCCTTAACCACTTGGCTACGCCGCCAACCCGCCGGCGGTTATCACTTGATCTGCAAAGCGCAATCCGCCTGGCTCATTAAAAAGACAGGCAAACGTGGTGAGCGTCTGCCTGTGTTCAGTCTGGGTCGTTGTGGAGCGGGAGACGGGGCTTGAACCCGCGACCCCCACCTTGGCAAGGTGGTGTTCTACCACTGAACTACTCCCGCTTGGTGACGGCGAATATAACCAAAACTCCCCTGGTGTGCAAGCATTTTTTTGCTTGCAATCCTACCCAGATTCCAGTATAATGGCGGTGCTTTTTTGCCCGAGATTCCTTTTCCCACATCAACCACACCCGAACTCATGGATGGCATCGAGTACACAGAATTGATCATTACCTGCGAAGCTTGTGGCAATGTCAAACGCCATCTGGTTCACAGTCAGGAGGAATGCGACCGCATTTTCCGCGAGTTTCGCTGTGAAAACAGTTGCGGTCGCAATCTCTACAGCTTCATTACCATCGGCACCCTGAAGCGCGAAGCCGCTCCCACCGTCGAGAGCTCCGAAAAGCCGCTGGAGCAGTAAGTCGCGGTCGCACCGCCTTCCCCCCAACTGACACCTGCCCCTCGATACTTTCGGCGCCACCGCCGTTTGCGGCAGGCGGCAGACCAGCTTCTATTTCAACAAGGTCAGACGGTGTGTCATCACTTCGCGCCTGCCGGACTGGCCGTCGAAGATCACCCGCATGAGATAGATGCCGCTGCTCACTGTCCTGCCGCCGGTGTTGGTGCCCTGCCAACGGAGGACATGATAGCCGGCAGCAAAATATTCATCGTGCAGCCGCAGCACCTCCCGGCCCTGCTGGTCATAGATGACCGCCTGCACCCTGCCCGCCTCCGGTAGCGCAAGGTTTACACGGGTTTCAAGATTGAAGGGATTGGGATAGTTTTGTGACACCGCCCAATCCGCCGGCAACTCGCGCGACAAGACCGCCGGCCGGGGTTTGGCAAAACCCGCCGCCATGACGCTGGCAGCGCCGCTGCCACTGCTGATGGAAAAATCATCGACGCGCAGAATCCCCTTGCTGGAAGTGCGATAAGCCGCGAGTTCATAGTAAAAACGGCTGTCCAGCGTGTAGCCCGGCAGACCGAAAGGCTCGCGGTAGGTGTCGATCCAGCTCACGCCGTCGAGCGAGGCTTCGAAGTGGATTTGGGCATCATCGCAGCGCAGCCGCAAATAAACCGGGCCGGTAATCACCAGATTGCCGGTCACGTCCACACCATCAACCACACCGTTCTTCTTCCATTGCACATAAAGCAGATACGGCCCGCTGGCCTGGTCGCGATAAACGTAGAAGCGATACCACGCGGCTTGATCATAAATGCCGGTGGTCCCCGCCAGATTGTAGGTCGGGCTCATGCCAAGCGCGCCATCATCGTTGGGCTGTGTCACCTGCACGGTGATCGTGGTGTTGCGCGCCTGAAAGGCGGAGGTGGTGATCACCCAGCCGCTTTCCCCGCCGGCGGAGCGCAATTCGAGCTGGCCATTGACCACCGCAGATTGATTGCCGGCGTTCGCACCGCGCTGCCATTTGCCGGCATCCAGACTGCCACTGTTGAAATCATCGGCCAACAGAGTGGCTGCCAGCGTGGTGAAGGCGAAATCGCCGCTGACCGCCAAATTGCCGTGCGCGTCCGCGGATTTGGCGCGATAGTGATAGGTCGTGCCGGCTGCCAGCCCCGTGAGCGTCACTTGATGCGAAGTGACCCGCACGCTGTCCACGGGAGTGGTGAAGCCGTAGGCGGTGTCCGGGCCGTATTCCACCTGCGAGTCGCCCGCCTCGTTGGTCTCCCAGGTGATCACCGCCGAGGAAGCCGTCACATTGACCGCCGCGACGTTGCTGATGACGGGAGGCAGCGTGTCCCGCGCCGCGGTGGTGAAGGTGAAATCTCCGCTCACTGTCCAATTGCCGGCGGGATCCTTCGATTTGACGCGATAATGGTAAGTGGTGCTGGCGGACAAGCCGGAGAGGGCAACCCGGTGTGCGGTAACCCAGGTGGTTTGCAGTGGCGAGGAATTGCCATAGTCAGGGGTCGGGCCGTATTCCACCTGCGAGTCGCTGATCTCATCCGTGTTCCAGGTGATTTCCACATGGGTGGCGGAAATGTTTGCCGCCGCCACGCTGCCGAGTGCCGGGCTTTTTTGATCAGCGCTGCGGCCGTCAATAACAATCGTCTGATTGGCGGCAACGCCGGAAGCCGTGACAATGGTGCCGTCGAGAAATCTCACTGTGAGATCGACGGAATCCTGGCGGCCCAGGCCAAAGTGCAAAATCGGATCATCCTGTCCGAGATAACCGGCGGTGCCGTTCGCTTCCCGCAGGGCGCGGAAAACGCCGCCGCCAGCGGAGAGACTGACGGTGGCCCCGAACGCCCCGGCGACACCCTGCGGGGAGATCAGACGCACCTTGAGCCAGTTGCCGTTGTTGTAATCGTTGCGCACCAGCCAGTTGCGCGAGCGCTTGCAGCCCACGGCGAAGTCCAGATCACCGTCGCCATCGATGTCGGCAAAGCCGAGGGCGCGCGGGTCGTTGATGCCGGCGACCGGAATCGCGGGCCCGGCAACGAAGGTGCCCCGGCCGTCGTTGAGATAGCAGACATCATCACCTGCGAAAACCAGATCGAGATCGCCGTCGTTATCCAGATCGGCGAAACCGCCCATGTAACCGTCGGTGCTGCTGAAGCTTTGCTGCCAGCGGAAGGTGGCGTTGCCGTTGTTGAGATAGAGATGGCCGGAATCGTCACTGGCGAGCAGCAAATCCAATTTGCCGTCATTATCGACATCGGCGCTGGTGATGCCGTCACCGGCACGGTGGCTCAAGCCGAGCGCGGCGGGGTCCACCGCCGCAAAGCGGCCCTGACCATCGTTGCGCAGGACATTGAGGGGACCGGTGCGGTTGGCGGCAAATACGTCCAGGTCACCGTCGCCGTCAAAATCCGTGGCGAGCGCACCCTGGCCGGCGCGTGCCGTGAACAGGGCGCCGGAGTCGATGGCGGTGAAATGCAGGCCGCCGTCGTTGCGGTAGACTTCGTTGCGATCCTCGGGCGCATCGTTGCTGCCCAAATAATCCGTGACGGTGAACAAGTCGAGATCGCCGTCATTTTCCATGTCGAAAGCGACCACCGAACGGGTCTGCCATTCCCGCAGCGGCAGGCCGGCCGCTGCGGTCACCTCGGTGAAAAAGCCGTTGCCGTCGTTGCGATAGAGGTTGTTGATGGCGGAGATGCCGCTGGCGCCCAGGGTGGTGCCGTTGTACAAATCGAAATCCCCGTCATTGTCCAGGTCGGCGAAAATGGCACCGTGGGAGCCGCCATCATAGTCCTCGATGCCGCGCCGGCCGGCCTCCGACGCAAACACATTGCCACCGGTGTTGCGGAAGAAAAGATCGGCCGTCGGGCTTTCGACCACATTGTACATCGTGATGTACAGATCCGGACGGTTGTCGCTGTCGACATCCGCGAAAATCGCGGCATGGCCGCCCGTCTCACTGCCGCCGGTGGGGCCGGCAGTGCCGGCAGCCAGGGTAATATCCGTGAACGAAAGTGTGGCCGCCGTGGTGGTGAAAGTCTGATCTGAACTGACCGCAAGATTGCCGGCGGCATCCCGTGAGATGACGCGGTAATGATAGGTGGTGCTTTTCTGCAGGCCGGTGAGGGTCACACTGTGCGTCCGAACCAAAGCCGGATCGAGCACGGAGACCGCGCCATAGCTGCTGCTCAGGCCGTATTCCACCTGCGAATCGCTGCTTTCATCGGTGTTCCAGGTGATGGTGGCCTGCGAGGCTGTCACCGCCGTGGCCGCCACCTGTGAAATCACCGGCGGCGTGTCATCCGGCAGGGCGGGCTCGGTGGAATAGATGGCAAATGCATCGACCACCCACTCGCCGTTTTTGTCGGTGCGGTAAGCCGACAGTTCAAAGTAAAATTGATCGTCGAGCGTATGGCCGGTTAGACTGAACAGTTCGCTGTAGGCGGTGAACCATTGCTCATCGTCGTAGGAGTATTCGAAATAAATCGAGTCGCTGCTGGTGCGCAGACGCAGATAAAAATTGCCGTTAAAGGTGGCGTCGGTGGCAACGTCCAGCCCATCCACCACGTTGTTCTTGCGCCACTGCACATACAGCTTGTAAGGCTCATTGCTGTTGTTGCGGTAATTGTAGAAGCGATACCAGCTCGGCTCGTCATAAACGCCGTTGAGAGCCGGCGTGGTTACCGTGGCGGACATGCCAAGCGCGCCGTCGTTGTTGGGTTGCAGCACTTTGACCTGGACGATTTTGTTGCGTCCGGTGAAAGTCTCTCGCGTATGCACCCAGCCACTGGCCGAGCCGTTCGCACGCAAATGCAGGGCGCTGTCGACCACCGCGGTCAGATTGCCGGTGTGGCTGCCCAGCCGCCACTTGCTGGTGTCGAGCGTGGCGGTGTCAAAATCATCCGCCAGCAGCGGTGCCGGTCGGGTGGTGAAGCTGTATGTCTCGCTGATGGCCAGGTTGCCGGCAGCATCGCGCGATTTCACGCGGTAAAAATACTTTTGCCCCGCTTGCAGGCCGCGCAGAAGCACTGCATGTTCCAACACCCGTGTCGAATCCAGCGGCGAACTTTGGACCACACCATTGCCGGTGTCAAAGTCGACCTGGCTGTCAGCCGGTTCGTTGGTGCTCCAGCGAATCTCGGCGGAGGTGGAGGAAATTTTATTCACCCTGACATTGGTGATCGCCAGCGGCGTGGTGTCGCGGGCGGCTGTGATGAAGGTGGAATCGGCACTCAGCGCCAAATTGCCGGCGGCATCACGCGAGCGCACGCGATAATGATATCTGGTGCCGGCCTGCAGATTCGACAGGGTCACGTGATGGCCGGTGACCAGCAGAGTGTCGAGAGTGGAGAGGTTGCCATAAGCAGTCGTCAAACCGTATTCCACCTGGGAATCAGCCGGCTCGTTGGTCTCCCAACTGATGCTGGCACTGGCCGCGGTCACGTCGCCGGCACGCAGATTGGTGATTTGTGGTGCGGTGCTGTCCGGTCCGCCGGCCGTGGTGAAGACAAAATCGGCGGACGCCACTTCCGCGCCATTGAGGTCGCGTGCCCGGGCGCGATAGTGATAGGTTGTCCCCGGCGTCAGGCCGGTTAAAGTGATGCTGTGCGAGGACGCCAGCAGACTGTCCTCGCGATAAAAATCATATTCCCCGTGACTGTACGCCGGGAACCACTGGCCGGTCATCACGCGGTAACCGGCATCATTGGGGTGGAGACGGTCGGCCATCCACTTTGTTTCCCAGTCGGGATTGGCGACAAAAGCGGCATAATTGTCAACGAGAGACATGCGGTAACCGGCATTGACCCGCGCCTGCACCAGTCCCGGCAACCGGGCATTGACGGCAAGATTGACCGAATCCCGGCTATCCGTGCGCGGAATCAAAGTCGAGAGATGCAGTTTGATGGAGGCATCATAGGCAAAAATTTCATCGACGATGGCGGTGATTTCATCCACTACCTGCTCAGCAGTGTTGCCGCCGGAGATGTCGTTGGTGCCGATGTGCAACAACACGGCCTGCGGCCGTGATTGTTCGAGAAAGCCGCGCAAATTGCCCAGCAGTTGGTTGGCTGTCCAGCCGGGATGGCCCTCATGCTCAGTGTCCGGAAAACCGGTGCCGTAATTCAGGCTGCCGACGAAGTCGAAGCGGCTGCCGAACTCCGTCAGCCGGTGATACAGGGAGGAGCGGTAGCCCGCGCCATCACTGCTTTTTTCACCCTCGGTGATGCTGTCGCCCAGCGGCATGACGCGAATGACGCCATGCGCACTGGTGTCATACTCGACGGTGCCGTAGGTGAAGCGGTCGGTGTCGAAAGTCACCCGTGCACTGCTGTCGGTGATGTCCGAGACCGTGAGATTGGCAATGAGCGGCAAATCGGGCATGCTGTCGGCGGTGGTAAAGGTGAAATCCGCGCTCACTGCCAGGTTGCCGGCCGCATCGCGCGATTTCACGCGATAGTGATAGCGCGTGCCGGGGGTGAGGTTGACAAGAGGGATGGCATGTGACGTGGTGCGCAGGCCGTCCAGCGGTGAAACGAGGCCATAGGAATCCGTCAGGCCGTATTCCACCTGTGCGTCGCTGGCTTCGTCTGTTGTCCACGTGATGGTGGCGGCCGTGGTGGAAATGTTGCTGCTGGCGATATTGGAGAGCACCGGCGGCGTGGTGTCGGCCGGGGATGAGGAGAGGGTGTGAATGGTGAAATCATCCACCAGCCAGTCTCCTTTCGCCGGCGTGTTGTAGGCCGACAGCTCGAAGACAAAAAGATCGTCCAGCGTGTAACCGGGCAGCGCGAAGACTTCCTGATAAGCCGTCGTCCATTGCACGCGGTCGAAGGAATACTCGAAAAAGATCACAGCGCCGCTGGTGCGCAGACGCAGGTAAAAGTTGCCGGTGAAGGTGATGCCGCTGGCGACATCCCGGCCGTCGAGCACGCCATTCTTGCGCCACTGCACATAGAGCTTATAGGGTTCGGCGTTGGAGTTGCGATAATTATAGAAGCGATACCAGTTGGGTTCATCATAGAAACCGTTGGCGGCGGCAGAGTTGACGGTGGGCGACATGCCGAGCGCAGCGTCATTGTTCGGCTGCACCACCTTCACTGCGATTGCTTTCTCCCGCCCGCTGAAACGATCACGGGTGTGAACCCAGCCGGAGTTGCCGCCCGTGGTGCGCAGGCGCAGGTAGCCGTTCTCCACCACTGTGGTGTTTTGTGCATGTGAGCCTTTGACCCATTTGTTGCTGTCCAGCGCCGGGCCGCTGAAATCATCGGAAAAGAGCGGCCCCGTGCTTGTGGTGAAAGTGAAATCGCCGCTGACGCTGACATTGCCGTGGGCATCCGCAGATTTGACCCGATAGTGATAGGTGGTGTTGGCGGCCAGGCCGGTGAGCGTGACCGCGTGTGCTGTCACCCGGCTGGCATCGCGTTGCGAGAGCATGCCATAGCCCGTCGTCAACCCGTACTCCACCTGGCTGTCGCTGGCTTCATCTGTTGTCCAGGTGATGGTGGCGCGGTCACTGTCGCTTGAGCCGGCCTGGATGTCCGCGAGCAGTGGCGGCGTGGTATCCGGCGGCGCAGACCCCGTGCCTTCACCTTCACGCAAGACGAGCTTTTGATCCGCAGCAATGTTGTAGTGGCGATCCTCAATGCCGGCTGGCCATTGGATGATCAGACTGTCGACCCGCAGACTCGCGCCCAGGCCGAAATGCACCGTCAGGTCGCTGCCGGTGCAGAGATAGGCCTGTCCGGCAATCACCATGTGCACCTGCTTTTGGCCGCCGCTCCAGGCGGTCAACCGTGCGCCCACGCCGTCGCGATTGCTGCTGCCGCCCACCGGATCAATCTGCAGCCAGTGATGCAGCGGTCCGTCATTACGGTAGAGCACGCTGTTCTGACCGGTATTGGTAAAGAAAATGTCGAGATCACCGTCACCGTCATAATCCGCACATGACGGGCTGTAACCGCGATTGAAATCGTTGACGCCGGCGGCCGCGCTGACATCGCTGAAGGTGCCGTCGCCGTTGTTGCGAAACAAGCGGTTGTCATCGTTGCGGGTGACGTACAAATCGAGCCAGCCGTCATCGTCGAAATCGGCGAACAACGCGCCGCGATTGCCCGCCGCGCCCACGCTCACGCCGGCACTCGCCGCCACTTCGGTGAAGGAGCGCCCGTTGTTGCGAAAGAGCAAATTCGGGCTGTCATAGCTGCACACGTAAACGTCGAAGTCACCGTCGCGATCGTAATCGCCCACTGCGGCGCCCTGGCTGTGCGGCGTGGAGGCTGCGATGCCCCAGGCAGCGGCCTGCTCCGTAAACGTGCCGTTGCCATTGTTGAGGTAAAGCAGGTTGGGCTGCAGCTCTTTGCGCGTGACAAAGAGATCGAGATCGCCGTCGAGATCCACATCAAAAAAGACGGGCTGCAGGCTTTCCGAGTAACTGCCAATGCCGGCGGACAACGTCACGTCGCTGAAGGTGTGATCCGGATTCTGCCGGAACAGGCAATTGTCCTCCACCGTCTGCGTGACAAAAAGATCGAGCAGGCCGTCGTTGTCATAATCTCCCCAAGCCACGCCCTGGCCCTGACCGGTCATGTTCACGCCGGCAGCCTGGGTCACCTCGCTGAAGGTGTTGTTGCCGTTGTTGCGATAGAGAATGCTGCGGCTGGATCCGGTCATGATGTAAATGTCGAGATCGCCGTCATTGTCGTAATCGGCCGAGGCCATGCCGCGATCACGCCCGGCCGGATCCTGAACGCCGGCAGCCGCGGCAATATCGGTGAAGGTGCCATTACCATTGTTGCGATACAGCAGGTTGTTCGCCGCATAGGTGATCGCATAAATATCAGGCCGGCCGTCGCCATCGTAATCACCAAAGGAGGCGCCATGACCATAACCACCCGAGGGAACCGGCAGAATGCCGGCCGCGGAACTGACATCGGTGAAGCGCAAGGTTTGCGTCAAAGCCGGAAGGGCTGAAATTTGGAGAAGCGCAAAAACGCAAGAGGCGAGAGGCGCCATAATGCTGCGCGGTGAAAGCTGTCTCATGACATGAACTCCGACAAGCATCTGCACTTCGGCAAAAACAGCGGGGATTTTTCGGAAGAGAGGTGGGGCACTGTCAAAGGCCGGAGGGCTGCGGCGGTGGGCCGCGGTCTCGCGCGCTCATCTCAACAGATGATCCGGCCACTAAATCCATCCATGGAAGGGACGTGAATCTAAGAGAATACGCCAAAATCGCAAGCAGGAACTCGCACTGACGACCGGGTTTTAGTCCCCGGGAAAAACAGCATCACCGTGCGAAGACGGTGCAAGATCCGCCGCCACTCGCGGCGCACCACTCAGGTTCGGGGAATATTACTTACTCCCCTCCCGACCTGCAGAGACCTTGTCAGAAAAGGTCGGTGCTGCAAACCGTCTGTGCGAGTCCTGTCATTGCCGCCTGCCACTGAACGGATTGTGCTTTCCCACAGGAATCGCTATCTTGCCGGCATGATTGCCACCGGGTGGCGGGCACTGAATTTCCGCGAGTGCTCCGGATGTGTCTCTGCCGTTGCGCGGCCTGCCGCCCGGACGGCTCTCCATGCTTGTACCACAAAGTGAATGAACCATGCGCATCACAGAAATTTTCCACTCGATTCAAGGCGAATCCACCTACAGTGGCCTGCCCTGCGTATTCGTGCGCACCACTGGCTGCAACCTGCGCTGCGTGTGGTGTGACACCGCCTATGCTTTCCATGGCGGCAGGGAGATGAGTTTGGAGGAAATTTTGGCCCGGGTAAGAAGTTACGATTGCAAACTCGTGGAGCTGACCGGTGGTGAACCCATGCTGCAAAAGGAGACACCGGAGCTGGCGCGACGCCTGCTGGACGAGGGGTTTACCGTCCTGATCGAAACCGGCGGCAGCCTCGATTTGTCACCGCTCGATCCCCGGGTGATCAAGATCATGGATCTCAAATGCCCGGGCAGCGGCGAGATGGATCGCAATTATTGGCCGAATCTCGACATCCTCCAGCCGCATGACCAGATCAAGTTCGTCATCAACGACCGCCGGGATTATGACTGGGCGCTGCGGGTCATTGGTGAGCATCGCCTGGCAGAGAGATTTCTCCTGCTTTTCTCCCCGGTGTTTGGCGGGATGGACTACCGCCAGCTTGCCGAATGGATGCTGGCCGACCGCGTCACTGCGCGTTTTCAAATACAACTGCACAAGTACATTTGGCCACCGGACATGCGTGGCGTGTGAGCCCGCCACCAGCCTCTCCAGTTACGAAAAGACGACAAAGTGTTCACCAGACGCAGGGAGAGCGTGACACAGGAAAAGCCGAGTCGCTGACTCGCAATGCAATCCGGCAGATGGACTGGCAACATTGGGAGGACGCTGGGGCTTGCGACCTCATCCGGGGTGCTATCCGCTCTGTGGTGAGAGTTTGGCAGCCTGTTCCACACGGCTATCAAACCTCGACCTGTGTGCAAGCGCTGCATTTTTGCAGATTCAAATGAAAAGCCCCAATCACCTTGCGGTTGATTGGGGCTGGTGGGAAGACTTGCAGCCGGCTACATTGTCATTTGCCGGTATTCGGAGTAGAGTTTCTTGACGGAGGGGATGTACTTCTGGGTTTCGTCCCACAGAATGCCATCTTCGCGATTGGCCTTAATCCACATTGCCGCGCGGCGCTCACCACCGTTGTAAGCCGCCAGGCCGCCGTCCAGATCGTAATCCGTAATCAAGGAGGACAAGTAACGGCAGCCAATGCGGATATTCAGGATCGGGTTGAAGAGCACGTCTTCCGGGCTGGTCCAATTCAAACCTTCATATGCGGCGACATACATGCCGGTGGTCGGCATGACCTGCATCAAGCCCATGGCGCCGGCGTGCGAGATGACTTCCGGATTCCAGGTGCGGCCGCTTTCATGCGTGATGGTGGCGCAAATGAGATCGATATCCAGGTTGGGATATTTCACGCTCATCTCATAGATCGTGTTGGCGATCTCATACTTCAAACTGGACTCCATGCGCGGGTTGAAGCGGTCGATGATGGCGATGACCTTCTGGATGCTGTACTGCCTGACGGTGTCAACATTCATCGCACCACGCAACTCATGCAACACGCGCTCCAGTTCGCCAATTTTGGTGTTTTGCAGTTGTGAGAGCGTGTAGTATTTGATACTCACGCCCGTTGCGGTAAGGCAGATCGCAACCAAGAGACCATACAGGAAGATCTTGGAAGTGATGCGACGTTTGACGCCCTTTCCTCCCTGATTTTCTCCTGTTGACATCTGTTCCTCCGTAAATATGTTCAACATGATAATTGCCCAGAATAGGGGGTGGTCATCCCACCATAAAAGCAAAAAACCTCGAATTGATTTCTTCTATTGTCAGCCCTGGGAGAGTACGCCTTTCCTTTTGGCAGATACCGTGCCATAAAGAAAATATTTTATTTTATATGATCTTATAGCGTAAAGCTGGGGCTCTGTTATGAGCTTTTTATGTTCGAGACTAAATCAGTTTTCAGGCTACGAGGCCGGAAATCGATCACTCCGAGAAAACAAAACGCGCCGATAAGGCGCGATCAATCACACGAAACGGCTATTAAAGCCATTTTATAATTATACTTATATCAGTATGACCTCACCTTCATATGGTTTCGCTTGATTCCGGATTGAGATGAGACATGCTACTATAAATAAAGTGAACATTAATTCTCTTTTTAAAAAAATGTGGGCAGAGTATAAGCAATCGCGCTAGGAGATGCAAGAAAAATTTTTGACCAAGCCATGAGTCTCAGTCGTGGGCTGTAAATTTGTCACATCTATTTTATTTTCAGAAGGCTGCATAAAACAAAAACCATCAGCCGAGCTATTCTTAATTATTCCAATCATCATATTTGACAAATCATTATGCTAATTACTAAAGCCAACAGATTACCAAGTATCCGATCACTCTACTGCAGGAGCACGCGGCCTAGAGCATGTCAAAATGGCTTAACCCTAAAATCTACACTAAAAAATTAATCTTGGGGATACCTACCGCACCCAAGCTGGCTCGAAATTTTTAGATGGTACAAGTTGAGACTCGGGGAGCACCGCCTGAAATTTTACCACCGACTCCCAAGTCACGGACAGCCTCTACTGGGCGCAGCGGAGGCGACACCTGAATTTTTGCTGAATTTTTGAAAAAAAATCCCCAAGACTGGATTATGTCCCGGGGATTTTTAGCGTTACCGTGTGCAACGGTGACCAACTCTAATTTTTCTTGGGCCTTGACTCTTGTATGAATGGCGGGGGATAGCGGCCAGGATCGGCAGCCGGACTGTGGCTGCCTGATTCCTCGATTCCCACAAATACCGTGTCGCTGACGGTACGCTGTATCAGCAACACATCAAAAAGCGTGGTGTCGGCCACAATGAGGGTGTCCTGTCGCAACACATGCACGACATCATAGGCTGTCACCGTATCCGGGATCACGGGCGGTGCGGGTTTGTATTTGAGCATGAGCGGGTTATAGCCCCAAATCTCAAAGGTCGCGGTCTGCTGGTCACGCTCGAAATAAAGTTTGATGGGCCAATCCTGATAATTGCGCTCCAAGCCGCGCAGCAATCCCGCCAGGATGGCGTTCTGGGCGGCGTCGGTCCTGGTGCCTTCGAAAATCTCTGCCGGGCTGTTCTGGGTCACGACTTGGAAATTGGCGGCAAAGTGCCACGCGTTCATCACCTTCTGCGCGGTGTCCGAGGGTGTGGGCACGTAAATGCGCTCGGAAGGGTAGCACTTGACGATGTCTTCCACGCCGAAGCCGTTGGCCGTGGCATCGATGATTTCCATTTTCGTCACCGGGTTGTCGGTGATGAGAAATTCCATCAGGAAAAAATCGATCAGGCCCGGCTCGGTGATGGTGGCCACGCGAATCAGTTTTTGGTCAACGCTCGCCTGTGGCTGCGGCCAGGCGGCGGAGGGCAGGCCGGCGGCCAGCAGCAGCCAGCAAAGTTTTCCGAATTTTCTCATCATCATTTCTGTTCTTGCAGAACCCATGAGTTCCCGCCAGCCGGGGCTGTTGCAAAACGAACATTCCAAACCATGGCCGGTCCGCGGTTTCCTGAACGCCGGGGGTCGTGAAAACGGCCGAACTTTGCCGCACCGGCCGGGCTGGTGCCGGAGCGCCCGCCCAAACGCGGGCTTGTAACGGGCCAGCAGCCCGATGGTGCGAGCCGGTCTCAGTTTGTTGGTTGCCGGCCGCTGCTCACCAGCTCGCGGTACTTTTCGAACTGGCGGCGGGCCTCGTCAAATTTGCCCTGGCGTTTGAGCGCCTGCGTCAACAACTCGTAGGCAGTAATTTCTTCGCGTGGGTCAAGTTGATTGGCGGTGGCCAGCGCCAGGCGGGCAAACTCTTCCGCGCGTTTCGGATCATTCGTCGCCAGGCGGGCCAGCTCCAGATAGCTCTTGGCGCGAAAGTTCCAATCGATTTCTGCTGCCTGTTGAAAATAGGCGAGCGCCGTGCTGAATTTGCGGGCAGCGAGCATTTTCTGGCCCTGGTTGAAGCACATGGCGCCATAAGTGTCGCGAAATTTTTGTGCCATACTATCAGTATTGGTTTTGGTCTCTTTGACGACTGCCTGCATGGCCAGCAGCGCTTTGTCACTTTGTTTGAGATGATTGAACTCCAGGGTGGCGAGACGCCAGGTCATCTCCTGCCGCGCGCGGCTGGTCTTGAGCGTGGGCAGCAGCCGTGCCATGCCGGCGGCGGCTTCCGCATACTTTTGCTGATCGACCAGACCGAGCAGTGTGTCGCGCGCTTCGGCGGCCGCAATGTTGCCATCGTCCCAGTTGATCCAGCGCACATTGGCCAGCGCCGCCTCGCGGTTTTGTGGAGTCTGTGCGTAAATCACGGCACGCGCCAGCACCGCCAGGGCGGAATCCGCCTGCCGCATCTTGATGTAGCATTCCCCCTGATAATAGAGGTAGAGAAAACGCTGGCTGCTGTCGGTGGCCGCCGCGATGTTGCGCTCAGTCAACGGCTCATGTGGCGGGACACCGAAGACCGCAGTGGCGGCCAACACGCGCTCGGCCTCGC
Source organism: candidate division KSB1 bacterium (assembly GCA_034506255.1). NCBI lineage: Bacteria > Pseudomonadati > Candidatus Zhuqueibacterales > Candidatus Zhuqueibacteraceae > Candidatus Coneutiohabitans > Candidatus Coneutiohabitans thermophilus. Next base: position 319,015 of record JAPDPX010000004.1, on the reverse strand, counting down.
GAAAATTCTCCAGTGCTGCCGGGTATTCCTGCAGGGCAAAGTAGCAATCCGCCAGGCGGGCATAAAGGCCATGCTGATCTTTTTGCACACGCACCAGGGACTCCAGCACTTCCGCGGCTTTGCGGTGATTGCGCTCATCCAGAAAGCGCCTGGCAAGCAGTTGATAGGTGCGTGCCAGCCACAAGCGCGTGGTGGCATCAAACGGATTCAGTTGCAGGGAAAGTTCGAAACCTGCGCGCGCCGCCTCCAGCGCCTGCAAGGCCTGCCGCCGAATCTGCTCCGGGGCGGGCTCTCCGGCCGCCTTTTTGTCGAGCGCCACGGCGCGCTGCAATTCCCGGCCGGCTTCGTTGAAGCGGTTGATGGCCGCCGCCGAGTCCACCACCAGCGAATCGATCCGGCCGCGGAGGATTTCCCACAGCCGGTTGCTCTTTTCCACTTTGGCAACCGAGGAATCGGCAATCTGCCGGGCCTGCTGCTGCCGGGGATATTCAACGAACAGGGCTTTCGCGGTGGAATCCGCGGCCACGGCCACACTGCTGTCGACGCCCGCGGGCACCGGAAGTGCCGCGCCCCGGCCCGGTTTCGCGGAGCGACTGCCGGCACAGGCAGTCAACAACAAGGCGGCCAACAGCATCACCGCCGGCCGCGGGTTGCGCGGCACGCTGTGCAGGAAGCTTGTGAGAGCTCGGCGTTGTAGTGACATTCCTCGATTTCCTGAATCCTTTGCCATGCGTTTCATTCGACCTCGTGCTTCACCGTCTCCCACCAGGACAGGAAAATTTGATAGAATTGTTGCGCGCGCTGATCGGAGGCCTCGCGCAATTCCGAGCCGAAGCGGTGAATGGCGTTCTGTCCCGGCAGGCGGGTGAGCGAGCCGACGCGCAGAAAATTGCTTTGCTTCTTGAAACCCTGGTCGATGAGATAGGTGATTTCATCACCCTCGACCAGACAGACGCGCACTTCGTAGGTGGCCTCGACACAAAGCAGAAAAATCTCGAACCGCCGGTCACCCACCCAAAAAGTTTCCGCGGCGGTCAAATTCCCCGGTTGATAGCCCATGAAACGATCAACCACCTCCGAGAGGTCGCGCGGATTTTTACGCATCCACTCCGCCAGCGCTTTGTAGATGGGCGTAAAACTGCGGTAGTCACCCCCGAAATCTTGCAGGTTCTTTAATACCACTTTGGCGGAGGCTGCGCCACTGCCGTTGCCGGTGCCGCGTCCCGAAATTCCGCGGCCCGGCAATCCCAAACCTGCATCATCTCCACCGGCACCCAAACCCTGACCCAACCCGGTTTCGCCAGCGCCGCCACTGCCGACACGGATGCCCTCGGCCGCGGCGTTTCTGCCACCGAACCCCCGACTGCGGCCCTGACCGGGCAGGGCGGTTTCCAAATCACTGCCGCCGAGGTCAAGACCGCCGCTGCCCAGTTCCGTATCCCAGGAGGCAGCGAGATCCGTGCGGCCCACGGCCGGTGTGCCGGTCACCGTCCCACGTCCCGCACCTGCAAGTTTGGGCTCTGCAAGAATCGGCTGACCCATGCCGAGGTCACCCAGCTCGGCAGCCAAATCGATGCGCTGCGGCATGCCCATCGCGCCACCAGCCGGCTCTGGCAGCACACGCCCCACGCGCACCGCGGGTGAGCTCGAGCCTCCGCCGCCCGGCCCGCCGGTTTCAGCGGCAACCGCAATCTTTTCCGGCTGCAGCTTGACTGGCTGCGTCAGCTCGGGATAAAGTTGAATGCGCACCACCCGCGCCGGTTCATCCTCAGGAAAGAAGTAAGTGTAGCCCCGCAGGGCCACCAGCATCGTGCCATGCAGGACACTGGCGAGTACAAGTCCCCACGTCACATGACGGCGGTAGTTTTGTTTGAGCTCGGGTGCGCCGTATTCAAACAACGGAATGACACCAGGGTCCAACATGACCTGTCCTGAGATTATCAACCCGCCTGAGAAGCCATGCTCAGGCTGATATGCTCGTTTGGGGTTGGAGTTCGAGTTGCGGCATGCAAAACCGAAGCGTTGCACACCGGCTCAAAAACAAACCGGAATGGGTATGCTTGCGGCACTTCCTGCCGCACTCAGCCAACCTGGACTGCCAGGCTGCGATGGGGATCGCGACTCAGCGATGCAAAATCACTTCGATTGCATCCGCCGGTTCCGCGCTTGCTTCCAGCTTGCGCTTGACCTCGATTTTCACCGTGCGTTGCAGTTTGCGCACATAGAGCCGGCGCTGCGGTGATTTGCCCGGGGCACCATTGTTTTCCTCCCAGGTGAGATAGTAATGGTAGTATCCCGGCGTCACCACTCTGCCGTCCTTCTTCTGCCAGTTCCAAACCATTTGATTGGGCAAACGGCCGTGGCCGGCGAGGCTCCAAACCGGCTCGCCCGCGGCCGTTTCAACCACCAGTTCCCAGCGTCTCGGCGGCGCATGGAAATTTGCGCTGATGATTTGAAACACGGCCGCAGAGGGCGAAAGCGTGACGCGTTCCTCCTGAGGGAGAAGGGCGCTGCGGCCGAGACGGCGGTGAAAACGCAAACTGTCCTGCACACTGGCGAAGCGCGGCAGCCCCACCTGCAATTCACCCCGAGCGGATTTGCCGAGGTAATTCTTCAATGCCAGGGCACGCGACATGGTTTGCGGATTGGCAACGATGGTTGCCGCCGTCGCCGGCGTTTGCAGCAAACTGCGCGAGAGCTGGCCCAGCGTCTGCCGGTAAAAAGTCGAATAACTGCCGGCGAGCTGCGCCGCAGTGTCGGCAAAGGCAACCGTGTTCACGGGCATCACCGCGGGCAGGGCCTGCAGCGTGGTGTCGAGCGTGCCGAGATCATACACTGAGAGCGCGGCCAGCGCATGCGTGGGCACATCGGGTGCAATGACGCGCTCCAGGCGCTGCGCCACAATCTGCATCTCCTCGGCCTCGGCCCTGACCAGGGCGCGTGCCGTGGTCAGGATATGATCCGGAGAGGCGGTGAAGGGATAATCGAACTGCGGTGCCGGCTCGATCCTGGGCAGCCGCAAGACGCGGTCGAATTCCAGCACAAATGCAAACTCATGCGAGCCGGTGGTGTTGCCGGCCAGCTCGTTGCCGGGATAATCGAAGGTGTAGTTCAAACTCAGCGGGCCATAGAGGCGGCTGCGGGCCTCGAGCTGCCAGCCGTGCTGATCGCGACTGAAACGCGCGAAGCCCAGCTCCGGCCGGCTCCATTCCACGAAACCGCCGGTGTGTGCGGCGCCGCGTGCGCGCGTGTTAATCAGGGCAGTCTGCACATTGCCAAGATGCAGCGCCAGCGCCAGGTGGTTCTCCGCCTGCAGGCGCAGGGCAGGCTGCCCCAGAGCCAGGTTGGGCTGGTTGAGATGATCGCGACTGAAGGCGAACGAGACAAACGACAGCGGCCGGAAGGTCAAACCCACGCCGAGATCGAGCGCGCTTTTGCTCCTGCCGCGGGCAAACACCGGATCGTTGGCATCCAGCAGAACAAATTCACTTTGATCATAACTGCGGGTGAGCACGCCTGCTTTCAGGCCCACCGCCAGCAGCGGCGACAGCCGCCGGCTCACCGCCGCGCTGAAATAGGTTTGATTGTAAAGCGGCAGCGACAGGTTTTGCGCATGCGCCGCAAAGGCCAGCTCCTGCGGCAGCCAGCGCGGCAGCACCAGCGAAATGTAGTTCAACCGGAAGCGGGCAGCCGCGCCCTCGATGAAGCCGAGATGATAGAAACGCATGCCCGCCTGCAGCATGCTGCGCTGATAGCTGATGGCCGCGGGATTGCTCAAACTGGCGTGACCGCTCCACAGATCGAGCGGCCGGGGCGCGAGCAGATTCTGCGCCGGCGCAGTGGCCGCCAGCAGCGCCACCACCAGCAGGGCCGAAGTTTTTCGTTGAAGCATCATGGGTCGATTTATTGCATTCACCCGCTCTTTGCGGAGCCTCCGGAATTGCGACAGACCATCCCTCGCAGGGGCATGCCCACGAATCCCGGGCAGAGCCCGGCGCTGTTCCCCGGTTTTGCCGGGATTCCTGCAGGGTGACACCGCCGCCGCAGGTGCGCTTGAAGCTGGCAGCAATGCCGAATGACAGTCCGACGGCAAGCCGGGCGCCTACCGCGCCAGCACGACGTAGCCCGACGCCACTTTCCGGCCGCGCTCCGTGAGCAAATAAAGATACGGGCCGGGGTATTGCTGCTCACCGCTCTCATTGGCACCGTTCCAGCGGCATGTGCTGCCGCCACTCACCCTGAAGGAACGCAGCAACTCGCCGCGCAGGCCGAAGATGCGCAATTCCAGCTCCGCCCCGGCAAAATCGCGCAGGTCAAAGATGACTTCATCATTGTAGCCGTCGGCGTTGGGCGTGAAGGGATTGGGCGCCACTGCCAGCGCGCCGGCCTCCACCATCACCTCCAGCCGCAGCACGTTGTTCGCCTCGTTGATCTCGGGGATGCGATTGTCGATATCGATGCGCGCGTCCAGCGTGTGCCGGCCGACTTCATCGAAAGAGACAGTGCGGGTGAAGCGGAATGTGCCGCCGCGCTGCAGCCCGCTGAGCGTGGTGTCGGCGAACAGGGTATTATCGCGAAACAGCGCCGCGCGAAACGTCTCCGTCACCGGCGCAAGCGAATCTCCGAAGACGGCGGTAACCGTCACGCTCTGATTGCGCTTGATCGTGGCGGGATCGTGGTTCAGGGTGCGCACGTGCAGATCGGGCAGGCGCTTGATTACGTCGATCGACACCGTAAGGCTCGCGGTCAACGGTCCGGCCGGCGTTTGCTCGGTGGCAGCAAAAATCGCGCGGTAGGAGCCGGCGCTGCCAAAGGGCGGCCGCCAGGTGAAAATACCGCGGCCACTTCCCTGTTCGGTGAAGAGGCTGCCCGGCGGCAAACTCGTCGCCGAGAGCGTCACGGCTGCCCCTTCCGGATCGCGCGCGCTGACCGTGAAGGTGAGCAGCTCCTCTTCAAAAACCACGAAGGCGGCGAGCGAGTCGAATACCGGCGCATCATTCACCGGCGTGACCAGCACAATGACGGCGAGCGTATCAGCGAAAAAGCCGTCGGAGGCAATAAGGGTGAAAGAAGTGTTGCCGTCGCCCTCGCGCGGTGTACCGCGCACAGTGTCACCCCGGGCGGACAGCCAGCGCGGCAGGTTCAAAAAGCGAAACGCGGGTTGCGAACCATCGGGATCGCTGGCGGTGGCCACATAGAGCGCTTCGACGTCCTCGATGGCGCGCAGCGTATCCGGCGAGGTGATCACCGGCGCGCTCGCAGAGCCGCAGCCGCGCAAAGACACACTCACCAGCGGCTGAACCGGATCGGACGTGCGAATCCGCAGGCTGTCGCGGAAGGGCCCCAGCCGGTCCGGCCGAAAGGCGAGGGAGACTCTCACCGCGGCGTTGGGCGGCAGACGCAACCCGCTCAAATTGGTCAACGCCAGAAAGTAATTTGTCGTCGTGGCGGCACCCAAAATCTCCAGGGGATAGTTGCCGCGATTTTCGAGAATCAACTCCCGAATCGCCGTGGCGCCCGGCGGCACGCAGCCGAAATCGATTTCCGTTTGCGAGAGGTGAAGCAGCGGACGCACGCCGCGGCCCTGCAGCACAATCGCACAACTTTCGGAGGCGTTGAGGTAATCATTCAATTTGAGCAACAGCAGGGCAGTGTAGGGCAGCGTGTCACGGGGCGCGAACTCGAGACGAATGGGCACGATTTCACCGGCCGGCAGCGAGCCGCGCGCCGGCAGCAGGCGAAAATGCTCGCTGTCGCTGAGCGTGGTGGTGAACAGAAAATCGAGCGAGGTCGGATTTGCCAGAAAATAGGTTGCCAGCCCGCTGCCCCCCACCGGCACGGCACCGAAATCAATGGTGGTGACCGGTGTGCCCAGCGAATCCACCAAACCACAGGGCGTGGCGCGCTGGCCGCCGTTGCGATAGATGACGAGCTGATTATCGAGATAATTCGAAACCACGAAGTCATTGTCACCGTCGCGATCGCAATCGAAATAGGCGAGGGCCTTCGCGCTGTGCACGGAATCGAGCCCGGCCACCGCCGCGGGATTGAGCGGCGCATTGTCGGCATTGCGCAGCCAGGCCACGCCGTCGTCCCAAAAGCGGGTGAAAATCAGATCGAGATCACGATCGGGCTGATAGGGCGAAGCCGGCGTGCTTTCATCGAGCGAGTCGACATCGCAGAGGATGAAGGATTGCATCCGGCCGGTGAGCGGCAGGTTCTGCACAACGGCAAACGTGCTGCTGCCGGCCTCCCATCTGAACACCGTGACGGCCGAACTGCCCGCGGCCGGTGCGCCGGAGGGTTTGCCGAGAAACGGCAGATCCGAGGTCAGTACGACCAGTTCACGACGGCCATCGCCCACCTTGTTCGCCGTGCGACCGGCAATGTCGCCAGTCTGCAAATCCACCGGCGTGAGCGTGAGCGCCACGGTGCCGGCCGTGGAGAAAACGCCACTCGCATCGTTGCGGAAAATAGTGAGGGAGCGGCTGCCACTGTTGGCCACCGCGAGATCGAGGTCATGATCACCATCGAAATCCCAGGCGGTGATTTTGTTGGGTGTCGCACCCACCGCCAGCCGCTGGGATTCGCTGAAGAAGCCCAGGCTGTCGTTGCGCAGCAGGGCCAGCCGGTCGCTGCCCGGCAGGGTCAGGGCGAGATCGAGATCACCATCGCCGTCAAAGTCCTGGGCAATGAGATCGCCGGGATGTTCGCCGGTGTCGAACACGCGCGGTGTGCTGAAGCCGAAAGCGCCATCGCCGATGAACACCTGCACGGTGTTGCTGTTGAAATTGGCCACCGCGAGATCCAGCCGGCCGTCACTGTTGAAATCGGCAGCCGCGGCACTCGCAGGCGTGTTGTGCGTCGCCAGTGTGCCAATCACCGCCACCAGCGCCGCGCCGGCCGTCTTTTGAAAGACATTCTGCAGCAGGGTGAGGTGATTGGAGCCGCGGTGCACCACCGCCAAATCGATAAAGCCGTCATTGTCGAAATCCGCGGGCAGAATTTGCGTCGGTTCCTGACTGCGGCCGGCGCCGAGGTCGATCACGGCGGGCACAAAGCGCGCCGAGCCCAGGGGGGTGGCCACGCGAAAGCGCCACAGCAGCGGTTGGGTCAGCGTGCTGCCGCTGCGGCCGCGCAGCGGCCGGCGCAGCACCACCGTCACTTCCTCACCCTCGATGAAGCTTTGAAACGGCGTGAAGGCCAACTGGTTGGCGAAGGCATCGTAGCTGAGCGTGCCGGCATACTCGCCGCGAAAACTGCCCCACACCCGCAGCGGCCGCGGGGGCAGCGCCGTCTCGTCGAGCGCCTGGTCAAACGTCACTCGCACGCTGGTGTTGGAACCGGCGTGCAGGTCGTCCGCGGACGGCGATACCGCGAGCACGCGCAGTTGCGCCGTGGCCACGGCAGTGAAACTCAACAGCAGCAGGAGCGCTGCGCCCGCCCGGACCGGCAGCGTGCCCGGCCGCGGGCGCCGGGACGGGAACAGACAAATCCCGCGGCTGGCCAAACTTGGACGTGAATCGGATCTTCTCATTCCATGCTTCCCTGCAACTGTTGCAACCGGGCCTTCAACCGTTCGGCTTCGGCGTTGCGGCCCAGCGCCTGTTCGGCAATCAGCAGGTTTTTGACCGCCTCCACATCCGCAGGTCGGTTGAGCAGCAGGCGCGTGTACCATTTGGCCATCGCGGTAAAATCGCCGAGCTGCCAGGCGCAATCGCCGAGATAGCGCAGCACCTCGGTGTTGTCAGGCTGCAGGCGGGCGGCCTCTTCAAACTGGAGGGCGGCGTTGCGGTGGTCGCCGCGGCGGTAGTAATGGCCGCCGAGCGCAATAAAATCCTCCGCACTCATAGTGAGCAGCAGCAGCCGCTTGAGCGCGGCTTCGGCCGCGAAGTTGAGCGAATCGCTGTTGGCAGCAGCCGCCATGCGCTCGAGTGCGTGCGCGGTCGCGCGCAGGGCGGACACGTCATCGCGAAAGCGCCGGAGGATTTCCCCGCTGCGGGCGAGGGTTTCGGCATAGCGCCCGCTGTCAAAATACAGGCGCAACAGGGCATGGCGGGAATCCAAATCCTCGGGATTGAGCCGGCAGGCCTGCTCGAAGGCGGCACACGCTTCTTCGCGCTGCCGGTTCGCCAGCAAGGCGGCACCCAACAGCGGATAAGCCGCATGGCGTTCGGGCAAAATCACCACGGCCTGGCGCAACGCCGCCACCGCCTCGGGGATTTGCATCACCGCCAGCGCGCGCACCCCCTCGTTGTAATTCTCGCGCCAGTATTTTTCCCTGAGATCGGCGGCAGCCTCGCGCCAGCGGCGATCCTGTTGTTCCACCAGCGCCAGCGAGGCCGCCATCTCGTCAAATTTCTTCTGGCGGCCTTGCAACTCGGCAAGCCAGAAGCGTGCCCGCGCATCATCGGGGTGAGCCTCAAGATGGCGCAGCAGCACGCTCTCCGATTTCCCGGGCTGGCCGCTGCGCTCAAAAAACGCGGCTTGCTCGAGCAATTGATTCTGACAGGCGGTGGTGAAGAGGGCGAGCGCACACACCAGGGTGGCCAGGGTTTTGATCCCTGGTGAGGCAGGCTGTTCGATGTTGAGACGGTTTCGGATCATTACCAAAGCGCAATCAAGACAAGGCCTGACGGTACGAACCGGCATTCGCTCCAAATCGCGGCATTTGTTTTCCGCGGGATTTGGAGAGATTCGTGAATGAAATGTAACACTTGCCCTGATCCTGCCAGCCGAAGCGTGCGGGATCGCGGCGGGGAAAGGCAAATACCATACCGATAGTCACATCCTTTCGACAACCGGCACAGCCCGGAACAGTTGTGAGACATTTTGAACAATGATTGTCTTGACTCGCGCATTATTTTTTATTATTCTTGCGCCGCCGGATAAAAGGCGTGATGACTTGCCAGTACGCGCGAAATTGTTCCCTCCCTCTCTGGATTGCAATCATGATTCACTTACGCGAAGATCAGCGCGCGCATGTAAAGGACATTTTGTAACCGTTTGCAAAACGGCGGGTTCGCCTCGGGACGAAGGCCGTCTGCGAGGCGGGACTCGCGTTCTCCGAATCAGGGAAAAAAGATGCGCAAAAGTGACAAGCGTTTTGCCAAGGCTGAGCGATTGTGGGAAAACGGGGAATTTGAGAAGGCAATGGCCGTTTATCAAACCATCCTGACCGACGACCACATTCCCATCATGGCGCGCGCCATTGTGTGCGAATACCTCGGCAGGCTTTACATCGGCGTGGGCGAGCTTGCCACCGCGGAAAAATATCTCGCGGCCGCTGTTGCAATGAATCCGGAGGGCGTCGAACACCACGTCCAGCTTGCCAACTGCCTGTGCCTGGCCGGCCGGCAGGAAGAGGCGTGGCAGATGATTCAAAAACTTTATCAGCGCTTCCCGGATCACCCCGCCGCCATTCACTACATGGGCAAAATGCTCGACGAGCGCGGCGAACACGAGCGCGGCTTCGCTTTGATGAAAAAGGCGATCAAGCTTGACCCCACCAACGAGCGCTTTCTGGCGGACCTGTCCTTTGCCTACATGATGCACGGCAACGCCGGCGCCGCCATGGTCTGCAGCGAAGAAGCCCTGGCCCTCAAGCCCGACGATGAAGTCGTGCAATTCATCCACCAAGTTGCCCACGAATTCGAGAAACAGGAATACGCGAAACGCGGCCGGACGCCCTCCGCTGCCCGCCAGCAAACTGCCCGGCTGCGCCGGCCGAAACGCAAAGCGTCACACCTTGAATAAATCGGCACGGTTGCGCCTGCCCATCACAACGCGGAAAGATGCCTCGGTTCCACGAACGCCGCGCCACCCACCCCTCGGTTGCGGTTTGCCCTCCCGCCCACGGTTCTTCCCGTTTCTATACCCGGCGATATTGACGCATGCCCGGCGCAAAACCTCCCCTTTGCCAAAGGCCCGCGGCAAAAAGATGCTGCCCCCCACGGCACACCTGACCCCGCGGCTCCGGCGTGCGTGCCGCCGCGGCAATTCCCCACTGATGCAACGAAGCCAATTAAGACTCTGCAACAAGACAATTCCGGCTTGCTTTTCAGCACAAATGGGCTAAACTAACAGGGTGACCGCACAGCCGTGGCCGGGAAAGGACATTGCATTTGTTTAATGGTACAACGTTAAGTTGGCACCTCCACCCCGCAATGTCATTCTGTAAGAATTTTCTTGCGTGCTTGGGATAATGTCAGAATAAACATCAATCCCGGTACTCGGGAAGATTGCCACGAAAATGCCGTCGCGCAGGCTTCCAGCCTGCTGCAGACAAGAGGTCTGCGCTACATTTTCATTCCGATGGGTGTCCATACGGGCTTGGCAAATTCCTCCGCAATGACGGTTTTGGGTTGCGGAGCGGATATTAGAACTTAGCGTTGTAGTACTAAGCAGCATGGCAGCGCAGGCTCCTCCCCTGATCCCGGCTGGGAAGGTTGCGCGACACGGTGTTAGCCCGATCACAACCAGGATGGCCCCATGGCAAACCGGACGAAATTGCTGGTGGCCGACGACGAGCGTGTCGTCCGGCACGTCTGCCAGTTGACTCTGGAACGCAGTGACTGCGAGGTGCTGACCGCCGAAAACGGCCTGCTCGCGCTGGAGCTGCTGCGCACCCACCCCGGTGTGGAAATCGTGCTCACCGACCTCAAAATGCCGGCGATGGACGGCATGGAGCTGCTCAAAACCATCAAACGCGATTTCCCCCACCTCGAAGTGATCATCATGACCGGTTACGCCACCATCGAAGTGGCGGTGGCCGCGCTGAAACTGGGCGCCTTCGACTTTCTGCTCAAACCGCTCAAGGCCGATCAAATCCGGCTGGCGGTCGCCAAATGCCGCGAGAAAATCCAGCTCAGCCAGGAAAATCTGCTGCTCAAACGCGCCAACGAAAAACTGCGCGAACTGCAGGTGATGAAGGACAAGTTCATTGCCATCGCCTCGCATGAGCTGCGCACGCCGGTCAGCCATCTCAAAGGCTATCTCGCCATTCTCAACGAAGCCCGGCCAAACGAGCTGAGCGAAGCGGAACGCGCGGAATGCATGCAAATCCTGCAGACTGCGGTGGCGGATGTCGAGCAGATCGTCACCGACATGACCAATCTCCTCTACCTCGAACACAAGATCTGGCAGCTTCGCCGCGAGCGCGTGGACCTGGCCGCGGTCATCACGCAGGTGGTGCAGGAATTCCGGCTGCCGGCGCGCGCACGCGGCCTGAACTTGAACTGGCAGACCACCGGCAGAAATTGCAGCCTCACCGCCGACCGTCTCAAGATCAAACTCATGCTGGCCGAGCTGGTGCAAAACGCCATCAAGTTCACACCCGACGGCGGCACGATCGACATTGCGCTGACGCACGACCATGAGTTTTGGGTGATCACGGTGCAGGACAACGGCGTGGGCATTCCCGCCGAGGAGCTGGGAAAGATCTTCGAAAAATTCTACGAAGTGCAAAACTCCGATCTGCACAGCTCGAGCGCCACGGGTTTTTTGGGCGGCGGCCTGGGGATTGGACTGCCGCTGGCGCGCGCCATCGCCGAAGCACACGGCGGCGGCATTAAAGTGTCGAGCGTGCCGCATCAGGGCTCCACCTTTCAAGTCCTGCTGCCCATGACGACCAGCGCAACACCCGCGCGGCCGGCGGAGCCCGGCTTTGCTGACTTTGTGCAAAGTCATCCAGCCATGTCCGTGCAAGACTCGTGAGGGAACGCTTGGCCAGACGCAAAAACAACCACCAGCCTGCTGCAACCAGCGGCGCCACCGTCGGCTACGAAGCCGAACTCTGGAAAATGGCCGACGCGCTGCGCGGCAGCATGGATGCGGCCGAGTACAAGCACGTCGTCCTCGGCCTCATCTTCCTCAAGTACATCTCGGACGCCTTCGAGGAGCAGCACCGCAAGCTCGAGGCCGAACGCGCCGAAGGCGCCGACCCCGAGGACCCCGATGAGTACCGCGCGCACAACATCTTCTGGGTGCCGCCCGAGGCGCGCTGGGCGCACCTCAAGGCGCAGGCCCGCCAGCCCACCATCGGCCAGCTCGTGGACGATGCCATGGCTGGCATCGAACGCGACAACCCGGCGTTGAAGGGCGTGCTGCCCAAGGACTACGCCCGCCCCGCCCTCGACAAGCAGCGGCTCGGCCAGCTCATTGATCTGATCTCAAATCTCGATTTTCGATCAGATCAACGCTCACCCCGGCTTGACAGCCACCCCTCTCCCACTGGGAGAGGGGCTGGGGGTGAGGGTAGACACGCCCACGATTTGCTGGGGCGTGTCTATGAGTACTTCCTCTCACAGTTCGCGAGCGCCGAGGGCAAGAAGGGCGGCGAGTTCTACACCCCCCGCTGTGTGGTCAAGCTCCTGGTCGAGATGCTCGAGCCTTACCACGGCCGGGTGTACGACCCCTGCTGCGGCTCGTCGGGCATGTTCGTGCAGTCGGTGGAGTTCATCCGCGCGCATGCCAGCGGCAACGGCAATGGCGGCAAGACTCCCAAGGGCTCGAAGCCCGACATTTCAATCTACGGCCAGGAGTCGAACTACACCACCTGGCGGCTCGCCAAGATGAACCTCGCCATCCGCGGCATCGACGGCCAGATCGCCCACGGCGACACCTTTTACAACGACCGCTTCCCGGACCTCAAGGCCGACTTCATCCTCGCCAATCCCCCGTTCAACGTCTCCGACTGGGGCGGCGAGCGCCTGCGCGACGACAAGCGCTGGAAGTACGGCATGCCGCCGGCCGGCAACGCGAACTTCGCCTGGGTGCAGCACATCGTGCACCACCTCGCGCCCGCGGGCGTGGCCGGCTTCGTGCTCGCCAACGGCTCGATGTCGTCGAACCAGTCCGGCGAGGGCGAGATCCGCAAGAACCTGATCGAGGCCGACTTGGTGGACTGCATGGTCGCGCTGCCGGGTCAGCTCTTCTACTCGACGCAGATCCCGGCGTGCCTCTGGTTCCTCGCGCGCGACCGCAAGAACGGCAAGTTCCGCGACCGCCGCGGCCAGGTGCTCTTCATCGACGCCCGCAAGCTCGGCCGCATGGTGGACCGCACCCACCGGGAACTCACCGACGAGGACATTGCCCGCATCGCCAACACTTACCACGCCTGGCGCGGCGAGAAGGACGCGGGCGAATACGCCGATGTGCCCGGCTTCTGCAAGAGCGCGACGCTCGACGAGATCCGCAAGCACGGCCATGTGCTCACCCCCGGCCGCTACGTGGGCCCCGAGGCCAAGGAGGACGACGGCGAGCCGTTCGAGGAGAAGATGAAGCGGCTCACCGCGACGCTGCGCGCGCAGCAGGCCGAGGCCGCGAAGCTCGATGCCGCCATCGCGAAAAACCTGAAGGAGCTGGGCTTCTTATGAAATCATCGTTTACTACAGAGGAAGGCTGCCTTCATAGTAAACGCACCGTTGAACATGGAGATTTTTTGAGGCCATGATAAACGCAGGCAAGAACCAAGCGCAGCGTGCAGGCGTTTACGTGCGCCAGCCGCAGGGCTACCGCGCGTTTATCCCGAAGCCGTTACCCCCCAATCCACCGGTTCAGGTAAGCGGCTCCTTGCAGGCGCTGCTTTCCCAAGCCGACTATGCCCTGGGCCGGCTTGACGGCGCCATACTAACCCTGCCCAATCCTGATCTCTTCGTGTTCATGTATGTGCGCAAAGAGGCTGTGCTCTCCAGTCAGATCGAGGGCACGCAAAGCTCATTGCAAAACCTGCTGGCAGCGGAAGCGAGACTGTTTGACCCCGATACACCCGGCGATGTGGGCGAGGTCATCAACTACGTGCGTGCGCTGAACTACGGCTTGGAGCGGCTGGCCACGCTGCCGGTCTCCGTGCGTCTCATCAAGGAAATCCACGCCGAGCTGATGCGTGGCGTTCGCGGTGGGCAACTCACCCCAGGCGAACTGCGAACCAGCCAGAATTGGATCGGTCCTGCAGGATGCACGCTTTCCGAAGCGACTTTTGTCCCGCCTCCGCCCCAGGAGGTACCCCAGGCGCTGGCTGACCTGGAGCGGTTCCTCCACACTCAAGACGACATGCCGGCACTGATCCGCGTCGGACTGGCACACGCCCAGTTCGAAACCATCCACCCGTTTCTGGATGGCAACGGTCGCATTGGGCGGCTGCTGATCACGTTCCTGCTGGTCGAAAAAGGGCTTTTGCGGAAACCCGTGCTCTATTTGTCCCACTACTTCAAGCGGTACCGCGCCGAGTACTACGATCGCCTGCAAGCCGTGCGCGATGCCGGGGATTGGGAAGGCTGGCTCGAATTTTTCCTGCGCGGCGTTGCCGAAGTGAGCGAAGAAGCAAGTCAAACCGCCGCAAAGATCCTGCGCCTGCGCGAAGAGTATCGCGCCAAAATCACCGATCGGCTTGGCCGCGCCGCCGCCAATGGGCATCGGGTGATGGATCGGCTCTTCGACCACCCCATCGTAACGGTGGCCACGGTGCGCGAATGGCTCGGCATCACCCCGGCCGGCGCCAACCAGATCGTGTCCCGGCTGGTAGGCATTGGCCTTCTCCAAGAGATCACCGGCTACGCCCGCAACCGGCGGTTTCGCTTTGAACCGTATCTTCGCTTGTTTGAAGACTCCGAGGAGAAGCAGCCATGATGCCCGGAACCTGCCGCAAATCCTGCCATGTGCAATCCGCCGAGGCGGCGAAGCTGGATGCCGCCATCGCAAAGAATGTGGAGGAGTTAGGGTATGCCTAAGAGAAAGGGAGATCACGAGCGCCCATCGAACAACGAGATCCGGCGCATCATGCTTCAATACTTCTATGACCGCAACAAGAATGCGACCAGCGCTCGTGGCAAGAAGGGCTCAGCCGTCAAGATTAGTGACGTGAAGAGGGAGCTAAAGGCTTCGCATGGCCTGACTCAACAGGAAATTCAAAGCAATCTCACCTACCTCATCAGCCAAGGCTGGGTAGAAGAGGACACCGTCGAGAAATCCTTCACCGCCCCCGGCGGCACTGTTATTCCCTCGGCTACCAACTACTACAGGATCACGGCCGCCGGTATAGACAAGATCGAAGGACCAGGCGAGTTCACCATGCCCAAGTTCCACGGTATCAAGATCGAAGCGACCGGCCAGAACATCATCACACTCGGCGACGGTAATCAGATTAACGCACAATTCAGCGATCTAGGTAGCGCACTTGCGGATCTGCGTAATGAGATCGTTCGATCGGCAGCTAATGAGGCAGACAAGCTCGCTCTCGTGGCCGACATCGACACAATCCAATCTCAATTGGCGAAGCCGACGCCAAACAAAGGCATTATTGCGGCTGCGTGGAAAACGGTGCAGGCTGCCGCCACCATCGACGGCTGCGTCGGTTTTGTCGACAAGGTTGCTGGGCTCATAAAAGGGCTCCTGTCATGAGCCGCTTCAAGTCAACGCCATTCAAGCGAGGAGCCCATTTCATCGGGCCTAGAGCGACCATTGCTGCCAACCTGAAGGAGCTGGGGTATGGCGGATGAGTGGCGGGAGACGGTGCTTGGCCAACTAATGTCTTTCGCGAATGGTCGCTCAAGCCCTGAGCGCGCAGATGGATTGCCTTATCCTGTCTATGGCTCCAACGGAGTAATTGGACATGCAGCCGAAGCCAATGCTGACGAAGGCTCAATCATCATTGGGCGAGTGGGTAGTTACTGCGGTTCGCTTTTCTTCAGCAAGCAACGCTGCTGGGTGACAGATAACGCGATTCGCGCCACTGCTCTGGGCAACAACGATGCAAGATTCCTTTTCTATCTGCTAAGCACGCTCGACCTTAATAACTGGAGAGCTGGTTCGGGGCAGCCGCTGCTGAATCAGGATATCCTCAGCCGTATTCCTGCTTCGGTTCCGGAACCTGCCGAGCAACTCGCCATCGCCCACATCCTCGGCACGCTGGACGACAAGATCGAACTGAACCGGCGGATGAGCGAGACGCTGGAGGCCATGGCGCGGACGCTCTTCAAGTCGTGGTTCGTGGACTTCGACCCCGTCCGCGCCAAAATGGACGGGCGCTGGCGCAAGGGCCAGACGCTCCCCGGCCTGCCCGCCCACCTCTACGAGCTCTTCCCCGCCCGCCTCGTCCCCTCCGAACTCGGCGAGATTCCGGAGGGGTGGGTGACAGGGACTCTAGGCGATGTCGCCGAGCACCCTCGACGTAGCGTGCGGCCAAGCCAGATCAATCCCGAGATGCCGTACATCGCACTTGAGCACATGCCGAAACGATGTATTGCGCTTTCGGATTGGGCTACCGGCGATGGACTCGAGAGCAACAAGTTCGAGTTCAAGCGGGGCGAGATCTTGTTCGGGAAGCTCCGGCCCTACTTCCACAAGGTCGGCGTCGCGCCGGTCGATGGCGTCTGCTCGACCGACATTGTCGTTGTGGCTCCGAAAGACAGCCGCTGGTTCGGGTTCGTCCTCGGTCATGTGTCGAGCAGGGAGTTCGTCGAGTATGCAAACGCTGGCTCGACTGGCACAAAAATGCCGCGCACCAGCTGGGCTGAAATGGCTCGCTACGAGTTCGCGCTTCCACCTGCACCCGTGGCCAAGGCTTTCACCAATGTCGTGCGGCCGTCGGTTGACCGGATCATCGCCAGCATTCACGAATCCCGCACTCTCGCCGCCCTGCGCGACGCGCTGCTCCCCAAGCTCATCTCCGGCGAGCTGCGGGTGAAGGATGCAGAACGGTTTTTGAAGAAGAGGGGGTTATGACGGGAAAAATCATTCCAAAGCATGGTGGATACAGGAACTTGCGCAGCTTCCAAACTGCGCAACAGGTGTATGATGCCACAGTTATCTTTTGCAACCGCTTCATCGACAAACGCTCCCGCACGCACGATCAGATGGTGCAAGCTGCGAGAAGCGGAGTGCAGAACATTGCCGAAGGAAGCATGGCATCGGCAACTTCCAAGAAAATGGAACTAAAACTTACAGGTGTTGCAAGAGCGAGCCTTGAAGAGCTGCTGCTTGACTACCAGGACTTCTTGCGGCAGCGGGGGTTGCGGTTGTGGCACAAGGATTCACCAGAAGCATTGAAAGTCAGAAAACGTTACTCGTCGGACAAGTCCGACTTGTCAGGCACGACGGACCCTTATGGCATTTCCACCGCTGAACCCGAGGTTGCTGCGAACACCATCATTTGCCTGATCAATCAAGCAAGTTATCTTTTGGGCAGGCAACTTAAGTCGTTAGAGGAGCAATTTTTGAAGGAGGGTGGTTTTACAGAACGGCTGTACAACCACCGGCAGAAACAGAGAGGTCTCCAGTGAGTGTCTCGGAATCCGTTGTCGAGCAAGCGGCCCTCGCCTGGCTGGAAGCCATCGGCTGGCGGGTCGCGCATGGCCCAGACATATCGCCTGCTGGCGATACCCTCACCCTGCCCCTCTCCCTGCGAGAAAGGGAAAGTTACGGCGAGGTAGTCCTGGCGCAGCGGCTGCGCGATGCGCTGGCGCGACTCAATCCCGCCCTACCCGGCGAGGCGCTGGAGGACGCGTTCCGCAAGCTCACCCGCCCCGAAGGGGCCGATCTCCTTCAGCGCAACCGTGCGTTTCATCGCTTGCTAACAAACGGTGTGACGGTGGAATACCGCACGGCCGACGGCGCCATTCGTGGCGCACAGGCGCGGGCGATCGACTTTGACGATATAGACAACAACGACTGGCTGGCGGTAAACCAGTTTGCCGTGGTAGAGAACAAGCACAGTCGCCGGCCGGACATCGTCTTGTTCGTCAACGGCCTGCCGCTGGCGGTGGTCGAGCTCAAGAACGCGGCGGACGAAGAGGCGACCATCTGGACCGCTTACCAACAGTTGCAGACTTACCAGGCCGAGATCCCTTCGCTGTTCGCGCCGAACGCGGTGCTGGTCATCTCTGACGGTGTCGAGGCGCGCCTCGGAACACTCACGGCCGGGCGGGAGTGGTTCAAGCCCTGGCGCACGATCTCCGGCGCGCATGTCGAGGACGTTGGCTCGTCGCAACTCGGGGTGTTGCTGAAGGGAGTGTTCGAGAAACGACGCTTCCTCGACCTGGTGCGCGATTTCATCGTCTTCGAGGACGACGGGAGCGGGCGCCTGGTCAAGAAGATGGCCGGCTACCACCAGTTCCACGCGGTGCAGGTGGCGGTGGCCGAGACGCTGCGAGCGGCGGAGCTCGCTCGTGCTGAACGAGTAACCGAGTGGGGCGCAGGTTACGAGGCCGGCCGCAAGCCGGGTGGCAAACCGGGCGACCGACGTATCGGCGTCGTCTGGCACACGCAAGGCTCAGGCAAGAGCCTGACTATGGCGTTTTACGCCGGCCGGATCATCCGCGAGCCGGCGATGGAGAACCCGACCATCGTTGTCCTCACCGACCGCAACGACCTCGACGATCAGCTTTTTGGTACGTTCTCGCGCTGCCAGGACCTGCTGCGCCAGCCACCGGTGCAGGCGGAAAGCCGCGCACACCTGCGCCAACTACTTTCCGTTCAGGCCGGTGGCGTGGTCTTCACCACGATCCAAAAGTTCTTCCCAGAGGAGAAGGGCGACCGGCATCCGACCCTTTCCGAACGGCGCAACATCGTGGTCATCGCCGACGAGGCGCACCGCAGCCAGTACGACTTCATCGACGGCTTCGCGCGGCACATGCGCGACGCGCTGCCGAACGCTTCGTTCATCGGCTTCACGGGCACACCGATTGAGAAGACGGACGCCAACACCCGCGCGGTCTTCGGCGACTACATCAGCGTCTACGACATCCAGCGCGCGGTCGAGGACGGCGCAACGGTGCCGATCTACTACGAAAGCCGGCTGGCCAGGCTCGCGCTGGACGAGGCCGAGCGGCCGAAGATCGACCCGGACTTCGAGGAGGCCACCGAGGGCGAGGAGGTCGAGAGGAAGGAAAAGCTCAAGACCAAGTGGGCGCAGCTCGAGGTCGTGGTGGGCGCGGAGAAGCGGCTCGAACTGGTGGCGCGCGACATCGTCGAGCACTTCGAGCAGCGGCTGGAGGCGCTGGACGGCAAGGCCATGATC
>JAPDPX010000002.1:558970-649437 GCA_034506255.1 candidate division KSB1 bacterium | reverse complement strand
GGGCCGTTATCTGAATTGCCATTCGGTTGCCATTTCCGGCTGGTCGCCACAAAAGTGCGCGCTGAAAAAAGTTCAAAAATATCTCTTACTGTGGCAAGCTTCAAGATGGGTTCACCGGGTGGATACCCTTCATCCCACACAGCCAAGGCCGGGGTGGATTTGACCATCGCCCCGGCCTGTTTTTCTGGCCACATGGAATTCCTCCCGCCCCACGGCTGCGGGCAAGCACGGCTGATCCACGCCGCCCTCATCTTCTGCCGTGCGAGAACACCGCCTCCCGCTTTCCACGGAAACAGTTGCCGCTCTGGCAGGAATTTCTATTTTGTGCCATACCGAATGTTGTTGCGGTTGCAAGACGGGTCGCGCAACGAGCGATCAAATTGTGGAGCGAATTTCCATGCTGAAACATCTGCCCTTGGGTCATCCCCAGCCGGATGCGAAAAAATGTATTGCAGTGCTGATGGGGCGCGCGCAGCAATCGCGGCCTCCGCTGGTGGAGTACATCATCGATGACGTCGTGATGCGGCCGATCGTGACGGAGCTGCTCGGCCGGACCTGGGTGCCGGAAGCGGCCGAGCGAGCGGCGCAACAAGCGTATTTGGATAATTTGATCGTATTTTGGCACCGCCTGGGCTATGACTTCATCCGCATTGAACGCAACCTGCCGCTGCCGACGCACCAAATGTACATTCCCGAGCCTGGCCGGATGAACACCAGGGCGCGATTCGAACCTGGGAAGATTTCGAGCGCTATCCCTGGCCCACCGTGGCGGAGATGGATTTTTTTCCCTTCGAATACCTCAATGCGCATCTGCCGGAAGGCATGGGCATGATCGTCTCGCATGGCGGCGGCGTGTTCGAACACTTGTCCTGGATCATGTCGCTGGAAGGGCTTTGTCACGCGCTCTATGAAGCGCCGGATTTGGTCAAGGCGATTGCCGACCGCCTCGGCCAGTTGATGGTGGGATTCTATGAACAGGTACTCGGCCTCGAGCGCTTGATTGCAATCTTTCCCGGCGATGACATGGGGTTTCGCACGGCCACACTGGTTTCGCCGCAAACGCTGCGGGAACTGATTCTGCCCTGGCACAAACGCTTTGCGGCCATGGCGCATGCCCGGGGACTGCCTTACTTTCTACATTCCTGCGGCCAGCTCGAAAAAATCATGTCCGACTTGATTGAAGAGGTGGGCATCGATGGCAAGCATTCGTTCGAGGATTTGATCATTCCGGTGCAGGATTTTCAGGCGCGCTACGGCGATCGCATCGCGGTGTTGGGCGGCATGGATGTCAACCGGCTGGCCGGCGACTCGCCGCAGGAAGTGCGCCGGCATGCCCGCTTTCTAATTGAAACCTGTGGCCGCCGCGGCCGCTATGCGCTCGGCTCGGGGAATTCCATTCCCAGCTATGTGCCGCCGGAAAATTATCTCGCCATGCTCGATGAGCTTTTCGAAGTTGCTTGAGGCGGCGACGTCTGCCCAGCGCAGACGCTGGCCGGTTTTTCACGACCGCGGCGAACCGGGCTTCATTCCTCGTCATCGAGGTTGGGAAGGGCAAAAACACCGAGAAGTGGTCAATGCTGTTGACGAACAACTCCGCCGGCCGAACCGTTCCTCAGCGCCACCGCGCGGCAAGAAAGCGCAGTTTCTCCAACGCTTGAAAACTTTCCCCGCCTTCGTGATGGTTGTAAGGCCAAATCTTGATCTGCTTCGCGCCCGCATAGTGATTGTAGGCGGCAAACACCGTGGAAGGCGGGCAAATCTCATCCATCAATCCCACCGAAAAAAGCGCCGGGCTGGCTGCCCGTACCGCGAAATTGAGGCCATCGAAATAAGACAATGTCCGAAACACCGTTTCGCTGTGGTCGCGATGCACCTGGCAGAACTTGGCGATTTCCTGATAGGGAAAAGTATCCACGATTTCGGTGGCGCGGCGAACGTGGCAGAGAAAAGGAACATCCGGCATCACCGCGGCCAGGCTCGGTACCAGTCCCGCCACCGCCAGCGCGATGCCGCCGCCCTGGCTGCCACCGGTAACTGCCAGACGTGATCCGTCAATCGCGGGATGCGAGGCTGCCGCTTCGACCGCCCGCACGGCATCGGTGAAGAGGCGGCGATAGTAGTAGTTGTGCGGAGCGAGTATACCGCGCGTCATGAAGCCGGGATGGTGGGGATTTGAGCCTGCTGGTTCGAGATCAGGCGTATCGCCTTTGCGCCAGACGCTGCCCTGGCCGCGCGTGTCCATGATGAAATGCGCATAACCGGCATTACTCCACAACAGCCAATCCAGCGGCATGCCGCGGCCGCCACCGTAGCCGATGTACTCGACCACGCACGGCAAAGCCGCGCTGCGTTCGCGCGGCAAGATCAGCCAGCCCTTGATCGGCTGCCCGCCAAATCCGTTGAACGTGACATCGTAGGTTTCAACCAAACGCAAGCCGGAGTCGACCGGCTCGAACGTGGCGTGCAGCGGAAAGCGCTGCGCTTGCAGCAGTGTCTCCTGCCAGAAGGCTTCAAAGTCCGGCGGCTCGCTGCGCTCCGGCCGATAGGATTGAAGCTGATCGAGAGGCAAATCGAACAACATGAGAAACTCCCACCGCAGGGAATAGACTCTCCACCCTCACCGTGCGCAGCCAGTCAGCGGCGCGTGAGTTGATCGACCACGAAGGTTGCGGCGCTTTCGCTTTGGGCAAAACACCCGAACTCGCTGCCTCACAGCCCCAGAGCTTTGGCCGCGGCTTCGTACTCTTCCGGTCTGACGTAAATGACGTAGCCATAGCTGCCCCGGCCATCGGAAACACCGCTGGAGGCATAGATGTTGACATTGGCTTCATAGAGCTTTTCATGCACTTCGGCGAGCGCGCCCAGTTTATCGTCCCCCTGCACCAGCAGGGCGCGATGCGGGCCATCCAGGCTGAAGCCGGCTTTGCGCGCCGCCTCCAGCAGGTGCGGCGTGTGCTCGGGAAACAGCGTGAGTTGGGTGCGCATCGGGCCGGTGGGAATCGCGGAAAAGGCGAGCAAATTGACACCCAAAGCCGCGAGTTGGGAGAGCAGTTTGTAAGCCTCGCCCGGCTGATCTTTGACCGTCGCATAAAAGTAGTCAACGCGTCTGATACTGAAGGACATGGCTCAGCCTCCGGAAAGGATTGCACAGAACGATCTGATCAGAAGCGATCTGCCAAACGGCAAAGCATGAAGCATGGAAATTTTTCTGGCGGGACAGCGTCGCGGGCACGGCGCAAAACAACGCCGGGAAGAGAATACGCGTGGCATTTTTCATGCTCCCACATAAATGCGCAGCAAAGTGGCGCCGCCCGCAGTGGTGACGGCAAACTCGCCCAGCATCGCGGGCAACAAGGCGAAGCGCACGGCGGTGAGCGTCACGTGATTGATGCGGGCCGTGCCGGCAATCACACCCCAAATTTCCAAACTCTCGCCGGTGCAGGCGCCGGTGAAAGTCGCGCCCGCGGGCATTTCCACGCGCTCGGTCACGAAGTATCGATTCGCGCACAACCGCCAGCGCTGCACGCCGTTGTGCCCGGCAATTCGCTCGGCGGGCTGCAGGCGCGGCTCGACTTGGGCAAAGTTGATCACGGCCATCGCCTTGTCGAGATGCAGCGGCCGCGGCCGGCCGTCGTCGCCGACACGGTTCCAATCATACACGCGATAGGTGGTGTCGGAATTCTGCTGAATTTCAGCAATCAACAAGCCGCCCATGATGGCATGCAGCGAACCGGCGGGCACGCAGACATGATCGCCCGCCTTGACCGGCAGCCGGTGCAGGAACGGCTCCAACCGCCCCTCTACCGCGGCCTGGCGAAAAGCCGCGGGCGTGGTACCGGCTTTGACGCCGAGAATCAACTCGGCATTCGGCACCGCCTGCAGCACGACCCACATCTCGGTTTTGCCCAGCTCGTTGCCTTCATGCGTGCGCGCGAAATCGTCGTCGGGATGCACCTGCACCGAGAGCGGCAGCTTGGCATCCAGCAATTTGATGAGCAGGGGGAATTTGTGTCGCGCCTGCGCCCAGGCACAGTTGCGGCCAATCAAATCCACGCCCAGCTCGGCATGCAGCTCGGTGAGTAAACGGCCGGCGAACGGCCCGTTGTCAACAGCCGTCACGCCGTTGGGATGGCCGGAGATTTCCCAGCTTTCGGCCACCACGCCGTGCGGCGGCAGGGTGCGTCCCAGCCGTTCGAGATTCCGGCCACCCCAAAGATACTGTTTCAACACGGGAGCAAAAGTCAGAGGATACAGGGAGTTCGCCATCAGTTGCCGTCCTCAAAGAAATGAAAATCACAAAATGGAAGAGACTTTGCCACCGGCAAGATAGCAAATGGGTTTTTTATTTCAGAGAGGATTTTTGGCGAGACGGGTCATCGGGTGAGCGCGGCGCCCGACTTGAGTTTTTCTCCCACAAAATAAAGCTCCCACGAAAACAGCCCAAAACCATTTCCGTGGGATTTCGCTTTCGTGGCAGTTGCGGACATTTGAGCCACTGCGGCGCTTGGCGGCAGAGTTCCAGCATCAAAAACAAGAGAGGGCACAGCTCATTCCGGGCGGGCGAGCGGCGCAGCAAAGGCGTCAGTCAGCGAGCTCACCTGCAGGCTGCGCTCGAAATCGGCCGGTGTGATGCTTTCCTTGGTTTGAAACGCGACGGTCACCGGCCGCCCCGGCACGAGATGAAAATAGTTGTCGGTGAAAAATCCCTCACACGCATCCGTGGTGAGGAAGACATGGCTGGCAAATTGATCCGCGGCCAGCGTGATTTGAAAGCCGTTCGCGGCCGCAGTCACCTGCGTGCGGATTTGCGGCGAGGGCAGCCGCAGGTCCTTCACCGGCTTGAAAAGCAGCGTGTTCGATGACAGGACTTCCCCGTTGGCGGCGCGCAGCTCGGCAAGCAGGAAGGCGCGGTTTTCCTCCCCGGCCGGCAGCCATTCCCGTTTGTCACAGGTGAAGTAGTTCGCGCTGCTCGAGGCTCTCACCCACACCGGCTTTTCCTCCTGCCGCAAAACCCGGCCGTTGAATTCGATCAGGCTGAGATGCAGCGTTGCCGCCATCGGCGCGCGCTCGTCCGAAACGAGATATACGTCGACTTTTGTGCTGTCAAGGTGCGGGCTGACGAGAATCGGACTGAAGAAGCGGCGGGCGAAGTAATGCAGTGCCTTCCACCGGCCGTAATAATCGATCGAGGACCACGAAGCCACCGGCCAGCAATCGTTGATCTGCCAGTACAGCGCGCCCATGCAACGCGGGCGCAGCCGGCGCAGATGTTCCGTGCCGAGCTTGAGGCCATCGGCCTGCACGATCTGACTGAGGTACAAAAAAGCCGCAAAATCTTTGGGTTCGGGAAACTCGCGCAGCATGTAGGTGCGGATCAGTTCATTGCCGCGGCTGTGTTTTTGGTGGGTCAGCATCACCGGTGAAGCCAGATCGTAATCCTCCGGGAGCGCGAATTGCCTGACCGTCGCGAACTGCGGGAAGGATTGGAAGCCGTATTCGCTCATGAAGCGCGGGGTTTGCTGCAAATAGGCGGTGAAGGGCGCGGCGCCGTGCCACACGCCCCAATAATGCATGTCACCAGAATTGGGCGAGCCGGGCCAGTCTTCCTGGTTGTAGGAGGTCGGCGAACTGGGCCAGTAGGGCCGCGTGGGGTCATGGGTGGCGCACACTTTGGGCAACACGTCATGGAAAATTTTCAGATAATCCTGCCACAGCGAGTCGGGATATTGTTGCTGCCAGCCCCAGCCCTTCCAGGCGACTTCGACTTCGTTGTTGCCGCACCACAACACGAGGCTGGGATGATTGCGCAGCCGCTTCACCTGATGAATCGCTTCCTGCTCGAGGTTGGCCAGGTCCGCCGGTTGTGCCGGATACATCGAACAGGCAAACATGAAATCCTGCCACACCATCAGGCCCAGTTCATCGCACAGCTCATAAAATTTTTCGTTTTCGTAGATGCCGCCGCCCCACACCCGCAGCATGTTCATGTTGGCCTCTTTCACAGAGTGCAGCAAATGCGCATAGCGCGCCGCATCGACGCGATTCAGGAAATTGTCGGCGGGAATCCAGTTGCCGCCCTTGGCAAAAACCGGCACACCATTGACGACGAATTCGAAACTGCGGCCCCAGGCATCGGGCTGCTGCCACAACTCCACCGTGCGCAGGCCGATGCGGCGGACCACCTCGCCGAGGCGTTTGCCGCCTGCCCGCAACTGTGCGTGAACCGTGTACAACGGTTGCTCACCCATGCCGTTGGGCCACCACAGCCGCGGGTTCGCAATGGTGAAGTCCAGACGGTGCGTTTGCACGCCGGGGGTCAGCTCGCAACGGATGGTCTGCGGCGCAAAAGCGTTCTCTGCCGAGGCAATTCTGATCTCGACCTGTTGCGGCCGCGTGGCATGAATCTCGAACGCCGCGGTGAGCCGTGCACTCTTTTCGGTGAGTTGATTTTGGATGATATGCCAATCAACCAGGCGGGCGCCATCCCAGGCCTCCAGCCGCACGGGCTGCCAGATTCCACAGGTGACAAAGCGCGGGCCCCAATCCCAGCCAAAATGATAGGGCGCCTTGCGGGTGTAGGGGCTGGTCTTCTCGCCCTGATCGTTGGAGGCGGGTCGTTGATAGGGCAGGCGTGCCATGCGCGGCAGTACGGTGGTGATGGGCGAGCGGAAATACACGCGCAGCGTGTTTTCGCCGGGGCGCAGGCGGGATTTGCAGGGCACACGCCACTCGCGGAACATGTTGTCCGCACACAGAAGCCGTGAGTCATTCACAAAGACGTCGGCGTAGGTGTCCAATCCCGGGAACACCAGATCGAGGTTTTCGTGCTGCCACAGGCTGGTGGGAAGCGTGAAGCGAGTCTGATATTCCCAGTCGGTTTTGCCGATCCACTGCAATTTGCCCTCGTTATCACGATAGAACGGGTCTGCAATCAAACCCTGGCGCAGCAGATCGGTGTGCACCTCACCCGGCACCTGCGCGGGGTGCCATTTCTCCGCACCAGCCTGCCGGAACTGCCAGCCTTGATCGAGTTGCATGGCGCGGAATCCCCCCGGTTGCTCGCACGCGGAAAAAAGCATTGTCAAAACCAGCGCTGCCGGCACGGCAACGCGCCGTCGTCTTGCCAATCGCATGTGGGGCTCCAGTGATGGCAGGCGTCTGGCCGGTAATGTTCCCGCCCCGGCCGGGCCGAAGTTGGCAGCCCGGCAGAAACGCCGGGGTCCCGCCTGCGCCGGCCCGGCCTGGGCAGGAGTACTTTGCCCAAAGGCTGTGATTTTGGACAAACAGCAAGGGCTCACGCCAGGATCGCATCGATCGCCTGCAATTCTGTGGTGGAGAAGTTGAGATTTTGCAGGGCGAGGAGATTCTCCTGCAACTGTTCCGGCCGGCTGGCGCCGATGAGCACCGCGGTCACCGCCGGTTGGCGCAGAATCCACGCCAGCGCCATTTGCGCCAGCGTCTGGCCGCGTTGCTGCGCCAGTTCATTCAGCTTTTTCGCTTTTTCGATTTTTTCGGCAGTGACTTGCTCCTTGCGCAAAAAGCCCGTGGGTCTGGCGGCGCGGGAATCCGCAGGAATGCCGGACAAATAGCGCGAGCTGAGCAGACCCTGGGCCAGCGGCGAAAAGGGAATGCAGCCGACGCCCTGCTCCGCCAGCAGTGCGAGCAGGCTTTCCTCCACCCAGCGATTGAACATGTTGTACACCGGCTGGTGAATCAAACACGGGGTGCCGAGGGCGCGCAGCATTTCGATCGCGCGGCGGGTTTGCTCGGTGTTGTAGTTGGAGATGCCGACGTACAGTGCCTTGCCCTGGCGCACGGCGTGAGCCAGTGCCATCATGGTTTCTTCCAGTGGGGTTTCGGGATCCGGGCGGTGGCTGTAGAAAATATCGACGTACTCCAGGCCCATGCGCTGGAGGCTCTGATCGAGGCTTGCCAGCAGATGCTTGCGCGAGCCCCACTCGCCATAGGGGCCCGGCCACATGAGGTAGCCGGCCTTGGTGGAAATGATCATCTCGTCGCGATGGGCGGCGAGATCTTCTTTGAGAATTCTGCCGAAGTTGCGCTCGGCGGAACCCGGCGGCGGGCCGTAGTTGTTGGCCAGGTCGAAATGCGTGATGCCGTGGTCAAATGCCAGCCGCACCAGCGCACGGGTGTTTTCCAGCGGATCGACATCGCCGGCGTTGTGCCACAGGCCGAGAGAAATCGCGGGCAGCTTCAGGCCGCTGCGGCCGCAGCGGCGATAGGTCATTTCTTGATAGCGATGGGGATTCGGTTGTGCGGGCATGATGATTTACCGTTTTTGCGTAGGAACCACTCATTCGTGTTTGTCAACAAAAGTTCCATCCCCGGCGGAACCGAGACTTCCAAAATTTCGAGCACGGTGAGACGCTGAGATTCGCAATGCCGCGGCCCCGCCGTTGCTGCGACCTTTCCCAGAAAAGGCTGCAATTTCGAAGGGACAAGAATTCGTTCATGCGAGAGTAAAAAAGCGCAGCCCTGCACCGCCGCCAATGAGAGTGTGGCGTGCAGGGCTGCGAGGGCGGGGCTCACCGTGTGCAGGTGCTGCCTGGCAGGCTTCTGTCCCGGTGACTGGCGGAGAAGCCGGCCTCATCATCCCATTTTTTTTCGCAGAAATGCCGGCACGTCATAATCAGCGGGGGGTTCCGGTACCGGCACGTATTCTTCCTCCAGCGGCCGGATAATCGGCTCGGCATGGCCGTTGTGGCCGTTTTTTTCGCGGCGCTGGTAGGTTGGAATGTCGAGTTCCCTGACGGTGGTATCGATGAAACGCGGCAGCCGGTTTTGCCGGCCGGTGCTCGCGCTCCGGCCGTTGTTGCGGAAGCCGGTGGCGATAACTGTGACACGCACGTCATCGTGCATGTTGTCATCGATCACCGCGCCGAAGATGACGTTGGCCTCACTGCCGGCAGCTTCGGAGATGACGCTGGCGGCATCATTGACTTCGTGCAGGGTCAAATCCGGGCCGCCGGTGATGTTGACCAGCACGCCGAGGGCGCCTGCAATCGACACGTCTTCGAGCAAGGGGCTGGAAATGGCCTGCTGGGCCGCGCGAATCGCGCGTTCGTCGCCGTTGGCAACGCCGGCGCCCATGAGGGCATCGCCCATCTCGCTCATCACGGTGCGCACGTCGGCGAAGTCGAGATTGATCAGACCCGGAATGGTGATCAAATCGGAGATGCCCTTGGTGGCATGCAGCAACACCTCGTCGGCCTGGCGAAAGGCTTCCACCAGGGGCGTGCCTTTGGGCACCACCGCGAGCAGGCGCTGGTTGGGAATGACGATCATGGTGTCCACCCGCTGCTTCATCTCCATCAGGCCTTCTTCCGCGCGTTTCCAGCGTTTGTTGCCCTCGAAGGCGAACGGCTTGGTGACGATGGCAACGGTGAGCGCGCCGAGATCTTTGGCGATCTCCGCGACGATCGGAGCGGCGCCGGTGCCGGTGCCGCCGCCCATGCCGCAGGTGACGAACACCATGTCGCAGCCCTCGAGAATTTCCGCGACCGCTTCGCGGTCTTCCTCGATGGCTTTGCGGCCGATTTCGGGATCCGCACCGGCGCCCAGACCACGGGTGGTGGTTTTACCGATTTGGATCCGGTGGGTGGACTTGGAGGTGTCGAGCGCCTGCACATCCGTGTTGATGGCGACAAAATCAACGCCGGTCAAGCCCGCGGCAATCATACGATTGACGGCATTGCAACCGGCGCCGCCAACGCCGACCACTTTCATGCGTGCCGCCATCAAGCTGCCCTCGTCGAAATTCAATCGTAGATTCATGGAGACTTCTCCTTGTTGGTAGGAGCCCCTCGCGGAGCCGTCGTTGGTCATTCCCCGGCAGGAGTGCGGCCGGGCTGCTGCGACCGAGCCTGCGGGACAGCTCAGGCCGCACGATTGACGACACCAAACCACCGCTTCATGCGATCGGCAATCTTGTCGAACAAGTGCGTCTCATTCGGGCTGGCCAGACCCTCGGCTTCGGCTTTGTGCTGGTAGCCGTACAGGATCAACCCCACGCCGGTGGCATGATTCGGCTTGTTGACTTCAGCGGTGACCGAGTTCACGGTATTGGGCACCCCGAGTTTGACCGGCATGTCAAAGATCGACTCCGCCAGTTCGATGATGCCGGGGAGCATGGCGCAGCCGCCGGTCAGGACGGCGCCCGCGGTCATGAGTTTGAAGTAATCGGATTTTTTCAGCTCGTTGAGCGTGAGCTCCAGAATTTCCTCGACGCGCGGCTGAATGATGTCGATCAACACCTGACGCGAGACCTTGCGCGGCGGCCGGCCGCCGACGCCAAACACCTCGATGGTCTCGTCACGCTCGTTGTCCAGGTGCATGGCCGCGCCGTGCGCGATTTTGAGCAGCTCGGCACGGTCGATGGGGGTGCGCAGGCCGTGTGCCAGATCGTTGGTGATGTTCTTGCCGCCCAGGCCGACGATGGCGGTGTGGCGGATGCAGCCTTCGTAGAACATCGCGATGTCGGTGGTGCCGCCGCCGATGTCGAGCAGGGCCACGCCCAGGTTCTTTTCATCGTCGGTGAGCGTGGCATAGCTGGAGGCGAGCGGTTCCAGCACGAGATCCTGCACCACCATGCCGGCGCGCTCGATGCACCGGCAGATGTTTTGCGCGGAGGTCACCGCGCCGGTGACGATGTGCACCTCGGCCTCCAGGCGCACGCCGCTCATGCCGACGGGATCATCGATGCCGCGCTGGTCATCGACGATGAAGGCCTGTGGCAGAATGTGAATGATCTCGCGGTCAAAGGGCAGGGCCACGGCCTTGGCGGCGTCGATCACCCGGCGCTTGTCTTCGACGGTGATGACGTGATCTTCACCGGTGACCGCCACCACGCCGCGGCCGTTGATGCTGCGGATGTGATCGCCGGCAATGCCGGTGTACACCGCCTGAATCTCCACGCCGGCCATGCGTTCGGCCTCGTCCTTGGCGCGCAGAATCGATTGAATCGTGCGCTCGAGATTGATCACGACGCCGCGGCGCAGGCCCTCCGAGGGCGTGGTTCCCATGCCGATGATCTTGAGCTGGCCGTGCTCGTCCACCTCGGCAATGAGCGCGCAAATTTTGGTGGTGCCAATATCCAGCGCGCAGATGTAATCGAGTACCATGGTCTCTCCTTGTGGTCGTTGCTGATTGCCGGGCGTGCCAGACTGTTCCCGCGCCACTGGCGCCGGTAACCAGGTTTATCCCGCAACTCTCGTCACAACTTGATTCTCAAAACGCAGATCAATGGCAGCCAGCCGGCCGCCGTGTGCCGGCAATTGCCGCAGCACGGTGTCCAGACGCTCACAGCGTTCGAACCAGTCCTGGCGGCCCACATAAACCGGCACCCCGTAGGAATAGAGATACAAAATCAACCCGCCCTCTGGCTGCAAGTGGAATTCGGAGATGTCGTGATACATGAGCGGATTGTGCTGGCGCAGGGTGCGGATGAAGTCGCACAATTGCACCCCGGCGGCTGTCAACCGCCTGCCCTGGCTCGCCGGATCCAGCGCCGCGCCCGTGACCACCGGCAAATCCAGGCGGACGCCGGCTTCCACCTGTGGCAGCACTTCGCCATCAGCGGCGAGCGGCCACAAACCCTTGTGGTTGAGCAGCGCCACCGGCTCTTGTTCCTTCACCCAGATCGTGACGGTCGCGGGATAAACGCGGCTGACCTGCACTTCCTGCACGAAGGGCAGGGTCGCCAGGCGTGCTTCGATTTCACTGACATTGATGCGGAAAGTGCGCTCGCCCTGCGGCACCTGCGCCGTTTTGATGATTGTCTCCGTGCTCAGCAACACATTGCCCTTCACCACCACTTGCTGCACGTGAAAGCTGGCGTCGTGGGCCACCCAGTTCTGCACATGCAGACCGCTGAGCATGACAGTGGTGGCAAAGAAGAAGGATTTGCCATAGCGTTTTACTGCCATGTCGCAACACCCTTTGAAACAGTCACAAACTTGCGGGCAGCATGCTGTTTCTGCATGTCCCGGTTTTCTGTCATCCGGGCCGCCTCCCCTGATCCGGAGGAACGGCAGACGTTACGCGGCCGGAGCGGACTGCAGCAACTGCAGGCAGAGCGCAACGATGTCATCGGCTGCATGCGGCCGCGCCATCCGCCGGGCGGCCGCCGCCATCTCGGCACGGCGGCCGGCATCCAGTGCCAGCGTGCGCAGCGTCTGCAACAGAGTTTCCATACGCAGCTCCCGTTCCGGGATCATCACGGCAGCGCCGGCCTGCACCATCGCGCGGGCATTGAAAGTTTGATGATCCGCGGTGGCGAACGGAAACGGAATCAACACCGCCGGCAGGCCGCAGGCAGCCAGCTCGAAAATCGTCGAGGCGCCGGCGCGGCAGAGCACGAAATCCGCCAGGGCATAGGCCAGGCTCATGTCCTCGATGTAAGGCACCAGACGCAGACGTGGCGTGTGCGCGGCGAGCGGCGCAAGTTGCTCGAAGTGCGCGGGACCGGTAGCCCACAACACTTGCAGCCCGTCAATCCCGGTCAATTGCGGCAGCAACTCGGCCATGACCTGATTGATCCGGCGGGCGCCCTGGCTGCCGCCAAACACCAGCAGGGTGGTAAGCGCCGCATCGAGCTGCCAGGCGCGGGCGGCGGCGGCGCGCAATGACGGTGTGCGCTCGCGCAACTGGCGGCGCACAGGATTGCCGACGACATACACGCGCTCCTGCCGCGGAAAATATTTGCGGCTTTCTTCAAAGCTGAGAAAGACGGCATGCGCACGCCTGCCCAACAGACGGTTGACCAGGCCGGGATAATTGTTCTGTTCTTGAATCACGAATTTTGTTCCCCGCAGCCAGGCGGCCAGCAAGGCCGGCCCGCTGACATAGCCGCCGGTGCCAATGACGAGATGCGGCTGAAATTGCCGAAACAACCTGCGGCAGCGCTGCACGCTTTGCAGCAGATAGACCGGCACCAGAAGATTGCTCCAGGTCAGCTTGCGCAGCAGACCGCGCACCGGTATCAGTTCCAGGCGATGGCCGAGCGGCGGCACCACGCGGCTCTCCAGGCCGTGCGCCGAGCCGATGAAAAGCGTTTGCACCTGTGGCCACTGCCGGGCAAAGGCCTCGGCCAGTGCCAGCGCGGGATAAAGATGGCCACCGGTGCCGCCGCCGGCGAAAACCAGGCGCAAAGGTTCAGAATCAGCCATCAGATTGCTTGCGGTCACGATACCACTGCACACGCGCCAACGGAATTTTTGCCAGGCCACGGCCCGGCCGGCTCGTGCCGCTGCCCTGGGTCGAGATGTTGAGCAATATGCCGACACCGATCAAATTCATGATGAGCGCGGTGCCGCCGTAACTCACGAACGGCAGCGGGATGCCGGTGGTGGGCAGCAGATTGGTGACCACCGACATGTTCACAAAAGCACCCAACCCGAGGGTGCAGGTGATGCCGAAGGCGACCAGCCTGCCGGCGTTATCCGGCGCCTGGCGCGCGATGCTGAAACCGCGCCAGAGAATCACCAAAAACAGCAGCACCACCGTCAGTGTTCCGAGCAATCCCAGCTCTTCTCCGATGATGGCCAGGATGAAATCGGTGTAGGGGTCGGGCAGAAACAGGAGCTTTTGTTTGCTCTGGCCCAATCCCACGCCCAGCAGGCCGCCGGTGCCCAGGCCAATCAACGATTGCTTCACCTGCCAGGAGGGTTCGGCATTGCCCAGCAGGGATTCCACGAAAGCTTCGATGCGGCCGCGCTGATAGGCGACACGCGCCGTGAACGCCAGCCCTGCCAGCACCATCGAGGAAAACAGGGCGAAAAGATGTGACCAGCGGGCGCCGGCCAGAAAGAGCATGGCCGCCACCGTGGCCGCAATAATCAGCGCCGTGCCCATATCCGGTTCGAGCGCCACGGCCACCACCACCACGCCGGCGAGCAGGAGTTGCGGCATCAGCCCGTCACCGAGCTGGCGGATGTCGAGCTGCGGCTTGGCGAGATTCATGGCGAGATAAAGAATCAAGCCATATTTGGCGAGCTCGGAGGGCTGAAACTGCAGCGGGCCGATCAGGAACCAGCGCTGCGAGCCACGAATGGTCCAGGACTCGGGCGCAAACAACAGTGCCACCAGCAGCGCGACGCCGAGCAAATAGACCAGCGGTGACAGGCGCAGCAGGTGATGGTAATCGAGCCGCATCATCAGAAAACCGAGCAGCAGGCCGAGCAGCAGGCGGATCAACTGGCGTTTGAGATAGAACATGCTGTCCTGGTGCAGGCGCTCCGCCCGCGCCGAGCTGGCGGTGAACACGAAATAGACGCTGAGCAGCAGCAACAGCAGCACCGCAACCAGCAGCAGGACATCGATCGGACGGCGTGCCATCAGCGCACCTTGAAAGTGGCCAGCGTGAGCAGCGCGAGCAGAATGCCGATGATCCAGAAGCGCACGACCACCTGCGGCTCGCTCCAACCCTTCAGCTCGAAATGATGATGCAGCGGGGCCATGCGAAAGATGCGCTTGCCGCCGGTGCGCCGGAAATACCACACCTGCAAAATGACGGAGAGGCTCTCCGCCACGAACATGCCGCCGATGATCGGCAGCAGCAGTTCCTTCTTCACCAACACCGCGAGCGCACCCAGCGCACTGCCGAGCGCCAGCGAGCCGGTGTCGCCCATGAACACCTGCGCCGGATGGGTGTTGTACCACAGGAAACCCAGCGTCG
Source organism: candidate division KSB1 bacterium (assembly GCA_034506255.1). Taxonomy (NCBI): domain Bacteria; kingdom Pseudomonadati; order Candidatus Zhuqueibacterales; family Candidatus Zhuqueibacteraceae; genus Candidatus Coneutiohabitans; species Candidatus Coneutiohabitans thermophilus. The sequence goes on along the minus strand of JAPDPX010000002.1, from coordinate 634,742 downwards.
CGCCGAACAACGCCGCACAGAAGACCGTGAGTTCACCGGCACCCGGCAGAAACAGAATGTTGAGATAATCGCTGAAATCCGTGCGGCCGGAAACATAGCTGATCAGCGCCCAGGCCGCGGCGGAGATCGCCACCAGGCCGGCGGCCAGACCGTCGAGACCGTCGGTGAGATTCACCGAATTACTGGTGGCGGTAATGATGAAGATCACCACCAGCACGTAGGGGATGAAACTCAGGGGATACGCCAGGTTCAGGCCCAGGTCGAATTCGAAATTTTTGAAAAACGGCACGGTGGTGAGCGTGGCAATGCCGTCGAATTGCGGCGCGAAGTAGATGATCGTGCCGAGCACGAATCCCAGCGACACCTGTCCCACGATCTTGTAGCGGCCGTAAAGCCCTTTGGGCAGCTTCTTCACGACTTTTAAATAGTCGTCAATGAAGCCGACGATGCCCATCCACACGGTGGCGAGCACGACCAGGCCGACATAGATGGTGGCGCGCGCCCACAACAACGTGGGCAGCAGCACCGCCGCCAGGATGATGAAGCCGCCCATGGTGGGCGTGCCCTGTTTTTTCAAATGGGTCTGCGGGCCGTCCTTGCGCACTTCCTGGCCGATCAGCCGCACCCGCAGCGCATGAATCAAGCGCGGCCCCACCAGAAAACTGATCAACAGTGCGGTGATTGCGGCAAACGCCGCCCGCACCGAGATGTATTGGAACAGATTGAAACCGGAAACATGTTTGCTCAACGGATAGAGCAGATAGTAGAACATGACGGTTCCCTTGGTTGTACCCCTCGCCCGCAACCCACCTGCAGGTGTTGGTGCGTCACGCCGGCGCCGGCAGCTTTTCCAAAACTTGTTCCATCGCCATGCCCCGGCTGCCCTTGAGCAGGAGAATATCCCCCGCGCGCACCGACCGGCTCACTTCATACATCAAATCGTTCTTGTCTTCAAAATGCAGCGCCCAGCAATGCTGGCCGATGGCATGCACCAGGTGCCGCATCTGGGGACCATAGGCGAACACCGCCTGGATGGGAAGCGTGGCGATGAACTCGCCCAGCTCGCGATGCACCGCCTCGGCGCTGGCACCCATTTCCAGCATGTCACCCAAAATCGCCACCCGGCGGCCGTGCTCGGGTCTGGGATACTGTGCGAGAAATTCCAGCGCCGCCTTCATGGACTCGGGATTGGCATTGTAGGCGTCATTGATGACGATCATGCCGGCGATTTGCAAAATCTGCATGCGCCTGGCGACACCGGTGAAGCTTTCGATGCCGGCCTTGATGGTGGCGGAATCCAGGCCGAAGAAATCCGCCACGGCAATCGCGGCGAGGGCATTGCTGGCATTGTGCACGCCCGGAACGGGCAGGCGGATGTCCAGGCCGCGCCAAGTGAGCGTGACATGGCCTTCGCGATCAACGGCTTTGATGGTGCCGTGCACCTGCGCCGGCTGGTGCAGGCCGAAGGTGACGGTCTTCAAGCCGGAGGGATGCACCGTCACCAGGCGCGCCTCGTCGGCATTCAGGAAGGCGATGCCGTCCCGCTTTTGCAAGTAAGCAAAGAGCTCGGTCTTGGCGCGCGCCACGCCGGCGAGATCACCGAAGAATTCCACATGCGCGCGGCCGATGTTGGTGATCAAGCCGTAGTTGGGCGCGGCGAGCTCGCACAGCCGGGCGATTTCATGGAAGTGATTCGCACCCATTTCGATCACCGCCAGCTCATGGGCATGCGTGAGCTGAGACAGTGTGAGCGGCACGCCGATGTGATTGTTGAGATTGCCGCTGGTTTTGTGCACCAGATGCCTGCGGGACAGCAGCGCCGCCAGCAACTCCTTGGTGGTGGTTTTGCCGTTGCTGCCGGTGAGCGCGATCACCGGCCGGCCCCAGCGCCGGCGAATGTTCCGGCCCAGGCGCTGCAGGGCGAGCAGCGGATCGTCGACGACGATGAAATTGCCTTTGCGGCGCGGATGGCGGCGATGCCAGGTTTTGGCCACCACCGCCGCCAGGGCCTGGCGCTGGAAAACTTCCGGTAAAAAATCATGGCCGTCAAATTTGTCGCCCTGCAGGGCAAAGAACAGTTCGTTCACGCCACAGGTGCGGGAATCGGTGGAGAGGGCGGCGGGCCGGGTCGCAAGCCGGCTCGCCTCGCCCACATAGGTTGCGGCCTCTTCAAAGGCCTGCAAAACCTCACCCAGCGTGAAAAGAATTGGCATCGCATCACCCGATTCGAATAGTCAACACCGCGTCATCCTGGTGCGGGCCGTGCCCAGGCCTGTCAATGGCGCATTCAATGCACCATGGTCTCGCGGGCCGCCGACACCTCCGAGCGGCAGCGCAGTTCGCAGCGCACGCCGGAGGTGATGGGCGTGCCGGCCGGCGGATATTGCTGCACCACCCTGCCGCTGCCCACCACGCGTGCCTCCACGTTGGCGAGGGAGAGCAGGCGCAGTGCCTGGCGCAGCGAGAGTCCCACCAGGGCGGGCATGGTCTGCGGCTGGCGGCGTGACGGTTCGGTTTGAAAAAGCTGCAAAGTCACCGGCGAGTTGCGAAACACCACTGCGCCGGGTGGCGGCAACTGGTTGAGAATGAAATCGCCTTCGCCGTCCCAGATCGGCTCGAGTTCGAGGTTTTTCAGGATTTCCTCCACCACACTGCGATGGCGGCTGGTCAGATCCGGTACGACGATTTTGCGGGGATCCATGATCATCTCACTGAAATTTTCCCTGTGCTCACGGCTGCCTTTCGAGGAAGTGACGGCGGCGGTTTCCAAACCGAGCATGCGCTCGGCGATGCGGCGAAAAGTGGGCGCCGCCACCATCGCGCCCCAGTGATCGCGGCGCGGATTCTCGATCATCACCAGGATCAAATAGCGCGGCTGCTCCGCCGGAAAGAACCCCACGAACGATGAGAGGTAATTGTCGCTGGAGTAACCGCGGCCGTTTTCCAAAGTGCGGCGGGCGGTGCCGGTCTTGCCGGCGATGCGAACGCCCGCGATCGCGGCATGCTTGCCGGTGCCGTGCTGCACCACGCCCTCCAGCATGCGGGTCAGGGTGGTGGCCACCTCCCGGCTCAGGACGCGCCGCACCACTTCCGGCTGTTCGTTGCGGATGACTCTGCCCCTGCTGTCGGTGATCGCGGCAATCACTTTGGGCCGCAACAGCAAACCGCCGTTGGCCACCGCCCCGTAGGCCATGGCCATCTGCACCGCGGTGACCGAAACCTCATAGCCCATCGCCATCGCCGCGATCGTGTAGCCCGACCACTCACTCGGCGGTTTGAGGGTGCCGCCGCTCTCGCCCTCCAGGCCGGTGCGCGTCGGCATGCCGAAGCCGAAGTCGCGCGCATAGCGGTAAATCTTCTCCCTGCCTGCCAGCCGCGCCAGCTTGGTGGTGCCGATGTTGCTGGAATGCGTCAGCACCTGTGCCACCGTGAGATTGCCGTAACGCTCCCCGTGATCGGTGATGACCTTGCCGGCAAACTTGTAGGCCCCATTCTCACAGAAGATGATGTCATTGGGCTGCCGGATCTTCTCCTGCAGGATGGTGGCCAGGGTCACCAGCTTGAAGGTCGAACCCGGCTCGACCTGATCGGTGACCGCACGGTTGCGCCGCGTTGCCGGTGAGTATGCCCCTGGGTTGTTGAGATCGAAACCGGGCTCACAGGCCAGCGCGAGAATTTCGCCGGTATGCGGATCGGTGATGGTCACCGTGCCACTGCTGGCGGCAAAGTAATCGAGGGCGGCGCGCAACTCTTCGGTGGCAATCGTCTGCAGGATGTAGTCGATGGTCAGATACACATGCCGGCCGTGCAACGGCTGCACGTCGGGCATGGCGAGATCCGGCAGGGCGTTGCCAATGGCATCCCGCTGCAACACGCGGCGACCATCCTGTCCGCGCAACAAGGAATCGCACGCCAGTTCGATGCCGGCAAGGCCGCGGCCGTCGACATCCGTGAAGCCGATGAGATGCGCGGCAATTTCCTTGTGCGGATAGCGGCGCCGGGCGTCCTTTTCGAGACGCAGGCCGGGAATTTTGCTTGCCTGAATCTTCTGGGCCAGCTCGGCGTCGACACGCCGTTTCAGCCAGACAAACGGCAGCTCGGTGTGCATGCGGGCCAGCAATTTTGCGGCCGGCTCATGCAGCAGCGGCGCCAGCTTGTTGGCCAGACTGCGGCGGTCTTTCACCTGACGAAGATCGACCCCCACCGAGAGGCAGGCATCATTGAGCGCCAGCGGGTTTTGGTTGCGGTCGTAGATGATGCCGCGTTGTGCCTCCAGGGGAATGGTGATGTAATGCTGTGCCTTGGCCAGGTCGCGATATTTGCCGCTTTGCCAGACTTCGACATAAAGCAGCCGCAGCACGACACAAATGGCAAAGAACAAAAAAAAACCTTCCACAAAAACGACGCGGTTGCACAGCCCCGCGACTTTCGACTTGGGCGGCTGCCGCAGCCGCGGCACGAGGCGGGAACCTGTCGTCGCGGACATCCTCATTCCTGGGTGACGACAATCAGTTTGCTGGCAACCCTGGTCATGTGCAAATGCTCCCGTGCAATTTTGGCGATGCGACCATATCCCGCCAGTTGCTCCGCACGCACCAACAGGCGGGTGTTCTCCTCCTGCAGCTCGCGCTTTTGCGCCTCGGCACGCGCCACGGCTGCGGCCAGATCGCCAACCGCCACGCGCAACCAGATCAACAACAAGCCCATGACCAACAACAGCAAGAACGGCGCAAGCAACGCCGCCCACGTCCGGCCGGCACTGCGGTCGCTTGGGCCACGGTGTGCCGAAGGGGCCGGGCGCAGGGTCGCGGTTGTTCCCGCCCGCCGCCAGTTTGACCGGCGAACCGGCGCGTGACGAAGAGTTTTGGGGCTGGCCATGGTCATCGTTTCTGAAGCACTCGCAATTTGGCGCTGCGACTGCGGCGATTCGCCGCGATTTCCGCGGGTGTCGGGGTGATCGGCCGGGACGTCAGCACCACCGCCCGGCTCTGCCGGCCACACACGCACACCGGCAGCTCCGGTGGGCAGGTACAACTGCGCGCCTGCTCGCGAAAAAAATCTTTGACGATGCGGTCTTCGAGGGAATGATAGCTGATGACAGCCAGGCGGCCGCCGGCTGCCAGACAAGCGAAGGCCTGCGGTAGAAATTCGTGCAACGCCTGCAATTCATCATTCACCGCGATGCGCAGCGCCTGAAAGACGCGCGCCATCGTTTTAATCCGATGAGGGCCGCGCACCACGCCGGTGATAATCGAGCGAAGATCGGTCGTCGTCCGGATCGTCTGCCGTCGCCGCTGTTGCACGATGGCTCGCGCGATGGCCCGGGCTTGCCTCTCTTCGCCATAGTCCCGCAGGAGACGCACCAGTTCGTCTTGTTCCAGAGCCGCCAAGAGCTCCGCTGCAGTTTGGGGGAGGGAGGGATCCAGGCGCAGATCGAGCGGACCCTCATCGAGATAACTGAAGCCGCGTTCCGGCAAATCGATTTGACGCGAGCTCACGCCCAGATCGGCGAGCACGCCCGCGACCGACCTCACCCCTTGCGCTGTCAGGAGGCCGGCAATCTGCCGGAAGTTGCCGCTGAGCAAAGAACAACGTTCTGCGAATTTCGCCAGCCGCTGGCGGGCGGTGGCGAGGGCTTGGGGATCGACATCTATGCCAATAAGCTGCAGCCGTGGTGGTCCGGATTCGAGCAAGGCCAGACTGTGGCCGCCATCGCCCAATGTGGCATCGACGATGATGCCGGTTGGCCCGGCGAGCAGGTGGGCGGTCACTTCACGCACCAACACCGGCACATGAAACCCGCCTTGATCTAACCTTGGCGTCTGCACGCGTCGCTGCTGCTCACTTCATCCTTTGAGATTGCCGGCGCGTCCTGCCGCCAAAAATTCGTCGTAGTGCGCGGCGTCCCACATATCGAAAAAATCGCCCATCCCGACGTAGCGAATCTCCTTCGTGATCTTTGCTGACTGCAGCAACTCCGTCGGAATGTTGACGCGACCCTGATTGTCCAGCCGAACCTGATGGCAGGTTGACAGAATGGATTGCATCTTGAAAATGCCGACTTCACTCTCTTCGTCGTAATTGGAGGCCATCGGCAAGATTTTCTCGCGGAAATAAGAGGCGGGGTAGGCGCGGATAAAACATGTATTCGGCGTTTCCATCAGCCGCAACATGAGCGTCTTCATATCCCGAAGTTCGATGATCTCCCGAATCTTGGCCGGGATGGCGGCCCGGCCTTTATCATCGAGGCTCTGTTTGAAGCGGCCGTAAAACTTTGGAATGATTTCGGAGAGTTCCACCACGGCCTCAAACCCCATTTAACCATTTTTTTCCACTTTTCCCTACTTCTATCCACTTGTGCCCAATGATAAAACAACATCTCATGAAAGTCAAGGTTTTTTTTAGAAATTACAGTAAAATGCCGAAAACAATTTGATATGTGAACAAAAAGACAATTAAATACCCTATTGACGCCACTTTTCGCCAGGTCGTAATCACAAATTCATCAGCCAAAACGAGAGTCCAAAACACCGAGCTGTATGGCTCGACCGTCTCACTCGCGGTGAGAGTAACGCTGCCGGGATCAAACAAAACAATCGGCCACGAAAGCAGAATGCCCGCGAAAAAATTCCGTGAGAATTCCTTTTCTTGGAAATGGCACTGCCAGAATCAAACCCAACATTCCGCCCGCGAAGCAGATTTCCAGCGAAAAAATTTCGGGTTCTATGTCGATTTGTGTGGGCAAATCGTAATGCGGCAAGCGACCCGGAACCAATTCTCTGGACGCTGATCGACGCAGCGTCGCGCTGATTTTTATTCAGTGGCAAGCTGGACAAAGTGGCGTCGCCAAAATCTCTGCGACCAGCATGATGTTTTCAGGGTAATTTGCCCTACCGCGCGCGGCACCAATCAAAATGAAAATGAGCTTTCGTAGTGGTGCCTTCATGCACCGGCCCTGAAGGGTCTACTACAAAAATCCTTTCGTGGGAATTCATTTTCGTGGGAGAAGAAACGTGATGCCCTCGGCAAGCGAGGGGATTTTCTTGTGGGTTTCCAAGCGCAAAGCGCGAGCTTGGCACGACAACTCAAGAAACAACCTGAAACTTGTGTAAAAATATGAACGAGAGATTCCAGACAGGCAGAGGATCACCGCCCCAACCAAAATATGCCATTGCAAGGCAGGCACCGCTGGAATTTGCCCGAAAATTCGCGGCAAAAGGATTTGCATTCTGACAATTATTTTTTACATTGGATGAATTTTTTACAAAACCACCGGCCTGAACAGCGTTCAGCACTCACTCACGTTCACCATGATGACTGCCAATCACGGCCGGACGTGAGACGAGGAAAAACGCCGGCCGAATTCTGCCCGCCGGTGGTGCGTTTCGCTAATCCCTCAACCTGTCATAAATGGAGGTTCCTGTGGCTGTCATGCACGCTTATTCCCGCACGTCGGAGCAGCCCACCATCGATGCCGAGACGGCGCGCGTATGGTACCGTCTGATGCACACCGGGCGTCTCATCGACGAGCGGGCCTGGATTCTCTTCAAGCAGGGCAAGGGCTGGAGTTATCTCGCGACCTGCTCGGGCCATGAACCGATTCAGTTGGCGCTCGGACTGTCGTTCCGTCCGAAGAAAGACTACCTCTTTCCCTACTATCGCGATCAACTGACCTGCCTGGCGGCCGGCTTGACCATCGATGAGATCATGCTGAACGGCTTGAGCCGGCGTGACGACGTGGCCGCCGGCGGCCGCCACATGTCCAATCACTTTTCCAAGCCGGAAATCGGCATTCAAAACACCTCGAGCTGCGTGTCGAATCATGCCCTGCATGCCGTGGGTCTGGCGCGCGCCGTCAAATACTACAAATCCGATGCCTTCATTTTTTGCAGCTTCGGCGAAGCTTCGGCCTCCGAAGGCTATGTCTTCGAGGCCCTCAACGGCGCCAGCCGCGAACAATTGCCGGTGATCTTCGTCATTCAAAACAACAAATACGGCATCAGCGTGCCGGTGCATGAGCAAACCGCCAACGAAATCGTGGCGGACAATTTCATCGGCTTGAAATATCTCCACATTATCCGCTGCGACGGCACCGACCCGATCGCCAGCCGTGTGGCGATGGATGAAGCCATGGACTACGTGCGCTCCGGCAGGGGACCGGCGCTGGTGCATGCCCAGTGCATCCGCATCGGGCCGCACTCCAACAGCGACAAGCACGAGTCCTACCGCTCGGAACAGGAACTCAACGAGGTGATGGCACAGGACCCGTTGCCGCGTTTTCGCTCCTACCTTCTCGCGCAAGGGCTGCTCAGTGAAGACGAGCTGCGCGCCATCGAGGAGGAAAACAAACGGCTGGTGAACGAAGCCGCGGCGCGCGCCGAAGCCGCCCCTCTGCCCGATCCCAAATCGATCTATGATTTCGCGGTCGCGCCGGTTTATCAGGTCGAAGAAACGCCCACGCCCGCGGAAGGCGAAAAGGAGAAGATGCGGGAAGCCATCAACCGCACGCTGCACGAGGAATTTCAGCGCAATCCCCACACCTTTCTCTGGGGCCAGGACGTGGCGTCGAAAGACAAGGGCGGCGTGTTCAACGTCACCAACGGCATGCAGCAGGCGTTCGGTAAAGGCCGGGTGTTCAATGCCCCCATCGCCGAGGATTTCATTGTCGGCACGGCCAACGGCATGAGCCGTTTCCGCGAGGACATGTGGGTGGTGATTGAAGCCGCGCAGTTCACCGATTATGTCTGGCCGGCGATGGAGCAGATGGTCGAGCTCAGCCACGAATACTGGCGCACCAACGGCAAGTTCCTGCCCAACATCATCGTGCGACTGTCGTGCGGCGGCTACATCGGCGGCGGGCTTTATCACTCGCAAAGCGCGGAAGGCGTCTTCGCCAACTTCCCCGGCTTTCGCATCATCATGCCGGCATTCGCGGATGATGCCGCGGGGCTGCTGCGCACCGCGATGCGCTCGCGCGGGGTGACCATCATGTTCGAGCCGAAATATCTCTACAACCATCCCATGGCGCAGGCGCCCAAAACCGGGCCGAATCATTTCGTGCCTTTTGGCCGCGCGCGCATTCGCCGGACCGGCAGGGACCTGACCATCGTGAGCTACGGCAATGCCGTGCACTGGTCGCTGAAAGCCGCGGAAAAACTCGCCGAGGAGGGTTATGAGGCTGAGGTCATTGATCTGCGCACGCTGGTGCCTTATGATCTGGAAACCATTCGCGCCTCACTGCAGAAAACCAACCGCGTGATCGTGGCGAGCGAAGATCACAAGACCGGCGGCTACGGCGGCGAGGTGCTGGCAGAAATTTCAGAAACATGCTTCAAATTTCTCGATGCCCCGCCGCGCCGGGTGTGCACCAAGGACACGCCCATCGGCTTCAGCCGCATTCTCGAAGCCGCCATTTTGATCAGCGAGGACGACATTTATCAAACCGCGCTGGAGGTGTTGAAGTACTGAGCGCCGCTTGCGCGGGCAGAGATGGTTGGGATGAAAACACGACGGGCGGCCTTGCCGGGCCGCCCGTTTTTGTTTCGGGATAAACAGGATGGCTACTGAGAGAGACTGCAGCCCCGAGCAATTACGGCGCCAAGCCATTCTCATTTTGAACAGTAAATTGGGGGCACTCAATACTTATCGGTTTCTGGCGCAGATTGGCCAGAATCAGGAAGCTCATTTGAAGCTGCACAGCGCTCGTTCAACCGACAAAACATCGCCCCGCTCTACGAAACGCAATCCCCAGAAACAAGTCTTGCCCCTTGCCACCTGCCCCTTGCCTCGCCGTCACTCAATTTTGTGGATCGGATCTGCGGTTGTGCGGCCGCTGGCATGGTAAACAACAACCAGGCGGCAGGCAGATACCCCGCCCGGCGCAAGATTTTGCTCATCGCGCTCATTTTTAGATCATCCGACTCAAGCGTGCATGGCCGCATGACTGTTCTTGGCATCTGATGAACTCCGATAGGAGTGAGAGGTTTATAGCCAAGTGCCGTTCGCCGAAATGAAACCCCAGCGGGGTGACATGTGTATCGTGCCTCCTCATTGATCTCATCTTGAATTGAAGGCAAACGCCGTTACATGTCACTCCCAAAGGAGTTTGAAGTTGGAGGTGTTGACAATTACTCTAAACATTTCGCCCCTGGCGGGGTTGGGCCGTTCGCTATCACGTTGGGGCTAGTGGCTCTCAGCAGAGAAGGCACGGAACTGATTTTGCGATTCTTTTCATCTTGTTGTCGCAAAATGTACGCAAAATTCGGATGATCCTCATTTTTCCCCTGCTTGTTTCTCCTGCCGGCGATGATCGAAATATTCCTTCCAAAAGAAGCCGTTTTCAAAGGCGACGAAAAAGACCATCATTTTCGGCACTGTGAGGCGGGCCAGATCAACCCCCACATTTTGCAGGGCTGCCAGCAGCGGAATAAAGACGATCGGAGAGGCGAAGATCGGCGCGAAAAACAGGCCAGGATCAAATTTCGGCCGCTGTTCTTTGGGTAAAAGAAAACGGTTGTGCGCATAGTTCGCTGCCATGCCCAGCAGCATGCAGAGATAAAGGACGATCACGAAATAAACGTCCTCCGCGCCGCGGGCTGCGGGTGCGCGGGCGGGAAAATCAAACAGGGCATGCAGAGCGGCAAAACAAAGCGCCAGCACGACGATTTGCAGCAGAAATGGTTTGAGGCGCCGGCTCTTGAGGAAATAGAAAACTGAGAGCGCAGCCAGCCCCAAGAGTGACAAAGCGGTCAACAGAGTCATCAAGGCAGACACTGGAATCCCCTTTCTCTGCAGAGTCGTTCAGGCAGACTTTCTGTCGGGCGGCCTGGCGGGGAAAGGCGATGAACCACATTGGTGGTTCTGCACCCACCAGCAAGCCACCCGCAGGCTAGCGGCGCAAAGCAGCACGCGGTATCAAAAGATCAGGGGCGAGGTTCGACGTGCTACTTCCCGCCCCTGAATGGTTTATTTGTTCGTCCCGCTGGGCCGGACCGGAGCAGACTCTGGACGGTGACATGCACACTTCGGCTGGCCGTGGTCAGCCAAATTCCGGCATCCGATTGCAGCGTCTTGGGCGCAGCGAAAACCCACATTGTTGTTGCGATTCGTGGGATTGTTTCTGTTGCGATTGGCGCAGCGCACGTTCTGTGGATTGTTGTTCCACGACCCGCCGCGCAAAACCCGCTGCGATGAGCCTGCCCCGACGCGAGTTTGGCAGTCGCGCCTTCAGGCGCCCGCACGGCGTTGGCGCCCCGGCTTCTGAAGGAGCGACTGCGAACGTCGAAAAGGGTGTTCATCAAACATTCTTTGCCGCAAGCGGTACGTATCGCCAAAGCCGGCATGTCCCAGCCAGCCGTGCACGGCACGGGTGATCTCATCCCACGAAGACTCGCCGCGGGCATACTCAGTCTGCAGTTTGCGCAAACGCCGTTTGGCGCGCATGACGTTTTCCCGGCGCAGCAGCCGGAATTCCGGAAAGACGCGAAACCCCAAAAAGGTCACGCCGTGTTCCGTCCGTCTAATGAGGTTCTGCATGCGATCGGCCAGCAGGAATTTTTGATCGCGCGGGAACTTGGATAATTGGGGGGATCAAATACAACAAGAAATCATAGGTGAGCGTGAGAATGTTTTCGGGATGGGCCATTTTGCGGCGCCCTTGAATTACTGCCCGGGCGCTGCAAGCGCCCGGGCAGTGGGTTCCTGAAAAAATTCGCGAGGCGCTCGCTGCGCTCGCGCCTAAAAGAGTAAAAAGCGTAAAAAGACCTCAAAGGGTAACACCATGCTAACGGGCGTCCCGGGCGCAGCGAAATCCCGAATCGACGTAGCGATTCGTAGGAAGGTTCCTGAACCGATTGGCGCAGCGCACGAGCTGTGGAAGGTCGTTCCACGACCCGCCGCGCAAAACCCGCAAAGTTCCGGTTGCTGGGCCTTTCGGGTTCTGCTTCGGGCTTTTGCTGTAGTAATCCTCCGCATACCAGTCTGAGCACCATTCCCAAACATTGGCGGCCATGTCATAAAGACCAAAGCCATTCGGCGGAAAACTTCCAATCGGTGAAGTACGCTCCCATTTGTCTTTGCCTGCAACCCCCGAGTAGTTTGCATGATCTCGGCTCGCAACATTGCCCCATGGATATTGGTATTTTGGATTGCCAGCCATGCCGGTATTCCCGCCGCGCGCCGCGTATTCCCATTCCGCTTCTGTAGGCAGCCGCTTGCCGACCCATTTTGCATAATTCGTCGCGTCCTCCCAGCTCACGTAAACGACCGGATGATTCAGATTCTGCAATTGCTCATCCCAGTTCCCCGGATTCGGCCGGCCGGTCGCACGGAGATAGCTCTGGTACTGTGCCACCGTGACTTCGTACTGATCAAGATAAAACGCATCAACATGGACTTCATGCACGGGTTTCTCATCGCTGTCACCGTCGTCGCTGCCCATCAAAAATAAGCCGGCGGGGATGAGCACCATGCCCTCGGGCGCCTGGCTGGTGGCCGGCTCAGTTGGCGCCACCAGCGGCGGCGGTGCGGCGAGCTTGGGCCGCAGCGTAATCGTCGCGCTTTGGCCTTTGGCAATGGTCACGGTTTGCGTCACAATCTCAGTCGCGCCGTGAATCGCAATCTTGTGCAAGCCGACGGGCAAAGGATAATCTTTCACGTCGCCGTTGGCAATCGTGTCAATCAAGCTGTCGTCGATATAAACCTGTCCGGAGAGAAAGGCGATGACGCGCGCCAGGCCGAAGGCGGCAATCACTTCGCCACGCGGCCGGGCATTGAGCTTTTGTGAATAATCATCGAGCAAAGCGAGGCCTTGGCTTTGCGCTTCGGGATTAACGAACACGAACGTGCCGCGATACTCCGTTTCCTCGAGCGGCCAGAGGCGCGGGGACACGCTCTTCTTGTGCAAGGCCGCAAAGCGCGCGACCTCGGTTTTGATCTGCGCGAGAATTTCTTCGATGGTGATGAAGCCGTCGCGGCCCGTGCCTTTGTCCGCGTTGCCGGAGCGGGCGGCATTCAAAAACGCGCGCGTGAACACGCCGTTGCCCCTGCCGTTGCGGCCTTCGACTTCATAGGTTTTCTCTTCCGCGGTGCCGGCGGTCATGACCAGGCGGCAGCCATTGCCGCTGAGCGCGGCGAGCAAGTCCCCCGGCCCACCTTTGGAAGTGAAGGCGAGCCCGGAGGCGCTGCAATCGAACACAAAAAGCATGTGATCGATATTCAGCTCGCTGCACCAATCCACGGCGGTGCGAATCGGCATGACCTGCGTACCCACAAAATCACCGGGAACGGCCTGGCTGAACTGCATATAGCCGGTCCTGCCGCGGTTGTCGGCGCCGTGGCCGGAGGAGTAAAACATGAAACGGTCACGGGGCTTCAGACTGCGGCCGATTTTGTTGCGCACGTAGCCGTCGATTAGGTCGCGGTTGACAATCCTCTCGCTTGCCACATAAACGGTGTCGAATCCTCCCTCGTTGAGCAAAAACTCGCGTATGTCGCGCAGATCATTTTTCACGAACGGCAGTTGCGGGGACAGATAGGCATATTCGCTCACGCCCACAAGCAAGGCCACGCTGGCGCCAAATGGCAGTTGGTCTTTGGGCGGCAGTATGACATTGAACAGATTTTCCACCTGCTGAAAGAACCAAGGCTTTGCACCCGCCGCTTTTGTTCGGTGCCAACGCTCGACGCCATCGCGCAGTTTTGTGTATTGAATGTTGGTTTGCGCCCAAACCGGCACGCAAACCAGCAGAAGCGCCATTGGCAGGATGAATGGCCTGGGGCGCCTGTCCCCGAGGAAGTGGAAGAGAGAGTGTGCCGTCAGCCCCAGCAATGACGAACCGAGCAAAACAGTCATCAAGGCGGACATAGGAATCCCCTTGTTTTGCGTTGCCGCTCCGTCAAGCTCAGTGCGGTAATTTCAGGAACTGCATATGATGATAACAATCGATCGGTCAAAAAGCAATGGCGCAGCCGGGGCAACAGAGGCTCTCACCGCCCGGGTGCCGTGCGCCGCCGGCCGGCCGATCCCGGGCTTGCAATTGCCAAAACGGGGAGATAGATTGCCCACCGCGATCTTCAAATGAATCCTCGATCAAACTCCGGAGCTGACATGCGCCTCCATCGCCTGGCGGTTGTGGCTGTTCTTTTGCTCAGTGCGTGCACACGCCCAATCGAATTCGAAGTGCCGGACACCAGCGGCATGGTCTGGTTCAAAGGCAACACCCACACACACACCACCATGAGTGACGGCGACTCGCCGCCGCAAGTGGTGGCGCAGTGGTATAAAGATCATGGCTATCGTTTTCTGGTGCTGTCAGATCACAACGTATTCACCGACCCCGCCACCCTGGCGAGCCTGGTCGATTCGAGCTTTCTTTTGATTCCCGGGGAGGAAGTCTCCAGCAAATTCGGGGACAAGCCGGTGCATGTCAACGGCCTCAACATTCCCGGTGTGATCGCGCCGCAATTCGATTCCACTCTGGTGGGCACAATCCAGAAGAACGTCGATGCCGTGCGCGCGGTGGCGGGCGTGCCGCACATCAATCATCCTAATTTTCGCTGGGCATTTGATCATCGCGAGCTGCTGCAGATTTCAAACGACAAGCTGCTGGAGATTTTCAACGGGCATCCACTGGTGCACAACCAGGGCGGGGGTGGCTGGCCGGGCATGGAAGAGGTGTGGGATCATCTGTTGAGCGCGGGCAAGCGCATCTACGGCATTGCGGTGGATGATGCACATCATTTTCAGGGGGAGTTTGCGCCGGAACGCTCGAATCCCGGCCGCGGCTGGGTGGTGGTGAGAGCGCGCACGCTGGCGCCGCGCGAAATCGTGCAGAATCTTGAGGCCGGGCTGTTCTATGCCAGCACCGGCGTGGAGTTGGAAGATATTCAAATCGAACCAAAAAAAATTACGCTGCATATTCGGCAAAAAGGGGATTTCAAGTACAGCACGCAGTTCCTCGGCACGCAGGGACGGATTCTGAGTCAATCGTATCACAACCCCGCGGTGTTCGAGCTGCGGACGGCGGAGCGCTATGTGCGCGCACGGGTGAGAGATTCGGCAGGGGCAACGGCGTGGGTGCAGCCGGTGTTTACGCGGCACAAGTGAAGTCAGACTTGGATGCAAAAGTCCGATACCCAAGCCTGACTTCGCCAGCTCATTGGTAATCCGGATACATGCCCGGCACGAGCAACGGCATCGGTTGGCCGTTGCGCTCGCTCATGAATTTGATGAATTGCAGGATCGGATCGTTTGCCATTTGCGCTTGGACGCCCGGCAATCCCGGCCTGAAATTGAACAGTCCCTTGGAGGCGGGAATCTCGACCACTTCGATTTCCTGTTTGGGGTCAAGACCTGCCCGCTGCTGCGCAATGGCCAGCGCGGTCAGCATTCCGCCGACTTCATCCACCAGGCCGTTGGCTTTGCCATCAATGCCCGAAAAGATGCGGCCCTCGGCAATTGCCTTCACTTGCTCGACGGACATGCCGCGGCCTTGCGCGACTTTGGCAACGAACGTTTCATAGAAACCTTTGATCAACGTTTCAATCCGGTTGCGTTCCACCACCGTCAAATTGCGCGCCGGCACGCGCACGCCGAGAAACGGCAGGGTGACACCATAACCGGCATCGGCATGCGCGCCGCGCTGGACGTGGTCTTCCGTCATGCCGAGTTTTTCGCTCAAGCCCTTGTCGTAAATCCAGCCGCCGATCACGCCGATCGAGCCGGTGATGGTGTTGGGCCCGGCCACGATGGTGTCGCCATACATCGAAATCCAATAGCCGCCGGAGCCGGCCACCTGCCCCTGACTGACGATCACCGGCTTTTTCTCACTGCATTTCTTCAGCGCTTCGGCAACCACGTCGCTCGCCATGCCGTCGCCGCCGGGCGAATCGACGCGAAAGACCACCGCTTTAATCGCAGAATTCTTGGCGAGATCCCGAAAAACTTTTTCCAGCCAGCGCGCACGAATGCCCTCGTCCATGGCGCAAACGCCCAGCCCATAAACCAGCGCAATCTTCGGCGGCTCGCCCCAGGCTTGCGCGGCGCGGTTGTGCGCCAGCAGGTCTTTTGCCGCGATTTCGGTCAGAGAATTGCCCGTGATTTTTTTGATCACCTCGCGGAGCGCCGGCCAGCGCGCCAGCGTATCGACCAGATTCGATTGCAATGCCAGCTCTGCGGTGAAGAGAGCTTCGTTGTCAATCAGTTGATCAAAACGTTCCGGCGTTAAACCGCGCGACGCGCACACCTCGCGCCGCACCAGTTCATACCAATCATCGACATAATCCTGCAACTGCTCGCGGTCGCCTTCAGACAGGCTGTCACGGCTGAGAGATTCCATCGCAGATTTATATTTGAAAAAGCGCCACTCGTCGAACCCGAGCCCCATTTTTTCGAGTGTGCCTTTCAGGTAGGTGCGGCCCAGTACGAACCCTTGCAGCGTGAGCATGCCTTCGGGATCGAGCACGACTTTATCCGCAACACTTGCCACATGGTAGTCCGTCATCTCCGCGTTGTCGATGAAGATGATCACTTTTTTGCCGGCCGCCTGCGCTTGTTTGAGCGCTTCGCGAATTTCCCAGGCATGCTCCGGCCGGATTTGCATGCCGGAGAGATTGAGCGCCAGCAGCCCGACTTGCGGGTCGCCGGTGGCGGTTCGAATGGTGTTCAGCACGTCGTAAAGCCGGTTGGTGTCTTTATCGAACCACACATACTTGTGATAATCCATCCGGCCTTTGAGGCTCATCGCGAGGTAGCGCTTTCCCTTGCCGCCGGAAACAACACTTGGCTTCACGCCGCCGGCGCGAATCATGTAAGAATTGTATGAATGATCACGTCCGGCATCAAAGTGCGCCTGCCCGCCAATGCCGCTTTTGCCGAAGTTGATCGTCATGCCCAGCGTGAAGGCCTCAGAGTCGAAGGTTCGCCCCACGAGATGCATCCCTTCCAACACTTGCAAAGCCGCGCCCGCGCTCCACGGCGCTTCGGAAAGGGACATGCCGTTTTGTAAAGCTGCATCAGCAAACAACGTGAGCCGCGAGGTGCCGAGTGGGCGAATGCCGATCTCGGCGATGCCTTCACGGTTGCTGCTCTCCGTGGAAAAATTGCCGATCAAGCCCAGCGAAAGAAAACGTGAGGGCCGCAGGATCGACCCGACAGAGAACAGCTTCTCGCGGCCGAACGCAGCACGATCGCCGCTTGACCAGTTGTAAGCCATGCCCAGCGCCAACGCGCGCGACCCAAAACCGCCGGCGAGATTGTAATCTGTAGCGGCCAAATTGCCGCTGTGCCGGCGTTGTGTTGAGAAACCCAATCCGCGCATGCCCCAGAAAAGTCCCCAGTCATTGAAAGAAGCGGCCTTCGTTCCGTCAGTTGACCAAAGAAAACGCGTCTCGCTTTGCCGGAGCATGGCTACATTCGCAGGATTGGTGAAGCCCAGCAGGCCGTCATCAAAGGCGGCAGGCGGCGCCAGCAGAAAATCATTGCGGGAGTAATAGCCGGAGAGTGTTTGCGAACGGGCGGCGACGGGGCACAAGGCCCAGAGCAGGGCGGCACAGATCAGCGTTTTTTTCATGGCGTGAAGGGTTTTGGGCAAAGATCATGGGGCAGCAGTGTGCGGCGACAGGGGCGGCGGGGGAGGCACGGGTTGCAATGCGGTTCAGGTCAATTGCGCCAAAGCATGCTGGGCGGCATTTTGCTCGGCGCGTTTCTTGGAATTGCCGACCCCCAGTCCCATGGTGCGGTTTTGGATTCTGACTTCCACGGTGAAGATTTTGTTGTGGTCGGGGCCCTCTTCGGAGAGGACGTTGTAATAGGGAGTGCCCAGATTGCGGCTTTGCGAGAGTTCGAGCAGGATGCTTTTGAAGTTGCGGTGCTGTTCCTCACTGAGAATTTGATCCATATCGCACAGCAGCGTTTGCTTGACGAAGCTGCGCGCCTGTTCGAGACCGCCATCGAGATAAACCGCGCCAATGACCGCTTCATAGGCATCGGCGATGATGGAAGGCCGCAGCCGGCCGCCGGCCAGGTCCTCCGATTCACTCATGAAGATGAACTTGCCGAGATCGAGCTTGCGGGCAATGCGGGTAAGAATCTTGCGGCTCACCAGCAGCGATTTGATGGCGGTGATGTCGCCTTCTTCCTTTTCGGGAAACTTGTGATAGAGGTACTCGGTGACCACCAGGCCGAGCACGGAGTCGCCCAGCAGTTCCAGACGTTCATTGGAGTGGGAGCGGTGCTCGTTGACTTGCGGCAGGTAGGAACGGTGCTTGAGTGCCTGGGTGATCAGTTCCCGGCGGCGGAAACGGTAGCCGATCAGCTCACAGAATTCCTTGATCTGCGCCTGATGAGGCGCTGGCGGGGTCTTGCCATTCCTGCTGAAAAGCTGTCGGAGTCGAAGCAGCATAGAATCAAAAGCGATGGCGGACGATCCGGCCAGTCGTCCCTCTGCTGGCGCCGGGGCAGAGGGCCGTGCTGCTGGCTCGCGGCGCCGGGATCAAACGTCCGAAAACTTTCTCACGGCAATCGTCACGTTATGTCCCCCGAACCCGAAGGAATTCGACAGGGCGTACTCGACTTCGCGGTAAACCGCTTCATTCGGGGTGTAGCACAGGTAACATTCGGGGTCGGGGGTGAACTGATTGATCGTTGGCGGAATCGCATTGTGGCGGCAGGCGAGCAGGGTCAGGATCAACTCGACGGCGCCCGCGGCGCCGAGCAAATGGCCGTGCATCGATTTGGTCGAGTTGATGTTGAGCTGCGACGCATGCTCGCCAAACACCTGCGCGATGGCGTCGGTTTCGGCTTTGTCGTTGGCGGGCGTGGAGGTGCCGTGCGCGTTGATGTGCTGCACCTCGGCCGGCGAAATGCCGGCCATTTTCAGCGCCTGCCGCATGGCGCGTATCGCCCCCTCGCCGCCGGGCGCGGGCGCCGTGATGTGGTAGGCATCCGCGGTCGAGCCCAGCCCGACGATCTCGCCGAGAATCTCGACGCCGCGGCGGCGGGCACTCTCCAGGGCCTCCAACACCAGGATGCCCGCCCCCTCGCCCATGACGAAGCCGTCGCGCTCCTTGTCGAATGGCCGGCTGGCGCGCGGCGGATCCTCATTGCGGGTGGAAAGCGCCTTCATGGCGTTGAAGCCACCGATGCCCATGGGCGTAATCGCAGCCTCACTGCCGCCGCAAATCATGATGTCGGCCTCGCCACGCTCGATGGTACGAAAGCCTTCGCACACGGCATGCGAGCTGGAGGCGCAGGCGGAGGTGATGGCGTAGTTGGGGCCCTTGAAACCGTATTGAATGGAAATATGGCCGGCGGCCATATCCGAAATCATCATGGGAATGAAAAACGGGCTGAGACGGGAAACACCTTTTTCCATGCACTTTTGGAATTCCCGCTCCAGAGTGGCCAGGCCGCCGATGCCCGAGCTGACGATGACGCCCACGCGGCTCGTATCGATGCCGGCTTGCTGCAGGCGGGCAGACGCAATGGCCTCGGAGGCCGCCGCCATGGCATATTGCACGAAGAGATCCATGCGGCGGGCCTCTTTGCGGTCAATGTAGTTCGTGGGGTCAAAATCCTTTACCTCCGCGGCAAACTTGGTTTCCACTGCCACGGCTTCCGGGTCGAACCGGGTGATCCTGGCAACGCCCGACTTGCCGGCAAGGGCGTTCTCCCACGTGTCTTTGACGTTGTTTCCCAGCGGCGAGATGGCCCCGAGACCGGTTACCACCACTCGTCTTTTTTGCATCTGCGCGTCAGCGTTGTTCAACCTCACAGCCCGGGTGAGCAGGCGGGACAGTGCTCACTGTTTTTTTTTGCGGGGCGCCGCCTCTGCGCCCGCGGTGGCCATGCCCTTCGGCCATGGCCCGCGGCCGGCTCAGGCGGCTGCCTTTTTCTTTTTCAAATACTCCAGGGCCTGGCCGACCGTGGTGAGCTTCTCGGCCTCCTCATCGGGAATTTCGATGTCGAATTCCTCTTCGAATGCCATGACCAGCTCGACCGTGTCGAGGGAATCCGCGCCGAGATCCTCGATGAAACTGGCTTCGTTGGTAACCTGGCTGGCATCGACGCCGAGCTGATCCACGATGATCTGTTTCACTTTGCTTTCAATATCGGACATTCGCTTTCACTCCTCAATTCTTGATTGAAAGGTTGATTGTACGACCACGCTGAATGGTTTGCAGTTTTGCAGAGGAATTCGACTGCCGGCTCATCCCGGCTCATGCCATCACCATGCCGCCGTCGATGTTGATCACCTGGCCGGTGATGTAATCCGCCTCCGGGGACGCCAGAAACAACACCAGACCCGCCACTTCCCCGGGTGTTCCCAAGCGGCCGAGAGGAATCGATTGTAACAGCGTCTCGCGGACACTCTCCCCCAGCACTGCCGTCATGTCGGTGTCAATGAAACCCGGCGCCACGGCATTCACCTGAATGTTGCGGCTGGCGAGCTCGCGGGCCGCTGATTTGGTCAAACCGATGACCCCGGCTTTGGCGGCGCAATAATTCGCCTGCCCCTTGTTGCCCATCAGCGCCACGATGGAAGTGATGTTGATGATCTTGCCGCTGCGCTGCCGGATCATCACCCGGCTCGCCGCGCGCAGGTGATTGAACACGCCGGTGAGGTTGGTGTCGAGCACCTCCTGCCATTCCTCCCCGCGCATGCGCACCAGCAGATTGTCGCGCGTGATGCCGGCATTGTTGACCAAAATATCGAGGCGGCCGAAACGGTCCACCGTGCTCTTGATCAGCCCCTCCACTTCTTCTGCCACCGCGGCATTCACCGCCTGCGCCACCGCCTCCCCGCCCTGCGCGCGTATTTCCTCGGCCACTTTCCCGGCGGATTCCAGGCTGCGGCCGGTGAGCACGACTTTTGCCCCTGCCGCGGCGAAGCGCACTGCAATCGCCCTGCCGATGCCACGGCTGCCGCCGGTGACGATGGCAATTTTGTCTTGCAAGAGGGCCATCAGTTGATCATGCGCAACTAAAGTCAGGTGAGTATCTGTTCGACAATTATTGCCTTCGCCAGAATTTGCCCGCCGATTCGCGCCTGGTGCCGGCCAACTCTCAGACGTGTGCTGCCACGGCCCGCCGGTGCAGGAAAATTTCCGCAAGCGTCCACCAGGAAATACAGTGCCTCAAGTCTGCATCAGCGACTGCAATTCGGCAACGGTGCCAACCGTGATGGCGGTGCGGGCTTTGTTGATCCGCTTCAGCAGGCCGGCCAGCACCTTGCCCGGACCCACTTCATAAAACTGCTGCGCGCCATCCGCAATCATGTTTTCGATGGTCGCCACCCAGTTCACCGGGCTGGTGAGTTGCTGCTCCAGCCTTTCACGCAGGACAGCCGCCGCCTGTTCGGGCCGGGCGGTGACGTTGGTGTAGATTGGGCAGCGGGCATCAGCGAAAGGCGCCGCCCGCAAGGCCTGTTGCAGCCCCTGGCGCGCGCCCGCCATCAAGGGTGAGTGGAAAGCGCCGCCCACTACCAGTAATTTCGCCAGCTTGGCGCCGCGCTGTTTGGCAAGCGCCATGGCTTTCTCCACCGCTGCGAGGTGGCCGGAAATCACGGTCTGCTCATGCGAATTGAAATTGGCGGCCTGCACTACTTGTTGCTGCGGCGCCAGTTCTTCCGTAACGGCACGGCAAACGGCATCGACCGCCTCCGGCGCCAGGCCCATGATGGCCGCCATGGTGCCGGGCTGTTTCCGGCCGGCGGCTTCCATCAACTCCCCGCGCAGCTTCACCAGCCGCAGGGCTTCTTCAAAACTCAAGGCCTGCGCCGCCACCAGCGCGGAATATTCACCCAGACTGTGACCGGCGGCCATGGCCGGCAGCATCCCCCGCTCCTGCAGCAACCGGGCCACAATCACGCTGTGAATCAGAATGGCCGGCTGCGTGATCGAAGTGCGTGTCAATTCTTCCAGCGGACCTGCGAAACAAACTTTCGCAATATCAAAGCCCAGCACTTCATTGGCCTGCCGGAACAGGTCACGCGCGACCGGGTAGGCTTCGTGGAGGTCCCTGGCCATGCCGACAAACTGCGAGGCTTGTCCCGGGAAAAGAAAGGCGATCTTTGCGTGCATGGCCTAAAACCGAATCAATGCCGAACCCCAGGTGAAACCGCCCCCAAAAGCCACCATCAGGCAGAGGTCGTTCGGATGCAGGCGGCCCACTTCAAAGGCCTCATCGATGGCGATCGGGATGGAGGCGGCGGAGGTGTTGCCGTAATTTTGCACATTGACGTAGACTTTTTCCATCGGCATGTTGACGCGCTTGGCGGTGGCCATGATGATGCGCAAATTGGCCTGATGGGGAATCAACAAATTCACCTGCTCGCCGGTGAGATTGTTGCGCTCCAGCAGGCCCGCGGCGGCATCGCCCATCGCGGTGACGGCGTGTTTGAACACTTCCGGACCTTGCATCTCGATGCGAAACATTCTTTCCGCGACCGCGACTTCAAAGGGCACGCGCGTGCCCCCGCCGATCATGCACAGCAGGCTGGTGAGGCGGCCATCGCTTTTGATGAGGGTGTCGAGGATGCCGCTCTCGCCCTGCGCCGGACCGAGCACCATGGCACCGGCGCCGTCACCGAACAGGACGCAGGTGGCGCGGTCGGTCCAGTCGGTGATGCGGCTCAAAATTTCACCGCCAATCACCAGCACATGGCGCGCCTTGCCCGCCGCAATCATGCTGTCGGCCATGGTCAGGCTGTAGATGAAACCGGAGCAGGCGGCAGAGAGATCGAAGGCAGCCGCGCGTGTGGCGCCCAGCATCTCCTGCACGTAGCAGGCCGTCGAAGGGAAATAGGCATCACCGGTCACGGTGCCGATGATGATGGCATCCAATTCTTCCGCGGGCAGCCCGGCCTTGGCCAGCGCTTTGCGGCCGGCTGTTGCACAGAGTTTGGAGGTCAAATCGTCCGGCCCGGCGATGAAACGTCGTTCGATGCCGGTGCGCGAGCGAATCCATTCATCGCTCGTGTCCACCATTTTCTCGAGGTCTGCATTGGTCAGTACACGTTCGGGGACGGCCCGCCCCGTTCCCAGAACCATTGACTTAGGCGTCTTGTTCAACGAGTGAAACTCCCTTTCGAACTTCGAATGCTTCCAGCTCCTGACGAATGATTTGATTGATGCCTTCGCGCACCATGGCCATCGCTTCCCGGATGGCGTTGCGAATGGCTTTCGGAGTGGAGGAACCGTGGCAGATGATGGTGACACCATCAACACCGAGCAGGGGTGCGCCGCCGTATTCTTCGTAGTCGAAAATCTTGCGCAGCCCCTTGAAAGTGGGCTGCATCAAAAAGGCGCCGAGGTTCAGGAAGATTTTCTTTCCGATCTGGCGCTTGATATGGCGGCGGAAAACACTGCCGAGGCTTTCGGTGTACTTCAAAATGACGTTGCCGACAAAACCGTCGCAGACCACCACGTCCGCCTTCGCCTGCAAAATGTCCCGGCCCTCGACATTGCCGATGAAGTTGATGCTGCTCTGCTCCAGCAGCTCATAGGCTTCGCGGGTGACCTCCGTCCCCTTGGAGCGTTCTTCGCCGATGCTGAGCAACGCGACCTTGGGCCGCTCCAACCCAACCACCCGTTCCATGAAAATGCTGCCCATCAAGCCATATTGCAGGAGATGGATGGGCTTGGCATCCACATTGGCGCCCACATCGATCAACATGGTTACGCCGTTGCCGTTGGGAATCAGGGAGCCGATACCCGGACGGTTGACGCCGACGATACGGCCGAGCACGAACAGGGAGGCGGCCATCGCTGCGCCGGTGTGGCCGGCACTCACGACGGCATCCACCTGCCGCTTTTGATGCAACTGATTGGCCACCAGGATCGAGGCGTCTTTTTTCTTCTTCAGTGCCGCGGCGGGCGAGTCGGTCATCTCGATCTTTTCGGAGGCGTGATGAATCGAAAAGTGCAACCGGTCGCCGCGCGTCAGCAGGGGGTGACGGCTGATTTCCTGTTCGATTTGAGCCCGATCACCGACAAAAACGATTTCACATTTGCCATCGTTGAGCCGTGCCGCTTCCAAACCACCTTGCACGATCGCGGCCGGTGCGAAGTCTCCTCCCATGGCATCCAGGGCAATCCGCATAGGGTCCTCTTTTCACCAAATCAAGCCGTGGCCTCGCGGTCACACCGGCACATGTTCACCCGGGGGATTATGGCCATGCGCTGCCACACTCTCCTGTTGTGCCATGACGCTGCGGCATGCAGCGCCGCCGCGACACAGGGTTGCTGACGGCCAGCGCCAGGCGGCAGGGCATGCTGGCTCTGCCGGGATCCTGTCACATTATCTGAAATCATCTCATGCGGGCTGTTTCGCTTCGTGTCGTGATGAACGTTGTTGGATGCGGGTGGAAGAATGACGGTTCTTCTCCTTTGTGAGCGGCAGGGAAAGGTCAGGTTGACTCGCGCGGCAAAAATACGGAGCGATCGTTATAATAACCGCAGTTTGGGCAGACACGATGGGGCAATTTGGGTTGATGGCAGTGGCTGCATTTGATGATTTTGGCCGCCTCCAGCTTCCAGTGTGTGCGCCGTTTGTCGCGGCGTGTGCGGGAGTGACGTCGTTTCGGATTGGGCACAAGTACCTCGCTTCAGTTGATCAGTTTTTGCAATGCCTGCCAGCGCGCATCGATTGGTCGTGCGCCGCACCGGCAGGTTTCTGTATTCAAGTCCACCCCGCAATGCGGGCAAAGCCCCTTGCAGGTCTCGGCACAGAGAATTTTTGCGGGGATCGCCAGCAACAGCAAGTCTCGCAGATCATCGGTAATGTCCACCTCCCGCGCGTCCTGTGCCAGGGGATGCACTTCGTCTTCGGCAAGCGCGCGCAACTCCTCATCATTGGAGAAAATGACCCGGCCGATGTCGGTGATCGTCAACTCCACTTCTTTCAGGCAACGATCGCAATGGAAGCGGCCAACCGTCTCAATACGATTGCGCAAGAAGAGGCTTGCCGCCCGTTTCTCCAGGTCAACCTCGATGTGCACCGGATTGAATAGGTTGGGATGATCGATGATACCGCAACTCGCCGGCTGTTCTTCAAAGTGAAGGTGATGAACGCCTTCTGCGAGTCCAACAAGGGAAATCTTCATGTCGCGGTAATTTTATATTTCAAAGTGGGACGCAATTTATAAAACCGGCTGCTTGAAGTCAAGCTAAAATTCCGGCTCAAACCGTGCATTTTCATCGATCTTGGCACACTCCATTCCCCTGTGGCCGGCTTGCACTTGCCATCGGAGTTTATTTGTCGGAGCCTTGGCCTGCGGCCAGGTGGCAAACCGACCGAGGCGCACGCGATACCCAATGCCACCCCGAGATGGAAAATTGACGCGCGCAATATACATCTCGTGGCGCCGTGCGTCCGCCCGGGCATTGCGGCGGAATTACAGGACGGAAATCTGCACCGGGAATTTCCACCCGCCGCGCATGACCAGCGCCGGACGCGGCGTCTCAATCGCTGCCACCGGCGGAATCGTGCCGGGCTGAGATGACACATCGAAGATTGCGGCCGCCGGTCGCGGTCTCTCAGAAACGGTTTTCTGCTGCTGTCAACACCGAAACCCGTTGGTGACAATCACTGCCAGCACGGTTACAGCCGCGGCAGTGATCCACCTGATCGCTGCTGAAGCCATGTGAGCCGGCTTCCTTTGCGATGGGGCGAATCCCACGGCGGTGGCGCGGCCAGCCATGCTGCGGCCTGCTGCAACAGGCAGGTGGCAGCAGCCATGCTGCAGGAGCGGCCGGTCACCAGCCTGCCTCCGACGCTTGCCAACCAGCAAGAGAGGGCCGGCAGTGATCTGTTATCCCCCGGGCCGGCCCATCAGCCCGGCGGGCGGCCGCAACCTCACATTGTTTCCAACAGCTCCTTTTCCGAGAAGAAGAACGCGACTTCCAGCCGGCCATTTTCCGGTGAATCGGAGCCATGCACGATGTTGTTTTGCTTGCTCGTTGCAAAATCCTTGCGAATAGTGCCGGGCTCGGCCTGTGCGGGATCGGTGGCGCCGATCAGCTTGCGAAAGTCGGCCACCGCATTTTCTTTTTCCAACGCCAGCGGCACCACACGGTCGCTGCACATGAAGCTGACCAGATCTTTATAGAAGGGGCGTTCCTTGTGCACCTCGTAAAATTTGCCGGCGGTTTCCGGTGTCAGGCGTACCATTTTCATGGCCAGAATGCGAAAACCCGCGGCTTCGATACGCGCCAAAACTTTGCCCATTTTCCCAGCCGAGACACAATCCGGCTTCAAAATTGCCAGCGTACGTTCCAACATTGAACTCCTTTCTGCGTGCCAAAGATGATTTTGAATTCGTGCGGTCACCCCTGCCCGCCGCAGCCATGTTCCACCCTGCGGCAGGTCGGCACCGCTCATGTCAAACCAACAGTCTTTTTGCCGTCAGCAGGCTGCACGGCATCGCTGTCATGCCGGTGGCAGAGCCTGCCGCCTCGCCAGCCGTGCCGGTAGACTCCGGCGTAGCGCAGGCAGCCCTGCCTGCCGACAGGAGGTCTGCGCTGCGTCCTCAAACGTAACTGAGGCATTACGCCGTGCCTGGCTCAAAACTTAACCACTGCGCCTGCCATGAAATTGCGGCCGGGCGCATTGAAACCGCTCACGTGTTCGCGATAATTCCAATCAAGGATATTGCTCAACCCAAACTTGAATTCAAGCAGATCGGCCGGCGTCAGGCTGGCGCGGGCATTGAGCGTCCACCAGCCGGGCGTGCCACCTTCCGGGATGCGCAAGTCTTCCTTGTCCTCTCCTGCCAGGCGGTTTTGTGCTCCGGCAAAACGGAGAAAAACTTCCGCCTGCAGGCGGCGTTGCTCGATACGCAAGCCCAGCAACCCCAGCATGGGCGGTATCGCCGGCAGCGGTTCCCGCTGCGACAGGTTCTGACCATATGTATAACTCAGATTGCCGAATGCCGCCAGATGACGCGCCAGTCCAACCTCGGCTTCGACTTCGAAACCGGTGGTATAGGCCCGGCCGGCGTTGGCTTTGTGGTAAACCGCGAGCGTGTCCGTTCCCTCGACGAGGAAGGGCCGGCCGGCAAACAGCGTCGGCTGCCGAACAAGCAAATTTGTCAGCCAGTTGTAATAAACGATCAGGTTGGCCTGCACGCGCTCGGCGTGAAGCTTGATCCCGCCATCGAGGCTGAGCGATTGCTCCGGTTGAAGAGCGGGATTCGGCACTTCGTAAATCAGGTCGCCCTTGCCGCGGCCCAGCCGGCTGAGATCATCCAGATTGGGAGCACGAAAACCCTGCGCCAAATTCGCCACCAAATTCACCCTCCCGGAAAGTGCATGTTTGAGGCTCAGACTGCCTGTCAGCGCTTCCGGAGTTTGTGTGACGGCGGCCAGCCCGGCCTCATCGCGTGCCGGTGTCTGCAGACGATAAGCGCTCCATCGCAGGCCGGCGATCACAGTCGAGCGCGGCGTCCATGCCAGCTCCGCCTGCAAGAACAATCCCAGACTGCGAAACGACGAGCCTTCCGGATAAAGCGGACTGCGCACGGTGCGCCCGCCGGTGGCAAGCGAGATCTGCTGCGAATGCGCCCGGACCGCATCATGATAAAACTCGCCGCCATAAAGCACATGATGCCGGCCGGCGGCGATCTTATTGAACTGCACCTGCAATCCGTATGTTACAACCTGGTATTGGTCATGATTCTCCGTGGTGCTGCCGAATCCCAGACGCACGCGGCGCTCGAACTGGCGGTGGCGGGAGAGCGTCAGGGTGGTTGCATCAAACAAAAAAGTGCGATATAGACCGCGCCACCTCAGATACGACAAATCGCGCTCCTGCGGCGCATACTGCCAAAGTGAGTCGGTCTGCGCTTCATAGACATCATAGCGCGGCACCTCCCGCTGGCGGTTGCTTTGCTGCGCCAGCATGAGTTCCTGCGCCGCACCGAGCGCCACCAGCACCTTGCCGGAGAGATCGAAAGTGTCGTAACCATTGGGCGCCTGCGTGACCGCCAGACGGCGCTTCACGCGCGTATCGTTTTGCAGGTGTTGCATCAGGCGCTCTCCGCCGCGCCGGCCGCGGGTGACCTCGCCGAAGGATTTAAAGGAGGCATCCAACACCACGCCCCACCCTGCCTGCGCAGCCGACAGGCCCAAATGACTGGTCTGTGTTTGATCCGCCGTCGTGACGGCACCGGCAAAAACGCCGTGCAGCGACAAGCCTCCCGTGCGCGGCAACAGGGGGCTGCGCGTGATCAAATTCACCGCACCGCCCAGCGCATCGCTGCCGTACAGCGTTGAAACCGGCCCGTGCACCACTTCGATCCGCTCGAGCGCCTGCGCCTCCACGGTGTTGAGATATTGATGATTGCCGCCGCGGTAAGTGGCATTGTTCAAACGAATGCCGTCAACCAGCAGCAGGAGCTTGTTGGCCTTCAAACCGCGAATGCTGGCCGAGCCGCCCCCCTGGTTGGTTTTTTGAATAAAAACCCCGGCCTGCTCCCGCAAAACCTCCGGCGTCTGCTGGATCGGCTGGCGGCGAATATCCTGCGCCGTGACCACCGACATCATGGTGGCCACCTCCGCGCTCACGGCCGGGCTGCGGTTGGCGGTCACCTGCACTTCATCCAGTGTCAGCAACCGCGGCACCAGCGCGATTTGCACAACCACTTCCGCGCCCGCCACCAGTTTGACGCTCTGTCTGGCCGTCTGAAAGCCCTGACGGCTGAGAATCAACTCGTGCTCGCCCGGCGGCAGATGCTCGATGCGAAACCGGCCCGCTGCGCAGGTCACCTCGCCGCGCTGCGAATGTTTGAGATAGACTGCAACATTTTCCAGCGGCTGGTTGGTTTCGCGATCAATCACAATCCCGCTGATTGCCGCCGTGCCCTGCATTGCCAGGCCTGGCAGCGGCGCACTCAGCAGAATGAGAAGAAGACATTTGCCGGCGGCTTGACCACAGCGCAAGCGTTGCTTGACCCTCATGCGCGTTTGTCCGTGTTCATTTACCCGCTCTCCGCCGGCGTGGCGCGAAAGCTGCCTGCATGCCCGCCATCCTGCCGGCGCGGACTTGCCATTTCTTTGCGAACTTTTCACCGGTAGCGGAGCCGGGAAAACCAAAACCTCACTGGGTGTCAGGCACAGTCGCAAAAATTTTGCTGCACCGGGCCGTGGCAGAAACAAGAGCTCACCATTCCACATTTTCAGCCGGCTGCTATTTCCTGCCGGCTTTGGCTTTCGCCGCGGATTTTGCGATTCTGGTTTTACCCGCGGCAACGGCTTTGGGCCTGGCGGCGGTTTTCACCCCGGCCGCCCTGCGCGCCACGGGCTTGCTCCCGAGCTTTTGCAATTGCTCCTGCATGCGCAGACCTATTTCTGCCGGGCTTTGACAGACCGTGGCACCAGCCTCTGCGAGCCTGGCCATCTTCTCGGCGGCCGTGCCCTGACCGCCGGCAATGATGGCGCCCGCATGTCCCATGCGGCGTCCGGGCGGCGCGGTGCGGCCCGCGATGAATGCCACCACCGGCTTGCGGAATTCCCGCTTGATGTAGGCCGCGGCCTCGTCTTCAGCGTTGCCGCCAATTTCTCCGATCAACACCACTGCATCGGTGCCGGGATCGGCATTGAACAGCCGCAGGGCATCGACAAAAGTGGTGCCGATGATGGGATCGCCACCGATGCCCACACAGGTCGACTGGCCGATGCCAAGGTCGGAAAGCTGCTTGACCGCCTCATAAGTGAGCGTGCCGCTGCGGGAGATCACACCCACCCGCCCCGGCTGGTGGATGAAGCCCGGCATGATGCCGATCTTGCATTGTCCCGGGGAAATCACTCCGGGACAATTCGGGCCGATCATGCGCGTGCCGGTCTTGATCAGGAAGGCCTTGACGGTCAGCATGTCCATCACGGGAATGCCCTCGGTGATGGTCACGATCAACGACACGCCTTCCGCGGCCGATTCCATGATGGCATCGGCGGCGAAAGAGGGCGGAACAAAAATCGCGGCGGCGTTGGCGCCGGTGGCCCGCACCGCCTGCGCCACGGTGTCAAAAATCGGAACACGGTCGTCGAACTTCTGCCCGCCTTTGCCCGGCACCACGCCGGCAACCACCTGTGTGCCATATTCCATCATTTGTCGCGTGTGAAATGAGCCTTCGTTGCCCGTAATCCCCTGCACCAGTACACGCGTCTGCTTGTCAACTAGTATGCTCAACTGCTCCTCCTCGTGAAGGGATGTCGTTCGTCATGCCGCGGCCGGAAGCGAAGCCACCACCTTTCTGGCCGCTTCTTCCAGCGTATGCGCCACCAAAATTGACAGGCCGGAGTTGGCGAGCAATTCGCCCGCTTCTTTGGCATTGGTGCCCTCCAGACGCACCACCAGCGGCACGTTGATCCTGACGTTCTGCGCCGCTTGAATCACGCCCTGCGCAATGCGGTCGCAGCGCACGATGCCGCCAAACACGTTGATGAGAATCGCCTTGACGTTGGGATCGGAAAGGATGATTTTGAAGCCGTTCTCCACGGTCTCGGGGTTGGCGCCGCCGCCGACATCAAGAAAATTTGCGGGCATGCCCCCGGCGAGCTTGATGATGTCCATCGTGCCCATCGCCAGGCCCGCACCGTTGACCATGCAGCCGACGTTGCCGTCCAGACGGACGTAATTGAGATTGTACTTCGAAGCCTCGACCTCCAGCGGATCTTCCTCGTTGAAATCGCGCAAGGCAAGAATGTCGGGATGGCGGTAAAGCGCATTGTCGTCGAAGTTCATCTTGGCATCGAGCGCCAGCACCCGGCCGTCAGTGGTCACGATCAGAGGATTGATTTCGGCGAGCGAGCAATCGGAGGCCACGTAGGCGCGGTAGAGTGCCTGAAAAAATTTCACCGCGTTCTTGAAGGCCTCGCCTTGCAGACCCAGACCAAAGGCCAGCTTGCGCGCCTGTGACGCCCGCAAGCCGGTGAGTGGGTCGATGTATTCCTTGAGAATCAGTTCCGGCGTCTCCTCCGCCACCTTCTCGATTTCCACGCCGCCGGCGGTGCTGGCCATGAACACGAGCTGAAACGCGGAACGATCCAGCACGATGCCGGCGTACAATTCGCGCGCGATACTCAGCGCCTGCTCGACCAACACCTGGCGCACCTGTCGGCCTTCCGGTCCGGTTTGTGGTGTGACCAGCTGCCTGCCAAGCATCTGACGGGCGATTTCATAGGCTTCGTGGGCGTTCTGCGCCAGTTTCACCCCGCCGCCCTTGCCCCGGCCGCCCGCATGGATTTGCGCCTTCACCACCACCCGGCCGCCGAGCTCGTGCGCGATCACACCGACTTCTTCCGCTGTTTTGGCAACCCTGCCCGCCGGCACCGCCACCTCAAAT
Organism: candidate division KSB1 bacterium; assembly: GCA_034506255.1. Classification (NCBI taxonomy): domain Bacteria; kingdom Pseudomonadati; order Candidatus Zhuqueibacterales; family Candidatus Zhuqueibacteraceae; genus Candidatus Coneutiohabitans; species Candidatus Coneutiohabitans thermophilus. Next base: position 603,402 of record JAPDPX010000002.1, on the reverse strand, counting down.
CGGCGCAGAATCTCCTTCGCTTGATATTCATGAATCTTCAATGCTCCTCCTCAGGCTTGTTTCCGGATATGATTTTGGTCATTCAGAAAAGAGAATGGCATGCAAGACATGCCTCCCTGATTTTTTCAAAATTTCGACCACCAGGAAATTGCCGCCGGCCGGCGGCTTTTTTCAGATCATCCGAGTCAAGCGTACATGGCCACATGACTGTTCTTGGCATCTGATGAACTCCGATAGGAGTGAGATGTTTATAGCCAAGTGCCGTTCGCCGAAATGAAACCCCAGCGGGGTGACATGTGTATCGTGCATGCTCATTGATCTCATCTTGAATTGAATGCAAACGCCGTTACATGTCACTCCTAAAGGAGTTTGAAGTTGGAGGTGTTGACAATTACTATAAACATTTCACCCCCTATAAACATTTCACCCCTGGCGGGGTTGGGCCGCTCGCTATCACGTTAGGGCAAGTGGCTCTCAGCAGAGAAGGCACGGAACTGATTTTGCGATTCTTTTCATCTTGCTGTCGCAAAATGTACGCAAAATTCGGATGATCCGCTTTTGCAGGCGACCGGGATCCTCACGACGGACAAAGTTGTTGCGTACACCATCCCCATGCCGGCCGCCCCGGTCGTTTTTTTCAGCCGGCATCACCACCTTGCTCAGGCGCCATCAGCGCACCACCACGGTTCCCGTCGTGCCCTGCCAGGCTGCTTCAAACGCCTCGATGGAAGTGATCAGCACACGACGGCCCCCTCCTTCCAAAAAATTGATTGCCCCGCGTATCTTCGGGCCCATGCTGCCCGGGGGAAAATGGCCCTCGGCATAATAACGCCTCAGCTCGGCGAGCGTGACACGATCCAGCCATTGTTGATTCGGCTGGCGGTAATGGATGGCAACCTTTTCGATGGGCGTCAGAATCGCCAGCTCGTCCGCGCCAATATCCCGGGCGAGCACGGCGGCGGCGAGATCCTTGTCGATCACCGCATTGATGCCTTCCAGCAGCTCGGGATATTCGTGGGGATTATAGTAGACGGGGATGCCGCCGCCGCCCGCGGCAATCACCACATGGCCGAGATTCACCAGCTCGCGAATCACCTTGCGCTCGACAATCGCCACCGGCTCGGGCGAGGGCACAACACGCCGCCAGCCGCGTCCGACATCCTCCTTCATTTGCCAGCCATAGCGCTCGCGCAGCTCCGGCACTTGCTCCGCGGTGTAAACCGGCCCGACGAACTTGCTGGGCTGTTTGATCGAAGGGTCTTCGGCATTCACCACCACCTGCGTCACCACCGTCACCACCTCGTGCTCGAGGCCGTGGCGGTGCAGCATGTTGCGCAGCGATTGCTGAATCATGTACCCCATGCCGCCTTGCAGATCGGCGACGATCACGCCCAGCGGCAGGGGCGGCACGAGATGGCGCGAAGTTTCCACGCGAATCAGGGCGTTGCCGACTTGCGGGCCGTTGCCATGCACGATCACGACGCGATACCCCTCCTCAATCAAGCGCACCAGGCTCTTGAGGCTGCGGCGCGTGTTGGCAAACTGCTGGTAGATGTTGCCGTCTTCAAACTCGCGCGTAATGGCGTTGCCGCCAATGGCGATGACCATGCATTTTTCGTTCATGACTCAGGCAAAGCGTTGCAGGACGTCGGCGAGCGTCGGCCGGCCGATTTCCTGCAATTCGTAGGTGACGCGCGTACTGGGTTTGTTGATCTGCAGCAACTGCCGCAGGTCCACCGGCGTCGCGATGATCACACTGTCACAGTCCGTGGCGTTGATGGTGGCTTCAAGATCGCGCATCTGCTGCTCACCATAGCCCATCGCCGGCAGCAGGATGCCGATGCCGGGATAGTGCCGGAAGGTTTCCACCAGACTGCCCTTGAGGAAGGGCCGGGGATCGACCACCTCCTTCGCGCCGAAGCGCCGGGCCGCCACGATGCCGGCGCCCAGCGTCATCCCGCCGTGCGTCAGCGTGGGGCCGTCTTCAATGCACAGCACGCGGCGGTCGCGAATGATTTCCGGCTGCGCCACGGTGATAGGCGAGGCCGCATCCACGATGATGGCGGTGGGATTGTGCTCGCGCACCGCCTGCCGCACCTGCTCAATGTTCTCCGGCGGCGCCGAGGCTTCCTTGTTGATGACAACCACGTCCGCCATGCGCAAGTTGGTCTCGCCGGGATGGTAACGGGTTTCGTGGCCGGGCCGCAGCGGATCGACCACGACGATATGCAGGTCGGGTTTGAAGAAAGGCGTGTCGTTGTTGCCGCCGTCCCACAACACGATGTCGGCTTCCGGCTCGGCACGCGCCAAAATCGCGGCGTAGTCCACGCCGGCATACACGATCGTGCCCATGTTCAGGTGCGGCTCATATTCCTCCCGCTCTTCAATGGTGCATTTGTGGGCCGCAAGATCCGCGAAGCTGGCGAAGCGCTGCACGGCCTGCGCCGCGAGATCCCCGTAGGGCATGGGATGCCGCACCGCCACCAGTTTCTTGCCGAATCCTTTCAAAATCTGTGCGACCCGGCGCGTGGTTTGGCTCTTGCCACAGCCGGTGCGCACGGCACAGATGGCGATCACCGGCTTGCTGGAGGACAGCATGGTCGCGCGCGTGCCCAGCAGGGTGAAGGAGGCGCCTGCGGCATTCACCAGGCTCGCCCGGTGCATCACGTATTCGTGGGAAATATCGCTGTAGGAAAAAATCACTTCGTCGATGCGTTCCCGGCGGATCAAATCTGCCAGCTCGCTTTCCGCATAAATGGGAATGCCCTGGGGATAAAGCCGGCCGGCCAGGGCCGCTGGATAACGCCGGCCGTCAATGTTGGGGATTTGCGTTGCGGTGAAAGCCACAACTTCATGCGAGTCGCTCTCCCGGTATTTGACATTGAAATTGTGGAAGTCGCGTCCCGCCGCTCCCATGATCAGCACTCGGGTTCTCGCCATGATGTCATCCCTTCCATTGTTGCTGTCACTGCTCCCGGTTGTTCCTGCGCAATATGAATCATTGCGTAGCGGCGTCAAAACAAACGCGGCCAATATAGCGGAAAAAGGCGTGATTTGCAAGTTTGGCAGGTGAGGGCATGAAGCGCACGAAGCCGGACAGCCCGCGAAAATTCCCATCTTGCGTTTGAAACCGCGGTTTTGTAAAGTTCCGCCGTCTGCAGGGAGTTTCAAAATACCGAATTTATATGAGAGACAATTACCATGAGTGCCGTTGCTGTCAAACCCTCTGAAACGCAAACGCCGGCCCCGCGATTTTTTGCGAGCGAAGCGGAGTTCGCAGCCTGGTGTGACGAAGACACCAGGGCCGACTATGTCGATGGGGAGGTCATTGTCATGTCGCCCCAAGCAACGCTGAACAGCAGGCAGGAAACGTGGTTTGGCAGTTTGCTGGATTTGTTTGCATCAAAGCACGGCTTGGGCTCGGTGTATGCGACCGGAAATGTGCAGGTTCGCCTGCGTGCCGGCTTGCGGCGCAACCCGGATGTGATCCGCCACCTCGTCCACGAAACCCACGTCGAAGGCGCGCCCGATTTGCTGGTGGAATTCGTCTCCCCGAAAAGCGCCATCCGCGACTGGCATGAAAAATACATCGAGTACGAAACCGCCGGCGTGCGCGAGTATTGGATCATCGACCGGCCACAACAACGGGTCGCGGTTTATTCACTGGGGGAAGATCGGCGCTATCACCCCATCGCGCCGCAGGAAGGCAAAATTCACTCGGCGGTCGTCCCGGGCTTTTGGATCAAACTGGAGTGGTTGTGGCAGGGGCCCGAATTCGACACCTATGCTGTGGCAAAAGAATTGGGCGTGCTGGCCTGAAGCTCTCCCCTCCCTCCTCACCTCTTTCAAAACTCCCAGCGCGCCAGCAGACGAATCTCCCGCCCGTTTGACGTCACCCCCACTGCCGGAACAGAGCTCATTCCTTGTTGCCCCTCTTTTTCCAACTGCGAATTGTGCCGATTGGCCAGCCAGGCCGCATGAATGCCGCTGATAAGGTGATTGGCGAGGATGCCGGCAATCACCAGCTCGCCGCGATTGAAAGCCCGCTCGCTGCGCAAACGCGTGCGCTTGAAGCGTGCGCGCTCGGCTTCCGAATCCCAGCGCCAGTAATGCGTGGCAGGATCATAAAGCGAGTTCACGTCGCGGCGCTGCAGGCGGGATTGGTTGTAGTCCTCCAGGCTGCTGTAATTGCCGAGGTCGACAAAATACTTGTCGCTCTTGCCTGCGACCCGGGCATGCGCGTGCTCGGCCGCCAACAGGCGGTAATCTTCCTTCAGCCAGTTGCCGTACACATTGAAAGAGATTACGCCGAGCCAAAGTGCTGCATCGGCAACGAAGTAATTGCGTGCGGCCGTGCGTGCGCCCACCACCTTTTGTCCCCAGCCGGGAATCAGCGCGGAGCGCAGAAACGCGCTGCCGATCCCGATGCGTCCGGCCGGCCCCACTGGTGAGAAGGCTGCGCCGGCGGCGGGCGGTGGTGCTTTGGCCTCCACGGCCATGCCATGCGGCGCGTTGTCTATGTCCTGCGCCAGGGCCCAACCCGAGCCCAGCAACAGCAGCGCGAGCAGGAGGCGATTGCAATTGTTTGGTTTCATCTTTCTCATTGGAATTTTCAAAGCCTACCACAACATCTGCACCGCCAGCACCGGCAGCAATTCTTCGTGATGTTTCTGCAAACGCATGCCGATGGAGGCGCCCCTGGCCTGAGTCTGGTTGAACTTGTGCGCGGCAAAGGCCGCTTCCGCCATGCTCACCAAATGGTTGACCATGGCCAGACTCGAAGAGAGCGTCGCCTTGTGGAATTGCTCATTGGCCTCGCGGCGCATGGTGGTGTAGAGCAGGCGGTTTTGCGAATCGCGTTGCAGAATTTCGCCACTGATGCTGTCATCCCAGCCGGCATTGAATTGATCATACTTGCCGATGTTTTCATAATAGGTTTGGTTCTTGCTGTCCGGCAGATAGTGGCTGAAATTCTCGCGCTCTTTCTGCCTCTCACACGCGCGATCACCGGGGCTGCAACCAAAGGCGCGGTCGATCGAGTCCCAATACCTGCCTTCACTCCAATGCTGATCGGCGAAACGTTCGAACGCGTCGGTTTTCCGGTTGCCACTGCGGGTGAATTTGGCATAAGCCCCCCACGCGCCGGCTTCCATTCCCAAAAACAACAGGCTTTTCAGGTAGGAACGATTGTAAATCTGGCCCGCACCGGGAAGAACGGCGGAAAGAATGGCCGCCCGCACGACCGACCGCCGCGCAACCGCCGGTTTCCCATCCTGAAACAGAGCCTGCAGAGAAAGGCCGGGGGTGTGGCTGCTCCAAACCAGATCCTGCCGGGCAGCCTGGCACCAGGCCGTGAGCGGAAATTCCAACATGGACAAAGCGGTGGCATCGGCTGCTGATTGCGCGCGCGTGGCGGCGACAAAGGCGCCGACCAGGCAGAACACCCATGCCACACTCTTCGAGCTGCTCATAACAGGTATCCGCAGGTTTAATTGTCCAGGAAATCAAACGCGACGGTCAGGTAATAGCGCCATTCCCGGCCATAGGTCAGGGGCGCCTGGCCCTCGCGGCGCAGAACGAACTTGTCGAAACCATAGGCGGCATCGCATGAGAGGCGCGTCGGAAAGCCGTAAAACGAGAACAATTCCGAACGCAACTGCAAATTGATGCTGTCGTGCAGTTTGTCACGCCAGCCCCTGGTTTGGGAGAATGCGCCGCCATAATCGTATGACACGGCGAAGCAGATCTTGTCGAGATAAAGATGCAGCAGTGACAAATCAAGATGACGGAACAGTGGCAGGCGATAGGTCAGGCGGCCATGCAGCAGGTAACGGCCTTCCATGCTGTAGTAAGGATACCCTCGCACACCATCCAAACCACCGGCAAAAAAATAAAAAAAGCTGTTCACCTCGCGGTCGAGCCAGCCGCCGCGGCCAGACAGCGTGAGCCCCGTGCGTCCGGGCAGGGGCAGGCGCTCGGTCCATGCCAGCTCAACGCGATGCACGTTGTGCGGTTCATAGTTCTCGACGAAGGTGCCATAGTCGGTCAACGTGAAGGCTTTGTCGGGATCGGAATTGATGAAATTGTTGAATTCGCGCGTGTAGCGGAATTCCACCTCGCGGCCCATGCGGGGATTGATGTCGCCGTCCACCGCGCGCACCTGCTGCCGGAAGTGATGACGAAAGGCCAGCGCTTTGCCTTCATAGTAGGTATATCCGAAACTCTGCTTGAAACCGCGCTCGACAAACGAAATCTTGGCATTGTAGCGGCTGTAAATGAGACGGAACTGGGAATGATGCCGGCTGCTCCACCAGCGTTGTGTTCCGAGATTCACTTCCGTCAGGTTGTAGAGAAACCCGTAGCCCTCTGCGCGCGCGTGGCGGGCCTGGTTGTAGGCTTCCAGAGACAACTGTGGCCCGAGCTTGTCATAGTCCACCAGCAGAAAAAGGTCATAATCCTTGTCGCGATTGAGGGCCGCCCCGCCGATGAAACTGATGTTGTCCAGGATTTCGCTGGAGTAGAAGTAACTGCCGAGCTTCAGTTTGCCGTAATCCACCATCACACGCGGCAAAATCGCAACCGCCGAATAATGACCGCGGTAGGGTGTGACCGCGAAGTCGGGGATTTGCCGGTCATCATAGGCGCCGTGCTTGATGCCGCTCAAATTGAGATGCGCGAGATCGCCAGTGACCGCCGCAAGCTGAAGCTGCCTCTCCGCGGGGGGTAGATAGCGCGTCACATCGGGCGGCAGCGGTTGGGGCGTTTTGAGATGTGCGATTTTGTAACCTTCGGCGACAAAGATGCTGAACAACAACCCGCCTTCACGATTGACCGAAGGCATGAACGCGCCACCCACGACGTTCGTCAGCGGGGTGACTTGCTGGGTGGCGAGGTCGAGACTGTAGATGTTGAAAATGCCGGTCACATCCCAACTGAAATAGATTTTCCGGCCGTCGGGGCTGAAGACGGCATCGCGTGCATCGCCGGGCCGGGCGTCCGATGATTCCGCCATCAGGGCATACCGCAAATTGACCGGCGTGACCTCTCCGCTCGCCAGGTCGCACAGCCGCAGGCTGCGGCCGCGCGCATGCGAATAGGCATACACAAGCTGCCGGCCATCCGGGGACCATTGCGGGGTGTAGACTTGTTCCTGCGTTTGGTGGGAAGTGATGATTTTCAGGCGATCCGCTGCAAGGTCGTAGAGTGCAATATTTTGACTGCCGTCACCGTTCACCACACAGGCCAGCATTTTGCCGTCGGGCGACCAGCTCGGGCTGTGGGCACGTGCCGCATGCGTCAGGCGTTTTTCTTTTTTCTTCTTGATGTCGTACAGATACAAATCATACACCACCGCGTGGTGCGGATTTTTTTCCGATTTGCGCGAGTAAGCGAGTTGCGTGCCGTCGGGCGACCAGGAAAAAGCGTGGTGCACGCCGCTCCTGATCAACTCGTCCCTGCCATCCGCCCCCTGCCGCATCACCAGGGCCGTTTGGCCCAAATAGTCCGCACCGGCATTGCTGAGGTAGGCCAGCCGGCTGCCGTCCGGCGACCAGCGCGGATAAAAATTGCCCGAGCCTTTGGCTTGCAGCAGTTCTCCGGCGACCACCTGGCCTTGGATCGCGCGCAACTGCTGTGCATAAGTCTGTTGCAGGTGTTTTTTCCACTCGTCATAAATTTGACCGCCGCTTTTGCCCGTGGCTTTCTTGATGGCGCTGTCGAAAGAGAAACGCAGGGGACTGCGCATGTTGGCGGCGATCTGCTGCAAGACGGCCGCGCCGTGCTTGCCCGCGAGGTAAGTCACCAGCGAATAGCCCTGATTGTAAACCCGCTCGCTGCCGATGCTGTTCTTGCCGAAGACGTTCATTTCGGAATAGGTGAGCAGCTTGTCTTCCACCACCGCGGTGCGCAGCAGCATGTCGCGATGCGAGTCCCACAGGTCATATTCCAATTCCGGCCGCTGGTATTGCGCCACGCCTTCCGCAAACCAGGGCGGCATGATGGTGAACGGCAGCGGGTAGGAGAGAATGCGGTTGGGATAGCCGTACAGCACGTCCGGCCGCTTCTCATCTTCGTAGCCGAGCCACTGCACATAGGCGGCGGGAAGGTGGCGCGTGATTTTGCGCGCGGCGCCCAGTGAAATCATGTGGGTGTATTCGTGCGTGATGACATTGCGCAGCCAACTGTGCGTCCCGCGCAATTCAAAATCCATCGCACTCGCCCAGATTTCCACCTTGTTGTCGAGGTAATAGGCCGCGCCGTTGGAAAAATCGTCATAGTCTCTGATGATGAAATGCACCTTGCCGTCCGGCTGGTAGCCATACAGTGAGGTGATCGGAGTGTAAATCTCCTCGGCGATCTTGGCGGTGAGCCTGCCGGTTTGTTCAGCTCCCTCGTGAAAATGCACGAAGAAGTGCTCGGTCTCGATGGTCTGCCATTTCAGCTCGGGATGCGTCCAACGCGGCTCGTCCTGGGCAGCCGCAAGGCTGGCGCAAACCGCAAGGGCGGCCAGCACGATCCGTGCGGGATGGCGTGGCACACGATTCAGGGCAGCCGCGCCACGCCGCCAACCCGGTGCATCACCTTTGTCACACGCAGCACGGCCACACACTGCAACCGTTTGCTTCAACATCATTATTTCACCACCGCAATCTTGATGATCTTCGTTGCCTTTTCCGCTTCGCCCCGGGCTTCGACTTTTGCCAGATACACGCCGCTTTGCACATCCGCGAGCTGCCATTCGACTTCGTTATCCGCCTGCGCCAGCCCCGGACCGGCAAGCTCGGCCACCAGGTCGCCGGCAAGATCGAAGATCGAGATTTTCACCTGCGCCGCGGCATTCAGGCGATAGCGAATGCGCGTGGCACCGTCGCGCGCGGGATTGGGGTAGTTGTAAACCGACTGCTCCGGCATCAACTCGCCAGGCACGATCACGGGGGTTTCGCGCGCCGGATTGAAACTGGTTTGCGCGGCCTCGCGATGATACATCGGCCAGTCCGATGATGTGCTGCTTTCGGCCAGACGCCAGACATGCACAAAGCCGCTGCCGGAAACACCCGCCAGTTCCAGTCGGCCGTCATTGTCGAGATCACCAGCCGCCAGAGAACCACGGCCCGGTCCCGGCATGGCCAGCGGAAAGCCCTCGATCAAAGAGCCATTGCCGCGATAGGCGTAAATGTCCCCCGCGACGCCGGTCACGAGCACGTCCTGGCTGCCATCGCCGTCCACGTCCGCGATGATGGGGATGATCCCGTGCCGTGTGGCATCGGCCGTTTGTTGTGGTGGGCCAATTGGGACGGGAAAATTCCCGGCGAACACGCCGTTGTGCTTCACTGCAAACAAACGATTGCCGGCGGCGAGCACGACTTCCTTGCGGCCATCGCGATCGAGGTCGGCCAGGGCCAGCCCGCCGATGACTTCACCAAAATCGAGCACATGCTGTTCATCGCTTGGTCTGACCGGAAAAAACAACCGGCCATCCTGCTCGGGCACCAAGCCCTCGAGCCGGCCATCGTTGTCGATGTCAGCCAGAGCAAATGCGCCGGCAGGCGCCGGGCCGCGTGACCTTGACAGATCATCTGCCAGCACAGCCCCGTCTTCACTCAGAATCGCAGCGCCATGATCCAGCGTCACCAGCACGCCACTTTCCAGCAGTGCAAGGCCGCGCACCGGCCGCGGCAGCGTGGTTTGCCAGCGCAATTCGCCGTTGCCGGAGAAGGCCAACACCGCACCCGCTTCATTGCCGCAAAAAACGTTCTTGGTTGCCACGCGCACCACCGGGTTGGATTGCGTGGCACCAATCTCGACCTGCCAGGCCAAATCGGCGCGGCCGTTGCCATCGTCATCTTTTGCCTGCCAGACCTGGAGTTTTCCCTCTGCCCGCAGGGCAATGACCTCGGCGCGGCCATCGGCCACGAGATCGGCGAGCGCAGGCGGAGAAGCCAACGGCCCACCCGTCACCAATGTGGCGCGCGGTGTCTGCGTCGCCAGGCCATTGGGTTGAGTGAGGAGTGCGACCTCGGCATTGGCAACGACCTTGCTGCCGTCCGCCTGCCAGGCGAAAATTTCCCCGGCGGCCGTCGCCGCGACGATGTCCGCCCTGCCATCGCCGGTGAGATCCGCCAGCAGGGGTGAGAGCAACACCGCGCCCATGCCGCCGGCATATTGCGGGAAGTTCGGCATGGCAAACGGATTGCGCACGGAGAACGTCATCACCGGCGCGAGATCGGAAAAATTCGTGATCATGATGCCGGTGTACGAACCGTTGTTTGCTGCCGTGCTCGGAATGGTTTTGGGTCCGAAGGTCACCGGCTCGCCAGGGCGCAAATATTCCGTAATCACGGGATTCTTCGACCACCAGGCATCCTCTGGCAGGCCGAGTTCACTGCCGGAGCCGGGATCGAGAAAGCCATAGAAGCGGCCGATGTCCTGTGCGCCATCCGCTTCTTCGAGATCGACACCGCGATGAGCGGGATCGGCATTGACACGGTTGCTGGCATAGTTTGCACGAATGACGTTCTCATCAACATGCCAGATCAAAATGCCGGGGCCGGGGAGGGCACGGTTGTTTTGGTCGACGGCGTAGGGCAGTCCGAAATCGTATTCATCGACCTGCGTGATCACGCCGATGGGTTGTTCGGCGGCGAAGGTCTCTTCACGAAATTGAATGCGCACGCCGCTGGCATCGCGCCCGGTGGCAATGCGGTCGCCATTAACATCGCGCTGGCGGTTTTCAATGAGAAAATATTCGCTGTCGGTGATCGGAATTTTATAGATCTTGCGGGGATCGCCGTGCAGCGCCGCCGCAACCTCGAGATTCTCACCGTTGGTGACGACGATCGGCTCCTCCCAGCCGAGAAAAACCCTGGACCAGGCTTCGGGCATGGCCGGCAGCAGACCTTGATAGTTGTTCGAGCCCTGATCCATCAAGCCGAATTGCCCGATGCCGGAGGCGCCGGTTTCAGTGTTGAACAAATTGGGCAGGCCGAGCTGATAACCAAACATCAGGGCGGAAGTGCCCAGCAGGCCAAACTCGAGCACGCCGCTGCCGGCAATCTCGCGCGACTGTGTTTCAGGCAGGATGAGGCCGTCCTCAATGAAAAAGGTGCCGTTTTGCACGGCGAGGCCGCGATAGCCGGGATCGTTGTTGCCCAGTTCTTTGCGCAAATCGTTCAGGTTCAAAAAGGCGCTGGGGATGTCGTTGGGGGTGAGATCGACGTCTTCGTCGAAATCTTCACCGATGCCGGCATGAAAAATGATAAAACTGTCAAAGCGGGAGAAATCCACATTGCCGGCGGCCTCGGCAGCGAGAATGGCGTCACGGAAGAGTTCGGCCAGGCGCTTGTCGCGTATCGCGCTGTCGCGGCCGGGGCCGTAATACTTCATCTCCTGCGGCAGTTGATAGGCGGCCGTGTCGCCAGGTGGCAAAACTTGAAAGCGCAAGATGACTTTGCCACGCGAAACGCTTTTGTAGTAATTGGCCAGTGCCGTCAGTTGGGCTTCGAAATAGGCGCGATTGTGGGGCGGCGGATCGATGGTCTTATTGGGATCGGGTGCCAGCATGAAACCGCCATTGCCGGTGGTTTGGTCGCTGGCATCGCGTGGAAACTCCACCCGCAGGGCGAGGAGCTCCAGGGTGTCGGGAATTGCGGTGGCAAGAAATTTAGCTGAAGATTTTGCCAGAAGCGGAGTTTGCAGCAGGCGCTGGCTGGGACGGCTGGGACGATAATCCGGCCGCAAGGCCCGGCGGTGTCCCTGCCAACCCGGGCTTTTCACAGAGGAAGTGGCCCCAACCGACGTGAGCAGTGGCAGCAGGGACAACAATGTCAGGGCATAACCAAGCAGGCGGTGGCGCATAAGATTTCAAACGGGTGGTCAAATTTGACAGGAGAGAAAAACCGCCGCGGCGCGGGAATTGATGCGCAATGGCATGCCGGCGCGCCGGGCGTGGTGCATTATCTGCCTTGCAACGCTCCACCGGGCTGGCATGCCATTGCCTAAACCGTGCAACCTGCTACAAGCCAATACCGAGCGAAATACGCATGGTATTGCTCAGGGGATGGCCTTCACCGGCGGAGACGTATCCGAAATCGAGGCCGAGGCTGGAGTATTTCAGGCCGGCGCCAAAGGAGACGTATTTGACACGACCAACCCTGTCATAATGATAGCCGGTGCGCAGGGCGACGAAATTGTTGTACCAGTATTCTGCGCCGATATTGTAGATGATGTGCTTCAACTCGTCCTTGAGTGGCTCATCGGTCCACGCCGTCACCAGCGCCTTGAACACCGGATCCGCGCCGCCTTCCGGCCTGGGCGCCACCAGCAGGCGGTCGAATTCAGTTGCGATCATCAGGCTGTTGAATTCCTGCTTGATCAGATGATAGCTGAAACCCAGGCGCAAATTGGTGGGCAGCGGATCAGCCTGCGCGGCATCGATGTAACTGATCTTCGGCCCGACATTGGTCAGATTCACACCGAAGTTGAAGCGGTCGATGAGAAGGTTGCGATGCAAATAACCCAAATCCACCGCAAAGGCGGTGGCGCGACCATCGCCCTGCTCGGCGCCGGCGCCGCGCGGTGCCAGGTTGCTGTAGATGAATTTCAGCGTCACGCCGGCAGCGCTGTTGGCTGAAAGCTTCGTGCCCCAGGAACCGGCCAGTGCCAGTTCATAACTGCTGAACTCTCCCAGCGGATCGGGGCTGGTTTCCCCGGTGATGATTTGCGTGCCGAGATTGATGAAGGTGAGCGACAGGCCGGCGGTGCCGATGTTTCCCATCGGCCGCACGATGGTGGCGTAATCGTAGTACAAATCGCTGGCCAACTCCGGCAGCCAGTTGGAATGCATCAGCGCGATTTGCGTTCTTTCCTGAAATGCCAGACCAGCCGGATTCCAGTAGGTCGCAGTGGCATCATCGGCGATGGCGACAAAGGATTCACCCATGCCGGCAGCGCGCGCGCCCGGCGCAATCAACAGAAAAAGGACACCACTGCTGCCCGGCCCTTGCGCCCAGACCGGCGAAACGGGAAACAGCAAAGTGCACAGGCAGAAAAGCACGAGGATTTTTTTCATGAGCAAAATCTCCTGACTGGAAAAGATAAAACGAGTTGGCATGTTCTATAAAACAAAAAAACCGACAACGCGGGCCTCACGACGCAGCCCTCAGGGTGTTTGTCCTGACTTTTTCGCCGCCCGTGTTGCACTTCGGCTAAAAGTCACTCACCCAGCGTTTCGGTTCCAAGCAGCGACTACCGAACACTCGCTTCGTCGGGATTCGCGCGTGTTTGCCACAAGCAAAGCAAACAAGACCACTGTCATTTTTTTATCGAATCCCGTAGCGAACGTCGAATAGGCTGGCTCCACGAAATTGAACAGGCAATGAATTGTTTCTATTTTTCAAACGGTGCAAAAGTAGAAATTCGGGCAGTGATTGTCAAGCGCTTTTTTGCCGGCATCCAGGACCTGTTTTCCGCCCTCGCCACGACCCTGAGCATGCCCGGGCCCATTCGAAGCATCCCGCCATGCGGCTTTTAGCCAAGCACAAGACAATACCGGCAGTGCGATGTGGTTGCAGAGATTGGCAACAAGCCCGGGCGGACAGCGGCAAACGGGTGCTTCTCGTTCCCCTCCCGGGCTGTGCCCGGCACAGCCACTCATCAACTCGAGCCGGCGCGTAATGCAGAGACCGCGTTGCTTGCCGCGGCTCCGGCTTCAGGCAATCAACTTTTCGTAATCGGAAGGGGCGAGCAGAGCCTGGCGTTCGCCGGGATTAGTGATTTTCAATTTGATCATCCAGCCCGCGCCGTAGCAGTCCTGGTTGATCAGTTCCGGTTTTTCCGCCAGGGCGGTGTTGACCTCAAGCACGGTGCCACTCAACGGGGCAAACAAATCCGAGACGGCCTTTACGGCTTCGACGGTGCCGAAGGGCTGCATTTGCGTGGTGGTGGCGCCCACGGCGGGCAATTCTGCATAGACGATGTCACCCAACTGGCCCTGCGCATAATCGGTAATGCCAACGGTGGCGACGTCACCTTCGATCCTGACCCATTCATGCTCTTTGGTATAAAGCAGGTTTGCCGGGACGTGCATGACCTTCTCCTCACCAGGTGAAATTATTGCGGCTTCGCCGTCGCGGCGCGACGGAAGAAATTTTCCACAAATTTGACATCGAGATTGCCGGACCGAAACACGGGGTCTGCCATGACCCGTTGATGAAAGGGAATGGTGGTGGCGATGCCTTCGACGATGAATTCCTCGAGCGCGCGCTCCATGCGTTCAATGGCCTCCGCCCGCGATTTGCCGTGGGCAATGAGCTTGGCAATCAGGGAATCGTAAAAAGGCGGGATGAGATAGCCGGCATAGGCGTGGGTATCGACGCGGATGCCGATGCCGCCGGGCACATGCCAGGTGACGATGCGGCCCGGGGAGGGACGAAAGTCCTTGTCGGGATCTTCGGCGTTGATCCGGCATTCGATCGCATGGCCGCGCATTTTGAAATTGGGGTTGAGATTGTCGATTTTTTCACCGCGCGCCACGCGAATCTGTTCCTTCACCAGGTCCAGACCGAATACCGATTCCGTCACCGGATGCTCGACCTGGATGCGGGTGTTCATTTCCATGAAGTAAAACTTGCCGTTGTCGAAGAGAAACTCGATGGTGCCGGCATTTTCATAGTTGACACTTTTGGCTCCGCGCACCGCGGCTTCACACATTTGCTGGCGCAACTCTTCCGTCAGTGCCGGCGAAGGCGCTTCCTCGATGAGTTTTTGATGCTTGCGCTGAATCGAACATTCCCGCTCGCCCAGCGCCACCACATTGCCGTGGGAATCGCCGATGAGCTGGATTTCGATGTGGCGCGGCTGCTCGAAATATTTCTCGATATAGACCGCGGGGTTGCCGAAAGCGGCGCCGGCCTCCGCTTGGGCCTGCTCGAAGGAGCGCACCAGTTCGCTTTTTTCGCGCACCACCCGCATGCCGCGGCCACCGCCGCCGGCAGCCGCTTTAATAATGACTGGAAAACCGAATTCTTCCGCAAAGGCGAGTGCCGCATCGGCGTTGGGGAGTGTGCCCTCGCTGCCCGGGATGGTCGGCACGCCCGCCCGGCGCATGGTCTCCTTGGCCAGCGCCTTGTCGCCCATGGCGCTGATCATTGCGGCGGTCGGTCCGATGAAGCGAATGTTGCAGGAGGCACAGATTTCGGCGAAGTGGGCGTTTTCGGCGAGAAAGCCATAGCCGGGGTGGATCGCATCTGCATTGGTGACCTCGGCGGCGCTGATCAGGCGCGGGATATTGAGATAGCTTTCCCTGCTGGGTCCGGCACCGATGCAAACGGCCTCATCGGCGAAGCGCACGTGCAGCGAGTCCGCATCCGCATCGGAATAAACCGCCACCGTTTTGATCCCCAGTTCCTTGCAGGCGCGGATGATGCGGAGCGCAATCTCGCCGCGATTGGCGATCAGAACTTTTTTCAAAGTTTTTCGACCCGGAAAAGAGGTTGGTTGTACTCGACCGGCTGCGCATTTTCCACAAGAATCTCGATGATGCGGCAGGCAAACTCCGCCTCAATTTCATTCATGAGTTTCATGGCTTCGATGATGCATAAAACATGGCCTTTGGAGATGGTGTCGCCAACGTTGACATACGGCTCGGCATCGGGCGCGGGCGCGCGGTAAAAGGTGCCCACCATTGGAGATTTGATCTCGACGAAATTTTTTTGGCTGGCAGGGGCCGGGGCGCTGCTGGCAGGAGGCTCGTGCCCGGCGCTGGGGGCGGGCGCACCGGCGGCCGGCAGGGGCGGCCGCAGGTATTGATCCGGCACGACAAAGTGACCGGCAGTCATCGGCGCGGGCGCATGCGCATTGCCGGGATACTTTGAAATGCGAACCTTGCTGCCGCGCTGGGTGACCTCCAAATCCATGATGCCACTGCTTTCAACAATCTTCACCAGCTCTCTAATTTCATCCAGATTCATACCGCCTCCAGATAATTTCGATGCGGCGGTTAAGCCATTCTCATGCTCGGCAACTGCGCCGTCGGACTGCTTGCGCCCCGCCGGCTGACTGTTCCGGTCTGATGATGTTTTTTTGGCAGCTTTTTTTTGCATGGTCATGTGTTTTGCCAGCCCGATGATTCGCACCGCCAGCCCTCTTTTAAAACAGGCGCAAAATATAACCGAACTTTTCTGAAAGTCAAATAGAAATCTTGGCAACGGCAGGCTCAGCAAAATCAGGAGTTGGCCTGATCGCGGCCGCGCCGGCCGGCACCATTGATCTTTTCGCTTGCGACTTTGCCGGCCATTTCGTAGCATGCCGCGCTGTTTTCCGCACCGCCGCAGCACGGCGGAAATTATGACGCGGAAACGGCTACCGGTTGCGGCAGCCACCGTGACCACTGCATCGCCGAGGCTCATTCCAGAACTTGGCCATCATCGGGCCAGGCACCGTGCTCCCATGAAGTTCTACGCCGACTTGCATTTGCATTCCCACTATTCGCGCGCTACCAGCAAACAGCTCAATCTCGAGTATCTGAGCCTGTGGGCGCAGCTCAAGGGCCTGACGGTGGTCGGCACCGGCGATTTCGTCCATCCCGGCTGGCTCAGCGAACTGCGCGAAAAATTGGAACCGGCTGAGACGGGGCTGTTTCGCCTCAAAGAAGATTACCGGCGCCTGACGCCGGGTGAAGTGCCCAAAGCCTGCGCCAGTGAGGTTCGCTTTCTGCTCACTGCCGAAATTTCCAACATCTACAAGCGCCTCGACCGGGTGCGCAAGATTCACAATATCGTCTTTGTCCCCGGCTTCGAAGCCGCGCTCAAGATCCAATCCCGTCTGGAAAGCATCGGCAATATTCGCGCGGATGGCCGGCCGATTCTCGGCCTGGACTCCCGGGATCTGCTCGAGATCGTGCTGGCCTCTGACCCGCTGGCTTTTCTGGTGCCGGCTCACATCTGGACGCCCTGGTTTTCGGTGCTCGGCTCCAAGGGCGGTTTCGATGCCATCGACGATTGCTTTGCCGATCTCACACCGCACCTTTTCGCTGTGGAAACCGGGCTGTCTTCCGATCCGCCGATGAACTGGCGGCTCAAACAGCTTGATCGCTTTGTGCTGGTGTCGAATTCGGATGCCCATTCTCCACAAAAGCTGGCACGTGAAGCAAATCTCTTCGACACTGAGCTCTCCTATCCCGCCATTTACCGCGCCTGGCAACGGGAGGATGATCCGGGCTTTCTCGGCACGATCGAGTTTTTCCCCGAGGAGGGCAAGTATCATTTTGATGGTCATCGCACCTGTCAGACCCGCCTGCACCCGCGGGAAACCGCGCAGCACCAGGGCAATTGTCCGGTCTGTGGCAAGCCGGTAACAGTGGGTGTCATGGCGCGTGTGGAGGCGCTGGCGGACCGTCCCGAAGGCGAGAAGCCGCCGCGCTGGCGCCCCTACACCCATCTCATCCCGCTGCCGGAAATCATTGCCGAGGCCACGGGCAAAAAGGCCGGCAGCAAGGGCGTCGATGAGATCTTTTGGAACCTGCTGCGGCGGCTCGGCAATGAACTCCATATCCTGCAGGAGGCGCCACTCGCAGACATTGAGCGGCTGAGCTCGCCGGTGGTGGCGGAGGGCATCCGTCGCATGCGCTGCGGGGAGGTCAAGATCGCGGCTGGCTATGACGGCGAGTACGGTGTGATTCAGCTTTTCACGCCGGCAGAACGCCGGGAATTTCTCCGGCAGGTCAGCCTGGTCGCAATCGAGCTGACAGATACCCCGGCGGAAACAGAGGCCACGGCCAATGTCGCTGCCGCGGCGGTGCAGGTGCAGCCGCCCCTGTCGCCGCTCACCTTGCCGCCGGACGAGTCTCCCCGCATCTCACCAACGCCGGTGGAGCGTCTTAATCCCTCGCAACGCCGGGCGGTGACCTATGCGGACGGCCATTTGCTCATCATCGCCGGTCCGGGCACGGGCAAGACGCACACGCTGGTGCATCGCATCCAGCATCTGCTGCAATCAGGGGAACCGGCGCGCAGCATGCTCGCCATCACCTTCACCAACAAGGCGGCCGAGGAAATGCGTCAGCGCCTGCGGGAGCAAACCGGCCGCCTGGCGGAAGAGCTCACCATCGGGACATTTCACGCGTTCTGCCTTGCCCTGCTGCGGGAACATGCCGACGAACAACGTGATTTCGAGATTATCCCTGATGAGCGCCGGGAAATGATCGCACAGGAATTGTGGCCGTTAGCCGCCACTGCCGAACGCTCCCGCTGGCTCGATGAAATTTCCCTGCACAAGGCGACCTTGACCACACCCGCCACGCCCGAACAAGCAGGCCGGCAGGCAGCCTATCAGGCGGCGCTGCAGCGGCTGCAGGTGTGGGATTTCGACGACCTTTTGTTGCAGGCCATCCGCCTGCTGGAAAACACTCCGGAAGTACGCCAGGCGTTGCAGCAGCGCTATCACTGGATTTTTGTCGATGAGTATCAGGACCTCAATGCTGCGCAGCATCGCCTGCTCAAATTGCTGGTGCAAGGCGGCGCCCGCCTCACGGCCATCGGCGATCCCAATCAGGCGATTTACGGCTTTCGCGGTGCTGAGGTCGGCTATTTCAGCCGCTTTGCCGAGGATTTTCCTGGTGCCGTGGTCATGCGATTGGAGGAGAACTATCGTTCCGGCGCCATCATTCTCGCCGCCTGCGGACAGGTCATCGAAGCAGGTGATGATTGCGTGGCCCTGCCGCTTTCGCCAACCCTGCTGACGCCGGGCAATCTCACCATTTATGCCGCGCCCACTGCCGAAGCCGAGGCCGAGTTTGTGGTGCATCAAATCGAAAAACTGGTGGGCGGCACTAGCTTGTTCTCCCAAGATTCAACGCGGGTGGCACAATCGCCGGAAGGTCGATACAGTTTTGGTGACTTTGCGATCCTTTATCGTTTGAATGCGCTGCGGCCGCCGCTGGAGCAGGCCCTGCAACATTCCGGCATGCCGTTTCAGGTGGCCGGCGAAACGCCGCTGGCGCGGCGCAAAGGCATGCCCGAGTTGCTGGCGGTCATTCGTTGGGCCGCTGGCCTGCCCTGCGATGCAAATGATTTTGCGGGATTCGTCGCACTTCTCACACCGGGGTTTGGTCAAAGTTCGGCAAAAAAATTGGCGGAATATTTCACGGTGACCCCGGAACGGGACAGGCTGCTGCTGACACGGTTTATGGCGCAGACGAACCTGGGCCAGCGGCCGGCGATGGCGCTGCGCGTTGCCGCAGAAGTCATGGCACGCTTTGTTCAGGATCAACAAAGCCGTGGTGTTGATGCCGCGCTGGCCAACCTGCTCACCAATTTGCAGCCACAACCTGAGACACCGCTGCTGCAGGTTTGCCGGCCAAATTGGCAGCGTCTGGCAGGGCTGGCGCACTGGCATTCCACCCCGCGAGCGCTGCTGGATGCCCTTGCCCTGCAGCGCGAGGCGGATCAAATCGAAGCGCGGGCCGAGAAGATTTCGCTGCTGACCCTGCACGCCGCCAAGGGGCTGGAGTTTCCCGTCGTCTTCATCATCGGCTGCGAAGAGCACCTGACGCCAATGCAATTGGAAGAATTGCAGGGTGATCCCGCCGAGGAACGCCGGTTGTTTTATGTCGGCATGACGCGCGCGCGGGAGCGGCTTTATCTCGTGCGTGCAGCCCGCCGCATGCTCTTTGGCAAGTCCCGAAGATTTGCCGCGTCGCGCTTCTTGTCGGATATCGAAGAACAACTCAAGGCTTACGAATATTGGCAGGCCAGGGCAAAAAAGAGCAACGACCAGATCGCAGAGCAACAACTCAGACTTTTCTGAACTCGGGGAAAAGCATATGCCGGGAAAACCCAAAAAGAAAACCACCGCACGCCGTGCCAGTTTGAATACGATCATCGAAAAGATCGAGCAGCTTCGCGGCGAAATGGAGGCAGGTTTCCAACAGACCACCACGCAGCTTCGTGGCGAGATGCAGACCCAGATCGGGCAGCTCCGCGGTGAAATGCAAACCCAGATTGGGCAGCTTCAAGGCGAAATACAGATCCAGATCGGCCAGCTACGCGGAGAAATGCAGACCCAGGTCGGACAGCTCCGCGGTGAAATGCAGGCCCTGAGCGGGCAGCTTCGCGGTGAAATGCAGACCCAGATCGGGCAGCTTCGTGGCGAAATGCACAACCAGATCGAGCAGCTTCGCGGCGAAACACAGACCCAGATCGGCCAACTCCGCAGCGAAACACAGACTCAGATCGGACAACTCCGCAGTGAAATGCAGGCCGGCAACGAGCAGCTCCGCAGCGAAATGCAGAACCAGATCGGCCAGCTCCGCAGCGAAATGCAAGCCGGTTTCGAACAAGTCAATACGAGGATCAGCAGCGTTGAAAAGAACCTGGCCGCTCTCGATGCTTACACAAGGGAAAATTTTGATGCGCTGGAGCACATGATTCCCGAGGTGGGCAACCAGGCTTTTCAGAGAACTGATCAAAAAGCCAAAGAATGGCGCGACCAACTAACAGAAGTCTGGACCGAGGCAAAAAGAACCTCCCTGCTGCAGGACGATAGAATCACAAAGATCGAGAAGCAGGTCGATCAGTTGCAGGGAGAAATATCCGCGCTGCGCCAGGATCATGCCCAATTGCAGCAGCATGTTGAAACATTGACTCCGAAATCCAATTGAAAGGTTCTTTTTTCCCGCAGCAGAAATATCCCCCAGAGACAAAATCATTAATTTGGAGGAAACGTCCCTGGCGAAATACTTTATCGAGCAACGGCTTCGCTAAGAGGAGGGGCCCCGCAAGTGATCGGGCATCTCAAGCTCCGCACCGCGCGTCTCGAATCCGGAACGCCCTGCCAGGAAGATGCAACCGCCAATTTCGCCTCTCACTCCTCACCGGCGTGCGATGAATAGTGGATGAGTGGATAAATAGTGGTGTAGAAGGAGAAGGGCTGCCGATTTCATCCGACGCCATTCTCTGAAGGAAGTAGGAGAAGAGCCGATCGAGGAGTCTGATGCAAGGCTTTGGCAGGCGCTGGAAGCAACAGAGAAGGATGCCGGGAAATATGTGCTTGCAAGCGGCAAATCGCCTGGCAACAGGGTTCTCTCTTTGAAGAAAACCAATAATTGATTGTGAACCATGCCCGCAGGAACTGCTGATCCCTCCGGCTTCAGGCGCACCATGCGCCTGGACAAATGGCTCAAGCTGGCCCGCATTTTTCCCAGCCGGGAACAGGCCGCGCGTGAATGCGAGTTGGGCCGTGTCAAAGTGAATGACCATGTCGCCAAAGCCTCGAAGCCGGTAAATATTGGCGATGTTTTGACCGTCAAAGTCGCGCATCACTACCGCACGCTCACCATCAAGGAAATCCCCACGCGCGGTCTCTCCGCCAGGGATGCCAAACTCCTCTACGAGGAAACCACCCCCGAGCTTTCACCCGAAACGCTGGAGATGATGAAACTGATGAAGGCAGCGGAGCGGCAACTGCCCCGGCCGGCAAAGGGCCGGCCCACCAAAAAAGACCGGCGGGAACTGGAGCGTTGGCGGGGGCTGAGACGATCATGAAACGCTCCCAACCCTCTCCCTCCACCACGGTGGTGCGCCGTCCACAACACATGGACCCATCCGCGCCCGGATTGCGACGGCTCAAACTCTTCATGGCCATTACCGGCGGGTGTCTTGGATTTCTCTCCTATCCCGCCATCAATTGGACACCGCTGGTTGCAATCGCCTATGTGCCTTATTTCTGGCTGCTCAATCATTGCAGCGGCATCAAGGAGACAGTGAGATACACCTGGCTGTATTCCTTCGTCATGGCACTCGGCGGGTTTTTCTGGATTGCTTACACAGTAGTTGAATTTGGCGGTTTGCCGTGGTGGCTGGCCGTGCCCATCATGCTGTTATATGCGGCCGTAGGCGCTGCCAATCTTGCGGTCACCGGCGGATTGGTGGCGTGGCTGCGCCGGCCTCTTTCCATGAAATGGCAGGTGCTGTGGGTGCCGGCAGTGTTTGTCCTCGTCGAACGGTTCTTCCCCAAACTGTTCGACTGGTATGTCGGCAATGCCATCTACAAAATCATTCCATTGATTCAAATTGCGGATCTGGGCGGTCCATTCCTGCTCACCTTCCAAATCCTGTTGGTCAACTACGCCATCTTCGCCCTGCTCGAACCCGGGTTGCGCCATTGGTTGGGGCACAATTTGTCACCGGCTTTCGACCATTCGGAAAAAATTATCACCGCCGGCGCGGGGATGGCCATGCTGTTGTTCAGCCTTGGCTACGGTCACTTTCGTCTACATCAGGTCGAAGAACAGATGCGGTGCGCCACGCACAAGAACATTGGTGTGGTGCAGGGCAATCTTGGCAACTACGAGCGTTTGCAGGCGCAGTACGGGGATACCGCCACGATCTACAAATTTTTCGAAGTCCACCGTGACCTCACGCGCAAACTCATCCAGCCAAACCGGGAGCAACTCGACCTCGTGCTGTGGCCGGAGGGCGGCTATCCCTATCCTTTTCCGGAATTCCACCCGACCCATCAGGAGCTGGCGGATCTGGCCGAACGAGCCGGTGCGCCGATCGTCACCGGTGGCTATGTGCGGGAACGCAAACCGGTTTACAAAATTTACAACTCAATGAGCCTGACGGCACCGGGGAAATTCGAGCCGGTGGCGCTGTACAAAAAACACATTCTCCTGGCCTTCGGCGAGTACATGCCCTTCGCCGACTGGTTTCCGGCGCTCAAAGACTGGATTCCGGCGGTGTCAACCTTTGGCACCGGCCCCGGCCCGGAGGTGATGATTTATGGCGATTTTCGCCTCGCTCCGCTGATTTGCTACGAAGCGCTCTCGCCGCACTACATGCGTGTTTACGATCAAAAAAACGCCAACCTCATCCTGAACGTGACCAATGACAGTTGGTACAGCCGCTTCCAGGAGCCGGAGCAGCATCTCGCGCTCTCGCAATTGCGCTGTGTCGAAGCGCGCATGGCGCAGGTGCGCAGCACCAACACCGGCATTTCCGCGGTGATTCTGCCCTCCGGCGAGATCACCCACCGCACCGCCTTCGATACCGCCGCCTGCTTCACCGCCCGCGTGCCGCTGATGGAAATGCCGCCGACGATCTATGCGCGCTATGGTGACTGGTTGGTGGCATTGCTGGGAGTGCTGGTGGCGGGAATGCTTGCCATGCGTTGGTGGCAGAAAAAAAATAAAAAGGCAGCGGGTGAACACCGGCTGCCTGCAGCGTCTGCACTGTGACGATCACCCAAACCGTTCTTCGGTCCAGGGGTCGCCGTGCATGTGATAGCCATAACGCTCCCAGAAGCCCGGCAGGTTGCGCGCGAGAAACTCCAGCCCGTTGAGCCACTTCGCACTTTTCCAAAAATAGAGCCTGGGCACCACCAACCGCAACGGCCCCCCGTGATCACGTGCCAGCGGCCGGCCATCGTAGGTGTCGGCGAGCAGCACGCCGGCATCATACATCTCTTCGAGCAGCATATTGGTGGTATAGCCGCCATAGGAATGCTCCATCACCACCCTGGCCGTGGGCAGCGGCTTGGCAAGCTCCGCGATCACAGAAAACGGCACCCCTTCCCATTCCGTATCCAACATGCTCCAGCGCGTGACGCAATGAATATCGACGTGAATCTTCTTGCGTGGCAACGCCTGAAATTCCTCCCAGGTCAGCGTGATCGGATTCTCCACCAAACCCCACACCTTGAGCCGCCAATCCTTCAAATCAACCACTGGTGTTTCTCCATAAGTCAGCACCGGGAATTTCTCCGTGCGATACTGGCCCGGGGGGATGCGTTCACGCAACTCGGCATCCGGCTGGCGGCGGGGGTCAGCCTGCCGCAGACGTTGCACACGTTTGATCGGATCGAAAAACGACATGACGGCCAACCTCCGCGATGGTGCAATTCCAGCAGTTAGTTCTGAAACAGGAGCTGTCTGAAAACCTTCCAAGCCGGGTTGAGTCCGGGCTTGCAAAACACCGGGGGGCTCCTGCAACTGCCAAGCCAGTGCAGGAGCGTTGTCTCCAAACCTTGCGACCTCGGACGGATACAAAATAAACCGCGATGCAGTTGGTTTTATTCCGCCCTTTGCGAGTCCACAAAGCAGGTGAGGCTGGGCTCAGCGGGAGAGAATATAGGCCGGCATCATTCTCATGCAAGCGCTGTTTGTGGCAGCGTTGCGGCAAGGTTCCAGTGCCCAGGGTTGCCGTGACGTCAGAGCAAGCAGCCGATAGAAACAAAGTTCAAGCTCCTGGGACTGGTTACTGTGGTGGCTTGGCACGGCGATGCCTTCCCCTTTAAGGCATCAGGACGAGGGAATCGGGATAGACCGTGTAGCTGATTCGCAGGGCAGGATTTTCGATGCTGACAGCGGTGAGGCGAACACTGTCCCGCCTCTTGTGCGACATGGACAGCACGGCAATCGACGTGTTCGAGTTGAAATTGATCTTCGCCCAGGTGATGCTCGCAAACGAACGGCCGCCTCCGCCCATTGCGGTGGGTGTGCGGTACCATGATTGCGCACGCAAGGCAGCCGCTATCAATGTTTTCTGGATTTCCTGCTGATCATGGAGGGCAATTTCCTCGTGGTAAAGCTCCATGCCACGCACCAGGGCAACACCGACGATGACAGCAGCCAGGATTAACGGAAAGAGTTGCTGATTCCCCATGACTTACTCATAGAATAAAATGACTTAGCCCATGAGGTATTGTGAATTTCGGCAGGAATACCCACCATATACCCAAAATCTGTGCTCAAGTAGCGGCAGGAGGCACCGA
This sequence comes from candidate division KSB1 bacterium, assembly GCA_034506255.1. Classification (NCBI taxonomy): domain Bacteria; kingdom Pseudomonadati; order Candidatus Zhuqueibacterales; family Candidatus Zhuqueibacteraceae; genus Candidatus Coneutiohabitans; species Candidatus Coneutiohabitans thermophilus. The sequence goes on along the minus strand of JAPDPX010000002.1, from coordinate 578,637 downwards.
ATGCGGAGTTTCCTGAAAGATCTTGTTGTCGTGCGTTTCACCCCCTGCTGGCTGCCATATCACTTCATTTGTTTGGAACAAAGCATTGGGAAGGATTTCCTCTCAAGGCTGATCTCGCTTGGTCAGGCCAGGCGACTGCAAATCGGCTCGAAATCAAGAAATCGATGGCACCGGGCTTGGTTTTACTTCTTGTGAATCCGGAACGACCGGGGGAAAAGCACACCCCCTGTGAAACCGGTGATTTTTATTGGGGGTGACGCGTCTGTTCCAGCAACAGCACAACGCTTGCGCTTGCGCGGTTTTTTTTCTATTTTGGCTCGCCTGTCGGGGTTGGGCGGCGGAGACTATGGCCTTCACCCGCACTTCCGCCAACCGGCGGCCGGGCGGGCGCGCTCAGCGGCGCCTTATCATCTGCACGTCATCATCCCGTGCTTGATATTCGACGGTTCACATGTCAACTTCAAACCTGGCCGAAAACACACGCCAGCGGCCTGCCGTGCCACGGAGGCCGGCCGCGGTTGCGCCCATCCGTGTCGCCGTGCTTGATCTCTATGACAACCTGCCCAACGAGGGCATGCGCTGCATCAAAGAGCTGCTTACTGAGAGTGACGGCAAATATTGGGCGCAACCCGTCACCTACGAGATTTTTGAAACCCGCTACAAGGCGGAAATTTGCACGCTGGATTTCGACATCTATATTTCCACCGGCGGACCGGGCAGCCCGTTTGACGGCGAAGGCAAATTGTGGGAGCGCCGCTACTTTCAATGGTGGGAGGCGATCTGGCGGCACAATCAGCGGGAAGCGCAGGCACACGCCCGCAAATATGTCTTTGCCATCTGTCATTCCTTTCAGATGATGTGCCGTTTCTTCAAGCTCGCGGCAGTCACCAAGCGGGGGTCGAAATCATTCGGCATCATGCCGATTCACAAAACGCCAGCCGGCGAGCGTGAGCGTTTGTATGCCAGCCTGGGAAATCCGTTTTATGCCGCGGATTTCCGCGATTGGCAGGTGGTGGAGCCCAACACGACGGTACTGCAAGCTTTGGGTGCCGAGGTTCTCTCGCTCGAAAAGATTCGGCCGCATGTTCCACTGGAACGCTCGATCACCGCCATCCGGGTTTCGCCGGAAATCATCGGAGTGCAATTTCATCCGGAGGCCGATCCGCGCAGCATGCTGGTGCATGCCGTCAAACCGGAACGCAAGCAGGACATCATCGCCAGGCACGGCGAGAAAAAATACCAGGAGCTGATCCGCCGGCTGCAGGATCCGGAATGCCTGGCCGCCACACGCCGGGCCATCATTCCCGGGTTCTTGCAGGATGCCATTGCCAGGCTGCGGCCCGAATATGCCGGCCAGACCGTGAACTAGCCGCCCCATGGCCGCCTGCCGGGGTGCACGATTAAGCAGGACATGAGCACACGCCGGGCAAAAAAAACGCATTATTCGATTCGCGAAGTGAGCCGCATCACCTCGTTGCAGGCCTACGTCCTGCGCTATTGGGAGACGGAATTTCCCGAATTGCGGCCCCGGAAAAATCGCTCCGGCAACCGTGCCTACAGCCTGGAAGACATCAAGCTCATCTTCCTCATCAAAAAATTGCTGTACCGCGAGAAATACACCATTGCCGGCGCACGGCAGCGCCTGAAAGCCATACGGCAGGCCAGCCCACAGTTGTCGCTCTCCTTCGACGATTTGCGCAGCGAAGATGCCCTCTACGAAATCAAAAAAGAGCTGGAAAACCTGCTGAAATTGCTGCCACCCAGGCCGGCGGCAGCGCGTGAGGGCGCGGCACCGCTGCACGAGACGGCTGCCGGTGCGGCGCCGGCAAACGTAAAACCGGCCATGACGAACGGGGATTTGCCCTCACCAGCATCTTCGCCATCATCTGAACACACATCGAATTGATCAAGACGACGGACGATTGTCCGACATTTTCTGATCACTCTTTCATCCAGGCGGGAGCGGAGTATGAGAAAAAGCCATCGGCTTTGGACGCTGACATTTTTCACCGGCCTGGCGATCTTCTTCCCCATCGCCAGCCTGGCGCAGGGCTTGGGCAGTGCCTCGAACACGCTCAAGTTGAACAGCCGCACGATCATGATCCAGGAGGGCTGGAGTACCGAGTTTATCCTGAAGAAGCCGGCACAGGCCATCGCCTCCCTGCAGCTTTATTCCGAAACCAGTTGGGAGGAATCCGCCGTGCCCGGCGTGGTGCTGGGGGTGGCGGTGGATGGCAGACTGCGTTCTCACGTCGTCACGGTCCGCGGTCGCGCTTTTCATTACTATGAAGTGCATCTCGGCCATCTCAACGCCGGCAGCCATACCCTGGAAGTGCTGCGCGCCGATTCCTCGAAGAGCGAACGTGAGCGCGAGCTGAAGATGGTCAATGTCCGGCTCGACCTCTACGAGGAGGATCACCCCCACTACGTCATGCTCGCCCATGCCCCTCTGCTTTTTGGCCGGCGCGATGGCCGCCACTCGGATGTGCCGCTCCTGCTTGCCTATACGGCAGAATATGATGCCGCGCGGCGACCGCGGCGGCTAACTTACACCGTGGTCTACAGCAATGAAGATGCCGGCACACCGCCGCCGGGGCTGTTGCACCGCTGGGGGCGCTACGCCGATATTGAATGGGCCTACCGCGTTGAACTGGAGCCCAATGGCGAACGCAAAATCGCCTACTACCAGGGCCGTAATCACAAAACCATGCAGTTTCGTGGGGGCCTGGAAAACAATCAACCCACTCTGCAAATCATCACCCGCAACAACATGCTCTCCGACACGCTGGCCAGCCGGCTGCGCTTCGCCCTGCCGCCGCGGCTGGAACTGCCGGAGGGCGAGGCGCGCGAACGCCTGCTGTTGATGCAGCCCTGGACCTGGCAAGTGAGTGCGGCGGAGGCACGGCGTGAGCAACAGCACAGGCTGACAGGTCCCGCCGAGGAGCCGATCGCGGATTTACGCCGTTATCTCTTCGTGGAATTCCACGCCCAACCACTGCAGGCAAACCGGGAGAGCGGTGGCTTTTTCATTGCCAAATATCGCAACGCCGCGGGGGAATATGCCTCCCACTTGTGGTCGCCGCAGCTCGTGATCACCTCCTCCGAGCCGTATGCGCGGCAAACCGCCCTGCCCCTGCCGGAGGGCACCACCGCGGAAGATCTGCTCTGGCTCGACTTCGTCGCCGACCCGGCGGGCAGCGGCGTGATTCTGACTGCCATCAATCAGCTTTTCGCCCTCGATGAGCAGGATTTGCCACGCATCTGGCGGCCGAGCTGGTCCGGCCGTGTGGCGCTGCAACCCGGGGAAACGATGCGCTTTCATATCGAAGGCTTCCACATGAAGCGCGCCAAAGCGCTGCTGCTCACTGCGGAGAACTGGTCCTTCAAAATCGACCCCTGGTTGCAAGGCAGTCCCACGCGCTGGGGCGACGGTCAGATTCACGAACAGCTCTGGCCCAAGGTGCGCCTGGGCGATGCCTGGCAGGAGGCCAATCCGCCCGGCTATGAGGGCGTTTCATGGTATCGCCACCAGTTCACACTCGACCGCAGTTGGCGCGGAGAAAAAGTATGGTTGCGTCTGGGAGAGGTCGCGGGTGCCTGTCAGGTTTGGCTCAACAACAAATCGTTGTTTGCCGCGGAGTCAACGGCTGCGACGACACCGGAGAAGCCGCCGGTTTTGGACCTCACGCCCGCGGTGAGATTCGAACAGCCGAACAGCCTGGTGATTCGCGTGGATGGTCGCGGCACGCTGCCGGCAGCGCTGCGGGGGCCGGTGGTCATTGGCAATCTCCAAAGCGCGGTTGCGCAACACCGGCCGGCTGCCATGATGGAGCCGAGCCTGGATGAGTCCGAGCCGTTTGAATATCTGCGCCGGCCATGGGCGTTGTTGGGCGCGCACAACGCCACAGCCATGGCACAGGTCACCGCGGAGGGCTTCATCTACACCGGCGCCAGCGAGATCATGTTTTTCGGCGGAACGGATTTGCAGCCGCTCACCTGCCGCGACAAAACCCTGCAAAATGAATATCTGCCGATCGTGAGCTTCGGCACAAGCCGGGACAGCGTGCGCTACCGCTTCAAAACTTTCACTGCCTGGCCTGCTGATTCCGCCGGCGCGGCGCAGCATTATGTCGAGATCGAGATAACCAACACTGGCAAGGGCCTGCGGACGGCACCTTTGGGGGTGGGCGTGCGCTTTCGTGGTGAAGGGGTGCGCCTGCCAGGGACGATGCCATTTCAGCCGGAGTGGCAATATCGCGTAGCCGGTCGGCAAGTGCTGCGTGGCGGGCAAGTCATTTGCATTTTGCCCGAAACGCCGCCGGCGCGCATCGAGCTGCCGGCACGTGCGCGGCTGACCGCCCATGAAATGGCCGGTTTGATCTCCTACCAATTCAGCCTGGCAGCGGGTGAATCTCGCCGGCTGGTGCTGATGATTCCCGCAAGACCTCTGGCTCCCGGCGTGGGCGATTCTCCTCACGATCCACAACTCGCAGCCGCGCAAACTGCAGCACAATGGCAAAAATTTCTGGAGGCCGGCGCCCGTTTCGACTTCCCGGAGGCCAAGATCGGACAGACGCTGCGGGCTCACCTCATCTACAATGCCATCCTGTTCGGCGAGCCGGCGCGGCTAAATCCTTCCCACTTCGGTCAGGCGGGTGAGGCCGCCGCCGCGTTCGATTTGATGGGCCATCATTCACTGGCGGAAAAAATACTGCGGGGCATCATACAGCGGCTGCCGGCAAACCGCCATGCCGTGGACTCCACCTCCACCGCCACTTGGGAAACCCTTGCCCGCCTCAGCCGTGCGGTGCGGCAACATCTCGAATTCAACAACGAATCGCCCACCGGCCGGGCTTTCCTGCAAGCAGTGCGGGACAAGCTGCAGCAGGCCACCGGCCATTCCCCGGCGCCAGCAGTGGCCTGGCAGGTATGTGCCCTGGAGAATGCCGCCACCATCGCCAGAGTGAGCGGACTGTCCACTCTGGCGGAGCATTACCTGCAGCAGCATGAGGGGTTGCAGGCCACGCTGCGGCAACAGCTTTTCCGCCGATCATCGACCTCAGGGACAACCGGCGCAAGCAAACGCATGACGGACGCAGAGGCCCGTGAGCTTTTGCAGGCGGCGGTTGCGGCACAGGTGGTGGACCCGGGTGATGCCGGAGTCAGTGCAGCCATTCACACCCTGCGCAGCAGTTTTGAAGAAGGTCTTTATGTCCGGCCGGCAGACGGGAGCCTGGATCCACACATCACCCTTCTGCTGGCGGAGGCGGCATTGCTCCGAAATGAGCCGGATATGGCAGTACAAGACTTGTACGCTTTGCTGCTCCACACCAGCGCCAGCCACCAACTCATCGGGACAAAAATGCAGCCCTGGAGCGAGCGGGAGGAGCTCGAGATAAATCTGCCCGGCGAGGCACCAGGCGCAAAATTGATCACACTGGTGCGCAACATGTTGCTGCGCGAGCAGGGCCGGGATTTGCATTTGTTCCCCGCCGCATCTCCCGCCTGGATGAAGCCCGGCGGCAAAATCACCCTGACCCAAGCCAGCACAAAATTTGGCCGAATCTCACTTGCCGCCACCACGCTGGCAGACCGGCTGGTGATCGACCTGGAACAACGCTGGCAGGTGGTACCACGTTATCTGTGGTTTCATGTACCGAAATTTGCCGAGGTAACGAGTATTCTGGTTGACCGGCAGGCGGTTGCTCCACAGGTGGAGACCATTCCGCTCTCGCCTCATGCCCGCCGGGTGGAGTTGGTGTGGAAAAACACCGCCCCCGGCCGCCGCACGAGTCTGGCTGCCACCATTGATGATTTTCGACGCGAGTATCGCGGCCGCCATCAACTCTGGCAGGCACAGAGGCGACCCTGAAAACGCGGAACTGGCACAACCGGCAAGCCATAAACCCCGACACCAGGGCTGTTCCGGCGCTGGCCTGCCCCGCCACAATCTGGTGGGCACAAGGCCTCGTGCCGCTTTGGGCGGCAAGCACATGATGGGCTCGTTTTCGAGTAAGCAGCAATTTCCACTTGTAATTGAAAGTTTCGACGCTTATGTTTGGCTGCAGTTTTGAAGCTCCAACGTAACCAGGCGGTCTGCCCCGGATCTCGCTGCGGTATCGTGAGCAACTGCGCGTCGCTTCTCGCCACTTAAATCGAGAGTTCCCATGCCCGGCGAAAACACCGATAAGCACTGGCAAGCCGGTGACAGCAGGGGAGGGAAGGAAATCCAAGACTGGGAGCGGCTTCTGGCAGATGCCAAATCCGGCGATTCTGCGGCACTTGCAATGTTGTGCAGACATGTGCGCAAATGCGCCCGTGCCTTCGTGCGTCACGACCGCCTGCCGTCCGGCCTTTCTGATGAAGATTTTGCGCAAGAGGTGATCGCTGCCTTTCTGGGAAAGCTGCACAGCATACGTCATCTTCCCGCATGGCTGGGGGTGGTTTGTACCGCGACGAGAAAAAGATTCATTCGAAAGCGTTACCGCGAATGCTCCGAATCGCTCGAGGCGATGTTTGAAACACCCGGCAGAGACCTGCCGGAACTGCAGCTGTCGCATGAGACTGCCCGCCTTGAGAACCGGTTGGAGATCGAACTGCTTCTCCAACACCTGCAGCCGGAGCAGCGGCTGGTTATCGTCATGCGCGTGCTGGATGGCTGGGAATACGATGACATTGCGCAGCACTTGAAGAAGCCCATCGGGGCCGTTCGCCTGCTGTATTTTCGCGCAAAAAAAAAGCTGTTTAGCCTGATGCATCCAAATTATGGGGAGGGTCGTCATCATGGACTTGACGCACACCGAGCACGAAAGCGTTAAGCGAGCTTTGCGCCTGGACGAGCCGATTCCGGAAACCCTGCTGCAGAAAGCCCACCAACATTTTCAGCATTGTCAAAGCTGCCAACAGCTCATTCGCGACTCTGCGAGATGGCGTCAACGCCTCAGCCGTTACCTGCAGGCCAGCCATCCCAGCGCAGACGCCATCCTGGAATATCTTGCCGAGAAAAAACAGGCAGAGTGTCTGAGTGAACACTTCACGCCGGCGGGCACCGCACGCGCGGTGCTCGCCCATTTGCAGGAATGCAGCCTGTGCCGCAAACGCCTGGCCTATTACCGCCGGAAAAGTGATGCCGCGGAGCGCATCGTGGCTGCGGTGCTGGCAGATGAGCGGATCGAAAAGAAGGAACTGCCCGCTTCCCCGCCCTGCCTGTTTGCCCGCCACAAGCGCAAATCATCACGCCGGCTGGTCTCCCTCGTGCTGGCGGGCTGTGTGCCCGCCTTCTATCTCGGCAGCGTGGGCGTGCGCCAAATTTGGCAATCCCCCTTTCATCGCCTGGGGTCTCTTCAACATGAGGATTTTGCCTCTTTCGCCGAGCGCCGGGCGGGTGCCCCCGCGAATGCAGAGGCAACTTCGCTCCAAGAAATCGAGCTCGATTTGATTGCGGGGGAGTTCCAACAGGCACAAGCTGCCGCGCAGCGGTTCATCGCGCAGGAAAACCGCAACGGCTACCGGCTGTTGCGCGCAAGCTTCTATGATCTCTTCGCCAGTTTGAAACTCGCGCACCAGTCGGTTTGGAATCCTCTGGCGCCCCGTTATGATGCCGCGATGGTTGCTGCTGCGATCAGCCGCAGCGAGCCGGTGGTGGCCAAAGCCGCCGCGGATTCTTCCTTGAACCGAATACAGACCTTCTACCTGATGCATTTCTATCTGGCCAAGGGATATTTGATCCTGCAGGATCCCGTGCGGGCGCGGGAACACTTGTCGGTGACGGCCGCGCGACCCAATGACCGCCAGCGACGGGCCATGCAACTGCGGGACCAACTTGACCGGGTCATCCTGAACTCAAAAAATTCATAAACCAACTCCTGCCGCTCCCGCGGAGCATCAACCTCCTTCTGCCCCGTCCGGCGAAAGGATGAGGCCTTCCTCGTCTTCGCCTTGCAAGATTTGTTTTTGAAACCCGCACCGGTTTTCGCTATATTGCCGGCGCCGGCCTCAGCCAACGGCGCCGGTGTGATCGCTTTCCCCGAACTCATGCTCTGCAAGGAACCTCCGGAATGGCTGTGCCTGCCCCGCAATTGCGTTGTAACAAATGGCTGACCTTGCTCCAGGCTTTTGCTTTGTTCGCCCTGGCTGCGTTTGTGAATTTTTCCATTGCCGGTGCCCACATGAGTTTGGGACTGCTGACGCTCACGCTTGTCCTGCAGTTCGTCCGGCGAGGGACGCACGGCACCTGGACCGCGCTGACACTCGGTTTTGAGTGGCCGCTGCTCGCCTTCACGCTTGCCTGTGTGCTGGCCACCGTGCTGTCCGAGACACCAGCCGAGAGCTTGCGCAACCTGCGGCATTTGCTGACGGTGCTGGGCGCCTATGGCGTCGCTCATTCCCTGCGCCACCATCCCGGCTGGCGCCGGCCGCTGTTGTGGACTTTTGTGGCGGTGGCTGCCGGCACCGCCGGCTACGGCCTGTTGCGTTTCCTGCTCGGCGCGCATGTCAAAGTCATGGCCACGCAATCGACCACCATGACCTGGGGCGCGCTGGCCGCCATGTTTGCCTTGATCGCGACACAAGTGGCACTGGCCGCGCCCTCCCGGCGAGAGCGCGGGTTGGCGATGCTGGCCCTGTTGCCGCAATTACCGGCCTTGCTGTTCAGCATGGTCCGTGGCGCTTACGTGGGCTATGCTGCCGGCGTGCTCTATCTGCTCGCGCGGCAATGGCGGCGCGCACTGCCCATTGCGGCAGCGGTGCTGGTGGTGGCATTTCTGTTTTCTCCGGTGGCGCTGCAACAACGCATGCTGAGCATCTTCGATCCCAGCGTCACCACCACCCAGGTGCGATTGGTGCAATGGCAATATGCCCTGCAGATTTTCGCCGACCATCCACTGTTCGGGGTGGGCTGGCGTGATCTGGCGGCGCTGACGCGCAACTATGCGCCACCCGGCACCGATTTCAACGAGGGCATCGCCTATGACGTTTTTCACATCGGCCATTATCACAGCACCTATTTTACCCTGCTGGTCAGTGTGGGCGCGGTGGGCTTGCTTGCTTTCGGCTGGTTGATGGTGGAGGTGTGGCGCCGCCTTGGCCGGGTGCTGGCACAGGCGAATCCCGCAGGGCAATCACTCGTGCGTGCAGTGCGTGCCGCCATGATCGGTTTTCTGGTTGCCGGGCTTTTTGATTGGACTTTCGGTGACGCCGAGGTGGTCACCATGTTTTGGTTCCTCATCGGCTATGGCTTGGGGCAGGTGGAGCCGAGGCCGGCTGCGCCCGCCGGTATGAAACCGGCCGTGACATGAGCTTCCTGCGCAAGAGCTCGCTCACCCTGGCGAGCCGCATCGCCATCGCCGTCTTCGGCTTTCTCATCTCGGCTTTGACCGCGCGCTTTCTGGGTCCGGAGGGCAAGGGTTTTTATGCCGTGCTGACGCTCCTGCCCATGCTGCTGGCGCAGGTTATCAGCCTCGGTCTTACCAATGCCAACATCTATCTGCTCGGCCAAAAACGCGCGGAACTGCGCCCGGCCGCTGAGAATGCGCTCATCTTCTCACTGGCCGCCGGGGCGGCGCTGCTCGGGCTTTACTGGCTGCTGCGGCCATGGGCAGATGCGCTATTGTTCAAAGACATCGCGCCCTCGCTCACCGCACTCGCCGTCTGGGCGGCTCCCTTCCACCTTCTGTTTTTGATTTTCAACTATCTTGCACTGGCGGACGATGATATTGGCGGCTTCAACCTGCCCAATCTCAGCCGGCAGGTGCTTCTGTTGTGCGGTTTTTTGCTGTTGCTGTGGGGGCACGGTCTGCACGTGACCAGCGCCATGCTGTGGTGGAGCGCGGTGAATGCTCTGGTGGCGCTGCATGCCTGCCGGCGGATTTATCAACGAGCCCGCTTTGGCCTGCGCTGGCATTCCAGGCTGTTTCGCGAGACGCTGGGCTACGGTCTTAAAACCTATCCCGGCATCGTGCTCTACCTGCTGAGCTGGCGCCTCGATTTCATTCTCTGCAATTCCCTGCTCGACGCAACGGCCGTGGGTTTCTACTCCACCGCCACTGTTCTCGCCGAGATACTCTGGTTCGTGCCACAGACCTTGTCCGTGGTACTGCTGCCGCAGGCCTCCCGGCTTTCGGAGCTTGAAGCCCGGGAGCTCACCTCGCGGGTCTGCCGGTTTACCCTTTGGCTTACCCTGCTGGCCGCGCTGCTGCTCGGGCTGCTGGCTGATCATATTGTGACGCTGGTTTTCGGGCCGGCGTTTGTTCCGGCCGTGCCGGCGCTGTGGTTGTTGTTGCCCGGCGTGGTGATGTATGCGCTCAGCAATCTGCTCACCAGCCATTTGGTTGGCCGCGGCCATCCGCGGGAAAACAACCAGGCACTGGCTCTGGCTTTTTTTGCGAATCTCGGCATCAATCTCTGCACGATTCCGCGCTTCGGCATTCTGGGCGCGGCGCTGGCCAGTTCATTGTCTTACACTCTGGCGACGCTCCATCTGCTGCGCGCCTATCAACGCCTGAACGGCGCTTCGCTGGCGGAGATCATTCTGCCACGCCGTGCGGATCTCCACCTTCTCGAGAACCTCAAATCCTCCCTGATACGTGAATGATCCGGATCACCCTCTGCCGCTCTCCTGAAAATCTCAACGCTCGCGATCATTTTTCCCGGCCGCGGCGACAAATGCAAAAGGCCAAACCAGGGTGTCCTGATTTGGCCTTGAACGTTGCCACAGGCGCCGGTCAGTCCGGCCATCTCAATTCCGGTTGCGGCGCTGAAACCAGCGTTCGCTGCCGCTGACGGCGGCGGAAAAGCGAAAAATCTTTTCCCTGGTCAAATTCCCCGCTTCCACGCCACGTGCGCCGAATTCGATGGCAAAATCAATGCGGCTGAAGCCGCGATTGAAAGGCAAACCCACACCCCCGGTCACGGTCCATTCCGACAGCTTGCGCAGATCATTGGCGCCGGCCGGCTCGCGATAGGGCAGCTCACTGAGCGTAAAGCCGGCACGATATTGCAGCCGTTTGAAGAAACCTTCCAGCGGGTCGCGGCTGGGCATAACCTCAACCCCCAGACCGAAGTGATTGGCGTTCACACCCTGCGCGTCGAGCAGCTTGTCGGGATCGACCTTGCCCCACTGCTGCCGGCGCCATTGCGCGGCCAGCAGCCAGTGTGGATTGGGATGATACCCCACACCGGCACCGAACCACGCCGGCAATTCGACAGTACGCGAGAACAAAACGAGGCGGTCATCATCGAATTGGGGATAATGGCTGATCTCAGTGCTGAGCTGCACCGGCAGACTGAACACCGCCCCCGCCTCCCAATTGCCGATCTGTGTCTGCACGCCGCCATGCATGCCGAAGCCGCCCAGTTTGATCGTGATTGCATCCTTGGTGCTGCGATACAGGGAATTGGCGTGGCGCACCTCCCAGGTGCGCTCGATCAAACCGAAATAGAAATCACCGGCCACCCCCAGACGGAAGCGGCCGAGGGTTGCGCCCAGCGCGATGTAGGCGTTGTCCAACCCTCCCGATCCCACCAGTGATTCTTCATATTGCGTGGAATCAGTGGCACCCTTGCCGCGGAAGGCATATTCCACCCGGCTGTAGGGCTGCAGACCGAAGGCGAAGGTGTAGCCGCGTTTGAGCGACAGCAGGAGGCTGACACTGCTGACATTGGCATCTTGAAAACTCGAGTTGCTGCCCTGCCTGGCGAAGCTGGTGCGATCGTAGAGAAACCCGCCCTGAATGTGGGTGGTGGTGATGCTGGCCATGGTCGCAGGATTGAGCAGGTAGATCGACACGCTGTCGGCGATCGCCAGGCTCACGCCGCCCATGCCCAGGGCCTTGGCCTCGTCACGATAGCGAATCAGGCCGATGCCGCGCCGTGAATAAATCGACTGGGCAGCGAGCCATTCCGGCAAAACTGCCAGCAGCAGGATCAGGAGTACAACACAATGAGGGGCACGCTTCATCATGGTGACAGGAGCAGAAATTGGTTGGCCGCCAACGGTTGGTGCATGCTGCCGAACAACGGTTCGGCTCAGCGCCCGGCCGGCGGCAGGGTGTAATGGACCAGCAACTGGGGCGCGCGGCTGAGATCGGTTTCGCGCGAATAAAAAGCCACGCGGCTGCGGTCGAGCAGCGTTCCCAAAGGGCGCACCAACAAACCGTGGAAACCCGACCTGTTGATCGCGTATTGTATCAACTCTGTGACCACCGACTCCACCTGGCGGCTGCTCGCGGTCACCGTGAACTGGCGGGAGGGACCCAGTGTGTCGGCTGGTGCCGTGAGGGGATCCGCTTGTGCCTCCGCCAGCAGGAACAATTCCAAATTCACCGGGCCGTGCGCGAACTGCGACACGGTCGTGTCGATCTGCGCGCGAAACACTGCCCGGCTGATGGTGGCGCCTTTGGGAATGGCATTCAGATTGAAAAAAAGCGCGGCCTGATACTTCTCATTCTTCCCGACATAATGGCCAACATAAACCGGCCCCGGAGGGAGAGCCGCGCCGGGAATGCGGCGTGCCACAAAAGCGGTGCGCGTGGCCTTCTGGTTGATCGCGGTGGTGGTGCCGGCCGCCTCAAGCTGCAGGGAGAAATCGCTGATCTCCATGCCGACTCCCACCGGCAACACCTCGATCAGGAAGCCGTGGTTGGGTTGTGCTTTGCGGCGCCAGGCATTGACCAGGCTGGTATCCAGCGTGAAGGCGTACAATGTCGCCCCGCGCGAGCCCAGACTGGTGGCCAGCGGCTGTGCGTCAAACTGGCCGGCGGCCATATCCTCCCATTGCACCGTCGCCGGATCCCAGGCGGCGCGCACCACATGTGCCTGCATGAGCGCGTAGGTGGTGTTGATGTCGTTGGCCGTGCGCGAGACCGTCACATTGAGCACCGCCTTGGTGATCGGATTCTTCACCGCGACCAGGCTGTCAAAGCGCACCAGCGCACGGCTTTCGATTTCATCGAGATTGGCACTGAGCACATAACCGGTGGCGACCGGGATGGGGCGGGCCGCGGAGCTGTCGAGCATTGCTGCCAGCGGCCCCAGTTGCAGTGCGGCCTGACCGCGCTGGCCGGGCAGCAGCAGCTCGGAATCTATGGCAAGCGGCGAATCATTGGTACAAGCCACGGCGGCCAAAGCCAGCGCGACCGGCAGCCACTTCTTAAACTTCAGCGGTAAACTCATGGATGGCGCTCAACAGTGGGGATGTGTCTCATACAAAGTCCGGTGTGCAGCATGGCGCGTGAAAACCACGCGGCCCTTTTTGACAACGGTGAAAACCAGATTGATGCCGAAATGATAGGGAATTTCATTTATCGAGTCCGCTTCCCACAGGACGGCATCGGCCTGCTTGCCAACTTCAAGGGAACCGATTTGGTTCCCCTGCGCCAGGGCATGAGCGGCATGCAGGGTCGCAGCCACCAGCGCTTCCGCCGGTGTCAGGCGCAGCGCCAGACAGGCGAGGGTCATGATCATCGGCAGGCTTTCGGTCATGCACGAGCCGGGGTTGAAATCCGTGGAGATGGCGACCGGCAGGCCGGCGGCAATCATCGCGCGGGCATCGGCATACTGTTTCGCGCCCAGGAAAAAAGCCGCGCCGGGCAGAAGCACGGGCACAACCCCGGCTTGGCGCAACGGCTCGTGCAAGGCCGCCGGCGTGTGTTCGAGATGATCGGCGGAAACGGCACCGGTGGCAATCGCCACCCGGGCACCGCCGCTTTCAGACAACTGGTCGGCATGAATCTTCGGCCGCAAACCGTGCGCGGCAGCCGCCTGCAGCACCTGAAGGGCCTCGGTCTGGTTGAACACGTGGCTCTCACAAAAGACATCGGCGAAACGCGCCAGCCCCTGCGCGGCGACCGCGGGAATCATCTCGTGAATGATCAAATCCACATACTGGCTGCGCCGGCTGCGATATTCGTCCGGCACTTCATGGGCGCCGAGAAAAGTCGGCACGATTTCGACCGGATGCGCGGCGGCGGCGCGTTGCAGCACCCGCAACGACATTAATTCATGCTCCAGGCTCAGGCCGTAACCGCTCTTGGCTTCGATGGTGGTGGTGCCGTGTTCCAAAAAAACATCGAGACGGTGCAGCACGCGCTGCAACAATTCTTCTGCGGTGGCGCTGCGCAGATCCCGCACGCTGTAGCGAATGCCGCCGCCGGCGGCAGCAATTTGCTGATAGGTGGCACCCTGCACGCGCAGCACGAATTCATGCGCCCGGTGATTGAAAAAGACCGGATGTGTGTGGCAATCGACCAGACCCGGGGTCAACAGCCGGCCCTGCGCATCAAGCTCATCGCAGGCGGGCAAATCCTCCAGCACCGTCTCCTGCCTGCCGACACGTGCGATGCGCTGATTTTCACAATAGAGCGCGGCGGGGAAAATCTCGCACACCGTCCATTCCGGCTTCCCGCCCCGGATGGCAATCGGGGTGGCGAGGCGGGCATTGTGAATCAGGAGAGCCGTCATGCCGGCAGCATGGGAATCTTGACGTTGCGTTCACGCGCCACTTGCCGGGCCAGCTCGTAGCCCGCATCGGCGTGGCGCGCCACCCCGATGCCCGGGTCATTGGTCAGCACACGCTCCAGACGGCGCGCCGCCTCGGGGGTGCCGTCGGCGACAATCACTTGTCCGGCGTGAATCGAATAGCCGATGCCGACGCCGCCACCATGATGCACCGACACCCAGGAGGCGCCGGAGGCGGTGTTGAGCAGAGCGTTGAGAATCGGCCAGTCAGCAATGGCATCCGAGCCGTCGCGCATTGCTTCGGTTTCACGGTTGGGCGAGGCCACCGAACCGCAGTCAAGATGGTCGCGGCCGATCACGACCGGCGCTTTGATTTTGCCGGCGGCGACCAGCTCGTTGAGCGCGAGCCCAAACTGGGCGCGCTCGCCCAGGCCGAGCCAGCAGATGCGCGCCGGCAATCCCTGAAAGGCCACGCGCGTGCGCGCCATCTCGATCCAGCGGCGCAGCGCGGAATTGCCGGGGAACAACTGCAACACCAGCTCGTCGGTGACCGCGATATCCTGCGGATCGCCGGAAAGCGCGGCCCAGCGAAACGGGCCTTTGCCTTCACAGAAGAGCGGGCGAATGTAAGCGGGCACAAAACCGGGGAAATCGAAGGCGTTGCTGACACCGGCCTTGTGCGCTTGCGCGCGGAGATTGTTGCCATAATCGAAAGTGACCGCACCGCGTTTTTGCAGCTCCAGCATGGCACGCACGTGCACGGCCATCGAGGCGTAGGCGCGTTTGATGTATTCTGCGGGATTGCTGGCGCGCAGCGCGAGCGCCTCGGCGTAGGGCAGGCCATGCGGCACATAGCCGTTGAGTTCGTCATGCGCAGAGGTTTGATCGGTGAGCACATCGGGCACCACCTCGCGGCGCACCAGCTCCGGCAAAACCTCGGCACAATTGCCCACCAAACCGACGGAGAGTGGCTGTTTGTTCTGCTGCGCAGGAAGCAGCAGAGCCAGTGCTTCATCGAGATTTTCAGCGAGCCGGTCGCAATAACGTTGTTGGATGCGGCGCTCGATGCGCTGCCGGTCGACCTCCACCACCAGGCAGGCGGCCCCGTTCATCGTGGCAGCCAGAGGTTGCGCGCCGCCCATGCCGCCCATGCCGCCGGTGACCACCAACCGGCCGGCCAGCGAGCCGCCGAAATGTTTGGCAGCGGCCGCGGCAAATGTTTCGTAGGTGCCCTGCAGGATGCCCTGTGTGCCGATGTATATCCAGCTTCCGGCCGTCATTTGGCCGTACATGATCAGCCCGCGATCTTCCAGCTCGCGAAAATAAGCGGCATTGGCCCACGCCGGCACCAGCAGGGAGTTGGCGAGCAACACGCGCGGGGCCTCGCGATGGGTGCGGAACATGCCCACCGGTTTGCCGGATTGGATCAACAGCGTTTCATCCGACTCCAACTCGCGCAGGCAGCGCACGATGGCATCGAAGCACTCCCAGTTGCGCGCCGCCTTGCCGCGGCCACCGTAGACCACCAGCGCCGCGGGAAGCTCGGCAACCTCGGGATCGAGATTGTTCATCAACATGCGCAGGGCCGCTTCCTGCACCCAGCCCTTGCAGGAAAGAGTGGTGCCGCGCGGCGCCCGAATCTGACGTGCTGTGCTCGTGGTCATCTTACCCCTCCGCAATGAAAACGTCGAAAACAAAAACGCCAGGTGTCACCTCACCGAATCGGCAGCGGCGGGGTTCAGCCTGGCGCGGGCAGGTTATCATGCAGGTATCATCAAAAAGAAACGGGGAGTTCACTCTTCTTTTTCGGGGCGTTCCGCCCGGGCTTGACGCTCGGCCTCCGCTTTCATTTCTTCCTGCTTGCGTTTCTTGCGCTCCGCGCGCTTTTCGGCCGCGGCTTGCTGCTTTTCGAGCTGCACGCCTTCATAGCCCACCAGCTCCAGGATGGCCAGCTCGGCGCCATCGCCCTGGCGACGGCCGATTCGCAACACCCGGGTGTAGCCGCCGTTGCGGGTGGCATATTTCGGCGCGATTTCATCGAAGAGGTTCTTGACGATGTCACGGCGCCGCAGTTCGCTGAACACCAACCGGCGGGCCGCCACCGTGTTTTTCTTGGCATGCGTGATCAGGCGGTCCACCAGCCGGCGGACTTGCTTGGCCTTGGCGGTGGTAGTGCGCACATGTTTGTGTTCGAACACCGAGCTGGCCAGATTCGACAGCATGGCCTTGCGGTGGCTGGCGGTCCGTCCCAGCTTTTTGAGGTCTTTGCGATGTCGCATAGTTTTCCCTGTGTCTATTCGCTGTCCGCGCGCAGGTAGCGGTCCACGTCCATGCCGAAGTGCAGGCCCTTTTCTTCGAGAATCTGGGTCAGCTCCTGCAGCGATTTGCGCCCAAAGTTTCTGAACTTCAACATCTCCTGCTCATCACGGCGCACCAGATCGCCGATGGTCTTGATGTTTGCCGCCATCAGACAGTTGTAGGAGCGCACCGACAGTTCCAGCTCATCCACCGGCATCTTGAGCAGCTTGCGAATTTTCAACGACTCTTCATCGATCTCGGAGGGCTCCTCCTCCTCCGGCTCGATGTCGAAATTGATGAACAGGTTGACGTGATCGCGCAGAATCTTGCCGGCGTAGGTCAGGCTGTCATCCGGGGTGATGCTGCCGTCGGTGGTGATTTCGAGAATCAGCTTCTCATAATCGATGCGCTGCTGCACGCGCGTATTCTCCACGCGGTAGCTGACATTCTTGATCGGCGTATAGATCGCATCGATCGGAATCGCGCCAATGGGCTGATCGGGCATCTTGTTTTCCTCCGCGGGGACATAGCCGTGCCCACGGCCGATGCGCAACTCCATCTTGAGATTGGCGCCCTTGTTGAGGGTGGCGATATGATGGTCGGGATTGAGAATCTCGAAATCGGTGGTGCCGTTTTGAATGTCGCCGGCGGTGAATTCCTTGGGGCCGTTCAGCTCCAGCATCACCCGGTCCGGCTTCTTGTTGATGAGTTTGAAGCGGACCTCCTTGAGATTGAGGATGATCTGGGTGACATCCTCCACCACCCCGGGGATGGAGGAGAATTCATGCAGCACACCGTCGATCTTGACCATGGTGATTGCTGCACCCGGCAGGGAGGACAGCAAGACCCGGCGCAGAGCATTGCCAATTGTCGTTCCGAACCCGCGTTCCAGGGGTTGCACGATAAATCTGCCAAAGGTACTGGAATAGCTCGATTCCTCGAGCACGACACCTTCGGGCATTTGTAGATACGGCCAATTCATGTTTGGAGATCTCCGCTTTTATGTGAACTTTCGACGGTCCGGTGGTGATCGCGTCGGCAGGCGGGCTGCCGCTTCCCGGGTCGGCCGGCTTCATTCGGGCGGCCCTCCGGGCCGTCACGCGCAGCGGAAAGTTCACTTTACTTCGAATACAATTCCACGATCAGGCCTTCATTCACTTCCGTCGGGATGTCCGCGCGCGCCGGGATTTCGAGCACGGTGCCGGTGAGGTTGGCCTTGTTGAGGTCCAGCCACGGCAGCGCCTTGCCTTCCCGCATCTTGCGCAGCGAGGCGTGAATGATTTCCAGTTTCCGGCTCTTCTCACGCACTTTGATGACATCGCCGCTCTTCACCAAATAGGAGGGGATGTCAACCAGGCGGTCATTCACCATGAAATGGCGGTGGCGCACCAACTGCCGTGCGGCATTGCGCGACGGTGCGAATCCCAGACGATAAACGATGTTGTCCAGGCGGCGCTCCAGCAGGCGCATCAAATTCTCGCCGGTGACGCCCTTCACGCGCAGCGCCTTCTTGTAGGTATTGTGAAATTGCCGTTCCAGCAGGCCGTAAATCCGGCGCATTTTCTGCTTTTCACGCAACTGCAGCCCGTAGGCCGAGACTTTGAAACGCCGGTTCTTGCCGTGCTGGCCGGGCGGAAAGTTGCGTTTCTCCAGGGGGCACTTCGGGGACGTGCATTTGGCGCCCTTCAGGAAAAGCTTTTTCTCTTCCCGCCGGCAGAGTTTGCAAACAGGGCCGATATATCTTGCCATAGACTTTCAATTCCTCCAACGGACGATTAGACGCGACGACGCTTCGGGGGACGACAACCATTGTGCGGGATGGGGGTCACGTCGCGGATCGCGGAGATTTCCAACCCCGCTGCCTGCAGCGACCGCACCGCCGCCTCCCGGCCCGAGCCCGGGCCTTTCACCAGCACTTCCACCCGGCGCAAGCCCAAATCCATCGCCGCGCGCGCGGCATTTTCCGCCGCCACCTGGGCGGCGAATGGTGTGCTCTTGCGCGACCCCTTGAACCCGACTTTGCCGGCGGAAGCCCACGCGATGAGGTTGCCGTAAATGTCCGTCAACGACACGATGGTGTTGTTGAAGGTCGCCTGAATGTGCGCCAGGCCGTTGGCATCGACTTTTTCTTTCTTCTTGGTGCGCTTTTTCTTTGGATTAGCCAAGCTGCACTCTCCTTGGAAAAGATGGTCAAAAAATTCCGGGCTCGCAGTCGTTTCACATTACTTCTTGGCAGGCGCTTTGGCGGTCGACTTGCCGCCCACCACCCGGCGACGGCCGCGGCGGGTGCGGGCGTTGGTGTGCGTGCGCTGGCCGCGCACCGGCAGCCCGCGGCGATGGCGCAAGCCGCGATAACAGCCGATATCCATCAACCGCTTGATGTTCATCGAGATCTCCGCGCGCAGCGCGCCCTCCACCTTGTAATTGGCGCCAATCGCGGAGCGGATCCTGGCAATATCGTCAGGTGACAAATCCTTGACACGCACCGCGGGATCCACCCCCGCCTCGGCGATGATCGCGCGCGCATTGTTGCGCCCGATGCCAAAAATATAGGTCAATGCGATATCGATTCGCTTCTCACGAGGTAAATCAACGCCCGCAATTCGAGCCACCGTGTGCCTCCATTCAGACAGATTTATCCCAGCCGGTTCAACATCTCGGGCAGGCGCCGACACACCGTCATGCGCCGTGGTGCCTGCGCCACCTCACCCCTGACGCTGCTTGTGTTTGGGATTGGCGGGGCAGATCACCAGAATTTTGCCCTTGCGCCGGATGATTTTGCACTTCTCACAAATTTTCTTGATCGAGGACCGAACCTTCATCGTCATGTCTCCCTTGTGCTGGCCTGCCGCGTCATGCGCCGTGTGCCTTATTTGTAGCGATACGTAATCCGCCCGCGCGAAAGATCATAAGGC